>CAITJF010000100.1 GCA_903892645.1 uncultured Nitrosomonadales bacterium | reverse complement strand
AGCTCAGTCGGTAGAGCAACTGATTCGTAATCAGTAGGTCGTGCGTTCGATTCGCGCCATCAGCACCAATAAACAAGGGGTTAGCGCAATCTGCTAGCTCCTTTTTATTTCTGCTGTGCCATATTTGTGCCATTGAGCACGTCATCTATGACCTTGGAGTGCTGTGCAAACTGTTCCGGCGCCAGGTGAGCATAACGCCTCACCATTTCCGCCGACTCCCACGCACCCATTTCCTGAATCACGTTGAGCGGTACACCTTTTTGAGTTAACCAACTCGCCCAAGTGTGCCGCAAATCATGCCAGCGGAAATTTTCAATCCCTGCACGTTCTAATGCCTTGTACCACGCCTTGGTGGTGACCTGTGTAATCGGATTGCCTCTGAAGGTAAAAACCCACCTTGAGTGTTTCCCGATCTGTTTGGTCAACACGTCCAGCGCCGTTACATTCAACGTGACATGAATCGGCTTTCCCGCTTTTGCCTGATCGCCATGAATCCACGCAACATGCCGCGCAATATCCACTTGCGACCATTCCAGCTTTGTTACGTTTGCCCGCCTTAACCCCGTTGCCAGCGAGAACCTCACCATATCTGCCAAATGATCCGGCAGCTCTTGGAGAAGTGCTTGCGCCTGTTCCGCAGTCAAGTAACGCACACGCCGTTTCGGTTCACGATACAGCTTTATGAGAGGGGGTTTGTCTATCCACTCCCAATCAAGAGCTGCCCTGCGCATGATGGAGCGAATCAGAGCGAGCAAACGGTTGCTTGTTGCCGGAGTCGTTTTGCTCAGCTTCAATTCGCCTACCTTGGCGATTACGTCCCGCGACAATTCGTCGAGAAACATGCCCCTAAAAAACTGTTGGAGCCAGCGAACTTGCGACACATCCTGTTGATGTGATTTTTTATGCTGGGTTTCCATCAGCCATTTATAGGCCGCCTCATCCCAAGTACGCCTGGGCTTTTCTCCCAGTTTCACAACGCGCCACGATTCTGCTTTCAGCTTGTCGTGCAATTCTTGCGCTTGGGTTTTGTCGGCAGTGCCAGCAGCGCATCTAATGCGTTCACCGGATGGCGTAACAAAGTCAATGTGCCACGTGTTACCGCGTCTTTTGAGTGACATGGTGAAACCTCCTTTCCAAGAGTCACTCGCAACGCTTGCCGAGGTGAAGCATAAAGCGAACGCAGGTAATCAGCAAGGTCAGGTTCGATGAACACCCAGCACTTGCCGGGTTTGCTCCCAGGCACACGGCCAGTCTTGGCACGGCGGCGCAATTCTTCGGGATGCAGCTTGAGAAAACGGGCGGCCTGTTCAAGATTAAGCGTCTCCATCATCGCCATCCTTCTCACGCTGGTAGGCTTCAGCTTCTTCCTGTAATCTGCGCGACGCACCAACCATGTTTTTTTGGTTCTCGATGGTGTTGTATTTTCTAGCCTTGGCTTTTACCTTGCGCCCGACGTAGCTTTGGAACGGCTCCCCTTTGCTGGCGTGGAATTCCTTGGCCTGCACGAGATATTCACCCAACCCCTCGCCGAAATCTTCAATACCTCTGCTTGCCATGAAGGAAGTGAGGCCACCCAATCCATGTACGAACAGCAGTTCATCGGCGGGCAGGCGTGCTGGCCTGAACCGTTGTAAACGCGGCTGGTCGAGGGGCAGGGCATACACCCCGGCAATGGCGTCCCACAGCGCATGGTTAGGCCAGCGATCCCGCTTGGTGTCATTGGGGTTGGGAATGGATAGGCGCAGCCAGTCATGCGTCAGGTAATGCCATAGCGCGGCTTGTTGGTTCAACAAATCCGACAGGCTGATGATGCCCAATTCCTTGAGCGTTTGTTTTTCTGTTTGGAACTCCATGCGCCAAACTTTTTCGCCAACCTGCCAGCCGTTGTCTTTCCACAGTCCGAACAGATAAGCCTTGCGTGACTTGTTGAATATCTCAACGATCTTTTCATACAGGCGAGCGTGCAAATTGCCACCCATGCCGATTACCCAGCCCGTGAAAGGCTGCTCCAAGCGGCAATCGTAGTATTTCGCCATCAGGCTCGCCCGCGTGATCCAGTCTGGCTGCTCGATCATGGCAAGATTGTCGGCACAGACAAAATCCAGAAACAAATCGGCACGGCTGACAGTTGCTGCACCGTCAACGATGCCCAGCGTATTGACCACCACGCGCAAATCGTGCTCGGCAGCTTCCACACCAACCGCCGCCAGATATTCGCTGGAAATCTGCACATGCACCATCGGCAGCGTTTTGGATAGCTTGCGGTTGATCTTGATGAAAAAGCAGTTATCCACCAGCACGTAGGGAAAGCGCGGCATGCCCTTGTCTCGGACTTCAAAAATATGCGATCCGATGCTGACCTGTGCCAGAGCTTGCTCGGCCTCGTCTTCCGATTGCGCTTGGGTTTTCAGTTCATCCAGCTTAATATTCCATTCATCGAAAAGTTGCCCGTGATAGGACAGATACAGACTATCAACCCCGAACCGCAACGGCTTGAATTTATCTATATTGTCGTTTGAGGGTACTGTGTTACAGGACGGCGTACCCTTTGAGTCCTCGCCGAGCGCCAACCCGTCCGGCACACGCTCCGCGTGTGTACGGGCGGGCAGTCGCACGGCTGCGGCTTCAATGTTTGCTTGATTGTCAGAACAGTCTGACTCATTACCTGATAATTCTTTCTTCATGATAAACCTCCGTTCGTTGATGAAGGAGAAAGTATCGGAAGATGCAAAATGGTTATCTATTGCGTCTGCATGCAGGCGCACATGCGTCTGCACCAAACCCAATAAATTCGCGGGGTTAAGAGTTACTGGCAAGAGTTGCGTCTGCATGCAGGCGCAACTTGCAGGGTTATGACTTTGTTTTCTTCAGGTGATTGCGAAGACCACGCAAGAGGGTGGCAATAGCTGCTTTCCTGCTGGCGAAGTGAAATTTATCTTGTGGGTCGGGCAACGAATCAAAAAAATGACCTGCGGCAGCTTCCCTGCAGGAGTAGTTAGTGCCTTTTGCCTCATAATATTCGATGAATCGGCATTTTATTTTGTTGGTTGCAGCGTGGCTTGCTTGAGCGGCCTTGAGTGCGTTGCCATTTACCGTGGCTACAATTGGTTGCTCGCTGCCGGTGGTTTCTAAGGTCTTATCGGTGTCATCGTAGATCAATACGAGCTGATAGCGCCCGTTAGCGGTGATTTCCTTGGATTCTTCATCAGTGGCAGTGTCGAATGAATATTTCTTGTCGGGGAACCAGAAGACCGGGAGCTCTTCGCTATGTTTGTCACACAGGCGCGCCAATTGGCTGCGTGAAATAACTATCTTGCTGAAAAATCGCTTGCCGAACACCTTGCTATCAATCGCCTTCCTGAATGAGTGCCGATAATGCCTGGCAGTAAAGCGGGGCATATGTTTGAGGCCTTCTACCAGATAGTTTTTCTCACGATCTACCCGGTAGGCCAATTTCTTACCGCACCACATTGACAAGACATGCAGCGTATCGCGCACCTTCAAAGGCAGTTGATGTGTCGTGGATTCTCTTGGATCAACATCATGCCAGTAGTGGGCGATTTCCCATAGAGATAGAGTTTTAACATGGGTAAGCATGGTGGAAATTAAGAACGCGGCTTACGGGTTTTCTTTGCTGGCGCTGTGGGTAACAGGCTGGTGAGTTGCTGATAGCGTTCGAACAGAAAGGCCACACGCGCTGCATCATCCTTGCCGCCTTTGTATTGATAGGCGGCATCTACTGCTTTATCCAGTGCGGCGTGGGCTTTGACGAGTTCCGGTGGCATGGAGAGCGGATCGTACAGATCGGCCAATGACGATTCTGGATACAACGCACGCGCATCGAGGATGGCTTGTGCGGCGGCTTCGATAGTTGCGTGGTGTTTGTCCGATGTGTCTGGCCACGGGAAGTTGTTATAGACGGCTGGTTCATAGCGGTAGCGGCTTTCCAATCGTCCGCAGGTGTAATGAGACCAAGCATTGTGCATGGTGCTGCACAGGATGCCGAAGTGGTAGAGCGCTCCGCCTACAATGATTCGCAATTGGTTGCTGGCGATGATGTTGCTCGACAAAAAACCGATAGGGATGAAACGCCGTTTTTCAGAGGACACTTCCGGCACAGCTAAATAATTTCTATCTGGTTGGCGATCCTGAGTAAATAGCGTGGGCTGGGCGGCGAATTCCTGCACGCTTTTGGTTGGGCTTTTCAGACGCATTTCTGCGACGGCACGCACTCGTTCCATTATCTTGGGCATTGTCCTCAGCTCGGCAGGCGAGATGCCTTTCAGCCACAGACAATAGCGCTGCCCTCCGTTAATTAGTTCTTCGCCGCCGATATAGGGGCGCAGCCATTTTTCGGCTTGCGGTTCGGTTGCGAGCAATTCGGCCCTCTCCGCTTCGGTAAAGATGAGATGCCCGCCATCGGTGGGCTGACTGCCTTTGATGAGTTGCGGCAGGCCGGGCGGTGTATCAGTGCGTGAGGGCAAGATGACATTGGGCGCGTCCACCAGATAGGGGTTGATGTTGCGCACGTTAATGGTAATGGGTTCGCCCTTGATGTTGTCGCCATAGTCGAAAATCGTGCGCTGCTTCGGTTCATTCAGGCCGAAGCCGACGATGACGCAATGCACAGCGGCTACACCTTTGCCTTCGTTGCTCCACTGAAAGGTGCGATGTGCAAAGTGAATCTGCACACCCTGTGCCAGTAGATAGCTCCACAGGATGCCGACTTGTTCGCCCTGACAAATACTGTTGGTGGAAACCAGCGCAGTTCTGACTTCGGGGTTTTTTCGCATGTAAGCGGCGGCCTTGTTGTGCCAGCAGGTCACATAATCGAGACGACCGAAACGGCCTTCGTTGCTCCAGATAAATTCCATGTCTTGCATTTGTTCCGGCGTGCGCCACTGGTGGCCAATGAACGGCGGATTGCCCAGCACATAACTGCATTGCTCCGGCGGCAGCACGGCACGCCAATCGAGGCACAAGGCGTTACCGCAGGCGATGGTGGCACTGTCCACCAGCGGCACGGTGGGGCGGGTAGTACCGAAGCGTTCGGCGGCTTCGAGGTTCATCTGGTGGTCGGTGATCCACATTGCAACGCGGGAAATGTGCGCGGCGGCTTCGTCAATCTCGATGCCATAAAATTGATTGACCTTGACGCGGCACAGAGTGGAGACATCGAGCAGGCCGCCCCGACTGGCGTTGGTAAGGCCTATGTCACTCATTGCTTCGATGGTATCCATTTCCAGTTGGCGCAGCTCTCGGAAGCCGATGACGAGAAAATTACCGCAACCGCAGGCCGGATCAAAAAAGGTGAGCGTGGGCAGTTTGTCGTAAAACGCTTCCAGCAGTTTTTTGTTGCGCTTCACCTTCGCCAATTCTGCGCGTAGGTCATTCATGCACAGCGGATTGATGACGCGCAGGATATTGCGCTCGCTGGTGTAGTGCGCGCCCAGCTCACGGCGGCTGGCCTTGCGATTGCTGCTATCTGCGCCATCGGGGTTATGCTCTTCCAGTACGCCCTGAAACATCGCGCCGAATATGGCAGGAGAAATGCCGCTCCAATCCAGTCTGGCGCAGGCGATAAGCTGTTCGCGCAATTCACTGTCAAAGCTGGGGATGCGCGCATTGTCAGCGAACAGTTTGCCGTTGACGTAGGCAAAACGCGCGAGGGCTTCATCCAGATTGCGCTGGCGTTCATCTTCAGGTGTGTTCAATACCTGGAACAGTTCGGCGAGTGCGCCGCCCAAGTCTTTTCCATCTTCACGGGTTGCTTCGAGCAGGCGCAGGAAAATTCCATTTTCGCCGAAGACGCCGGTATCTTCCGCGAACAGGCAGAACAGCAAGCGGGTGAGCAATATTTCTAAATCACGCCCTTTGAAGTTGGCGCGCAGCAGGGCTTCGTGCAGCTTGCTGATGGTGTAGGCGGCGTTGCGGTTAGCTTCCGATTCTTCGGTGATGTCGGTAATCTCGCCTTCCACCAGAAACATGAACCAGTCGGCTTTTTTCGGCAGTTCGGCGAGCTTGCATTGATGATAGCCGCCACCCGCTTGCAGGTCGTACAGGCGAATGCGCGCAAAATCGCTGGTGATGATGTAGCGCGGGCGCTCCTCTTCCTTGAGCGAGAGAAAATATTCTGCGGCTTGGTCAAATGCGGCATCCAAGTCCTTGCCCGCGCTTTTGTGTTCGACGATAAGCTTGCCGGGAATAAAGCTGTCAATGAAGCCTTGCGCGCCACTGAGCTTTTTTACCGATTGCTCGTAGATGGTGGCACTCTCCGCGCGGATGCCGAAGCATTCGTAGAAACGCAGCCAGAAGGTTTGCGCTTGACTGCGTTCATTGCGTGCGCCTTGCTGCTCCTTGGCAAAAGCGGTGAGACGCTTGCGGATTTCGTTCCTGGTGAACGCCATTCAATATCTCATTTTCGCGTGGTAGGTGCAGGATGCGAATTCTATCAGACGGTGGGATGAGAGTAGGCGGAAGGAAATTAAGTTTGTCTGGCTAGTAAAGTACGGATATCGTGAAGCCTAGATTTAAGTTTCATTGCTTCCGTTGCATGGAGTGTTCCAAGCGTAGCCACACGACCGGTTACTCGATTTAATTCCTTTTTGATTCCTGCACCAGTTTCTCCTGATGTAATCCGCTGCTCAAGAGAGTAGACAGCTGCACGAATTTTCTGACGCTCATTGGATGGGAGTGCTGGCTTTCGATTTGCCAATAATTTTGTGCTAAGCATCCTTCTTCCACTTGTAAATATCTCGTGCTTGCGACGTTTGGCCTTGTAGCCATGCTGTTTTAGCATTCCATATACTTGCGCAATGATTGCGGTTTGCTTTACATCGGAGAGAAATAATTTTGACGAAATTGATATGTCATCTACGTATCGTGAGTACACAATACTCTCTTGTGCCAGCTTAGCTTGTATTGGCGGCAAAGTTGCGATTGGCGATAAAGAGTTGAGCGAAGGCCGACGCGCAAAAACAACGGTGATTCGGCGCGAAGAGGAGATTTTTACTCGCACTGTGATCGACACAAAATATCAGGCGCGGATATCCGAAGCAGAAATTGCGCGTCGTGCGCATCGCGTTTTGTTTGAACCGGATTACCTCGACCCGCGTGATTTGCATGCAGTGCTGATTAAGCGGCTGCAATCGGAATATGAAGTGCGCGGGTTTGAGTGCAACGAGCGCGAGCTTGAATTGGTTCTTGATTTGATTCTGGTGGCATTTCCCAACTTAATTCGACAGGCCGCACGCGAATGTGCTGCCCAATATGCCGAGTTGATGGACACCTCGGCATTGCCGGACATCATTGAGCTGCCATCTGGTGCGCGTACTTCGCGCTTGAATGTGTATGGTGTGATGCCGCCAGATTTGAACCGGGATGAAATGGCCTTTGCCGAAATGCTGGACAGCGATTTGTCCGGGACGGTGGAGTGGTGGCACCGCAACGAGCCGCGCAAGCCGTGGTCTATCGGATTGATCTTGCCAAGTGGCGCGCAATATTTCCCAGACTTTGTAGTGAAGGTAAACGGACGCACGTTAGGCGCTGGACTGTTGCTGGCAGAGACCAAGGGCGACCACTTGCTGAATAGCAGCGACACACTGGACAAGGTGCTGGCAAGCCACAAGCTCTATAAACGCCCGGTAATGCTGATGCAAGAAGATGGCGGGCGGTTTATGACCATTCGGCAAGACGCGAATGGCAAGAACGCACCGGATCAGATTTTCCGGCTGGATTTGATGGTAGGGTACTGATGCCATCTCGCTACGACACCGATCAACTCACCGAAGCGCAATTTGAACAGGGTTCGCGCGGGCGTGTGCCATTGAGTAAGGAAACCTCTTTAGCGGTTACTGGGGCTAATTTCGACGCAAGCGCGATTATGCTCAGTTAATGCCTGTTCGATTTCCGTGTGGTGGTTGAGCAGAATATTGAGCACAACCGTTTTGGAGCGGTTTGGAATTTTTAGCCAGACCACCTGCGGCGGGTGGCCTGCTACGAGTGAGCGTTCCTGAAAATCCGAATCACGACTGACAATCACGAAACCGTTGGTTTTTGCGTATTGCCAGATTTCGGCATCGCTTGCGCTTTCCAATCCCAACAAGGTAACTTGTGAAGAGCCTGGGAAAGCGGTTTGCAGGAAGGGGACGATGCGCCTCGACAGATTTTCGTCGAGTAGCAGTTTCATTACACCGCTACGGTGTAAAGGTTGTGCTCACGATCAGCAGCAAAGGCCAGGCAGGCGCGAATATCGGCAGTTTCGAGTTCAGGAAAGTCTTCGATGATGTCCGCCTCACTCATTCCTTCGGCCAGCATGTCCAGAACGTCATAAACGCTGATGCGCAGATTACGGATGCAAGGACGTCCGCCACGTTTGAGGGGGTCTAGTGTGATACGTGAATTAGTCATGTTTCACCACCTTGCTGGTTAAGTTGTTAAGTGCGCGTTCCGCAGCTTTTCTGACACCTTCAATCGCAATCGAGGAAAGCACACTGGCACGCAAGGCGCGCTGATATTCCTGTGCATTGCGCAAGTGGGGGTTATGTTGGAGCAGAGATTTCGGAGCCATGACCGCACTATAAGGGACATGGGGCGATAATTCAACAGCCACAAATGCTACGCACCTGTGAAGGCGTGGTCACAGACTGGCAGAGCCAGACTGTGGTGGTTTAACTGGCACAAAAGCGATGCTCTTGTACGAATAAGGAAACAGACTGGCTAACGCCAGACTGTGCCATAATTGTGCCATGACAAGATGCAAACCCCGTTGTTTGGGGTTGTTTGAGGCTGGGTTTAAATTTGGCAAGCGTTACAAGCGATTGATTAAATTAATTTAAAAAGTTTACAAGCACGGTTCGTAATCAGTAGGTCGGACGTTCGATTCGTCTCATCAGCACCATAAAGTTCATTTTCCGTGCTTTTGGTACGTGGACAACGCGCTTTGCGGTTTTGACTTTAAGCGTAGCACGCCGTTTTTGGTTTCCTGCGCCGTAATACCCATGGATAGGCACAGGGCGTGCGGAGCAATTTATGGTGGTGTGAGGAGCCGGACGAAGGCCGACGGAATACCGGCTTGAGCCGTAGCTTTAAGCCCTCGTCATTTAAGTGAGGGTCGTTAACGGTGGTTTATCCGTCGTAGCTGAATTGATTTGGAGTCTAACGGCTGCCCAGCTGTTTCTTGCTAAGCGGTTTGCCTTTGCGTTGAGCCGGTTTTTTCTCGGGGACATCCTCTTGCGGCAGGTATACCACCAATGTCTTGCCGATGTGTTGCACCGCTGCGGCGTTCAACTGTGTACAGATTTCTTCCAGCATGGCCTCGCGTGCTTTCCGGTCGCCATCCATAACACGGATCTTGATCAATTCGTGGCTTTTCAGGCTGCGGGCGATCTCTTCCAGCACGGACGGAGTCAGCCCGGCGGAACCGATCATGACGGTGGGTTTGAGCGGATGCGCGCGCGCCTTGAGGTTTTGGCGCTGTAATACGGTGAGCGTTAACATAGAAACTCCAGATCAGGTGCGGCATTCTAAGCTATGAAGAGATCCAAAACCAGCAAACAATGGATGCATGAGCATATTAACGACCCTTATGTGCAGCGTGCGCAGAAAGACGGTTACCGTTCGCGCGCGGCATACAAGCTGCTGGAAATCGACGAGCGCGACCATTTGCTCAAACCCGGTATGGTGGTGGTCGATCTGGGTGCGACACCGGGCGGTTGGTCGCAAGTGGCTGCCGCCAAGGTGGGGCCGAGTGGCAAGATAATCGCGCTCGACCTGCTGCCGTTGCACCCACTACACGGTGTGGAGTTCATTCAGGGCGATTTCCGTGAAGACGGCGTATTGGCGCAACTGGAGGAACGGCTGGGCGGCAGGCAGGTAGGGCTTGTGATTTCCGATATGTCGCCCAATATCAGCGGCATTGGCATGACAGATCAGGCGCGCGCCATGCACTTGGCGGAGTTGGCGCTGGATTTTTCCGTGCGGCATTTGCAACCGGGCGGTGCATTCCTGGTCAAAGTGTTTCAAGGCGCGGGATTCGAGGACTATGTCAAATTGATGCGCGGTTACTTTGCGCGCGTGGTGACACGCAAGCCCAAGGCCTCGCGCGACCGCAGCAGCGAACTGTATCTTTTGGGGTTGGAAAGGCTTGAGTAATCAATCTGGAAAGTGTCTAATGCGCATGTTTGGCATGCTTGGCATATGCCAGTTTTAAGGAGCAATTTTGAACAATTTATTCAAGAGCATCGGGATTTGGCTGGTTGTGGCCTTGGTGCTGATGACCGTATTCAACCAGTTTAACTCACGCCAGCAACTGACTGCGCAGGCGCAGTTGGATTATTCGCAGTTTCTGGAAGAGGTCAGGCAAGGACATATCTCCAAGGTGGTCATTGAGGGGCGTACGCTGAAGGCGACGACTACCGATGGCAAGCGCATCACCAGCTACGCGCCGAGCGATTTGTGGATGGTTTCAGACCTGCTGAAAAACGGCGTAAAGATTGAAGCCAAGCCGGAAGAGGAACCTTCTTTCATGATGAACCTTTTCGTGTCATGGTTCCCCATGTTGCTGCTCATCGGGGTGTGGGTTTTCTTTATGCGCCAGATGCAGGGCGGCGGCAAGGGCGGCGCATTTTCGTTCGGTAAATCGCGCGCGCGCATGCTGGATGAAAGCAAGGAGCGTTTCACGTTTGCCGATGTGGCAGGTTGCGACGAGGCCAAGGAAGAAGTATCCGAGCTGGTGGACTTCCTGCGCGAACCCGCCAAGTTCCAGAATCTCGGTGGACGCATCCCACGCGGCGTGCTGCTGGTAGGCAGTCCCGGTACAGGCAAGACACTGCTGGCGAAAGCGATTGCCGGTGAGGCCAAGGTGCCGTTCTTCTCGATCTCTGGTTCCGATTTTGTGGAAATGTTCGTCGGTGTCGGCGCGGCGCGCGTGCGCGATATGTTTGAGCAGGCCAAAAAACAATCCCCGTGCATCGTGTTTATTGACGAAATTGATGCGGTCGGACGCCAGCGCGGCGCCGGTCTGGGTGGTGGCAATGACGAGCGCGAGCAGACGCTGAATGCGTTGCTGGTAGAAATGGACGGATTTGAAGGCGCCAGCGGGGTGATCGTGATCGCTGCGACCAATCGTCCCGATGTGCTCGACCCCGCGCTGTTGCGTCCGGGGCGTTTCGACCGTCAGGTTGTGGTGCCGCTGCCGGACATACGCGGTCGCGAGCAGATATTGATGGTGCACATGCGCAAGGTGCCGGTTGCTTCCGATGTGAAAGCAGACATTCTGGCGCGCGGCACGCCTGGATTTTCCGGCGCCGATCTGGCCAATCTGGTGAACGAGGCGGCATTGTTTGCCGCACGGCGCAGCAAGCGTTTTGTCGAGATGGATGACTTCGAGGCAGCCAAGGACAAGATCATGATGGGGGCGGAACGCCGTTCCATGATCATGCCGGAGGAGGAGCGAAAGAATACTGCCTACCATGAGTCCGGCCACACAGTAGTGGCCAGGCTGTTGCCCAAGACCGATCCGGTGCACAAGGTCACCATCATCCCGCGCGGACGCGCGCTGGGCTTGACCATGCAGTTGCCTGCGGAAGACCGCTATAGCATGGACAAGAACCGCATTCTCGATACCATCGCCGTGCTGTTCGGCGGGCGTATCGCGGAAGAGATTTTCATGCACCAGATGACCACCGGCGCTTCCAATGATTTCGAGCGCGCCACCGACATGGCACGGCGCATGGTGACACAGTGGGGCATGTCGGACGCCTTGGGCACCATGGTCTATGGCGAGAACGAGGGCGAGGTGTTCCTCGGGCGCTCCGTGACCACGCACAAAAATATTTCCGAGGCGACCATGCAGCAGGTGGATGCGGAAATCCGCCGCATCATCGACCAGCAGTATGCCTTGGCGCGCAAACTGATCGAAGAAAACCGCGACAAGATCGAGGTGATGGCGCATGCCCTGCTGGAGTGGGAAACTCTGGATGCCGAGCAAATCGAAGACATCATGACCGGCAAGCCGCCGCGTCCGCCCAAACCCAGCCCCAGCCAAGCCCCAAAGCCACCACAGGACGCGGCACCGACTGCACCGGCCACTACGCCTACACAACCTGCGCAGGAAACCTGACTAGGGAAGTGCGAAGGGAGAAGCCTTCGCACTTCGTTCTTTGCATGCTCCATTGCGGTAAATTCCAATTCGACTTGTCCCGTCCTTTGGTCATGGGCATCGTCAATGTCACGCCCGATTCCTTCTCTGATGGCGGGCATCACTTGCAGCAGGATGCCGCGCTGGCGCATGCATATCAACTAATCAAAGAAGGGGCGGACATTCTCGATATTGGCGGAGAATCCACACGCCCCGGCGCGTTGCCGGTCAGTGTGCAGGAAGAATTGGATCGCGTCATGCCGGTGATTGAAGGCTTGCGCGGTGTTTCAGTTCCGCTTTCGGTGGATACCTGCAAGCCTGAAGTGATGCGCGCGGCGCTGGCGGCGGGGGCAAGCATGGTCAACGACATCAACGCACTGCAACAGCCGGATGCGCTGGCCGCCGTGGCCGCAAGCAGTGCGGCGGTGTGCCTGATGCACATGAAAGGCAGTCCGCAGGCCATGCAGGAGCAGCCGCATTACCAAAATGTAGTGGCGGAAGTGTTGCAGTTCCTGCGTAAGCGCATGGATGCCGTGCAGGCCGCAGGCATCGCGCGGGAACGTATCGTGGTTGATCCGGGCTTTGGTTTTGGCAAGATGCTGGCGCATAATCTGATTCTGTTGCGTGAACTCGGCGCATTCGGCGAGCTGGGTGTGCCGGTGCTGGCGGGGTTGTCGCGCAAATCCATGTTGGGTACGATTACCGGCCAGGATGTAAATCACCGCGTATCTGCCAGCGTGGCGGCGGCGTTGCTGGCGGTGCAGCGCGGCGCGCGCATAGTGCGCGTGCATGACGTGCGCGCGACTTGCGATGCGTTAAAGGTTTGGAATGCGGTGAAGGGAGCGATAGGGTGAGCAGAAAATATTTCGGTACGGATGGCATACGCGGACGGGTGGGGGAATACCCCATCACGCCGGAATTCGTGATGCATCTCGGCTATTCTGCAGGCAAGGTGCTGGCCTCTGCCGACTGGCATCTGGCGCAGGGCGAGCGTCCCGGAGTGTTGATTGGCAAGGATACGCGCATCTCCGGTTACATGCTGGAAGCGGCATTGCAGGCCGGCCTGATCGCCGCCGGGGTGGATGTGTATCTGGCCGGGCCGGTGCCGACGCCGGCGGTGGCTTACCTCACCCGCGCACTGCGCTTGCAGGCGGGTATCGTCATTTCCGCCTCGCACAACCCGTTCGAGGACAATGGCATCAAGTTTTTTTCCAGCAAGGGCAGCAAGCTGCCGGACGAAACCGAGCGCGCCATCGAAGTCGGATTGGATAATCCCATCGTGACTATGCCATCGGCAAGACTGGGCAAGGCCAAGCGGCTGGATGATGCGGCGGGGCGTTACATTGAATTCTGCAAGAGCAGTTTTCCTTACGACCTTGACTTGCGCGGGCTGAAAATAATAGTTGATTGCGCGCACGGCGCGGCTTATCACATCGCACGTAATGTGTTCCATGAGCTGGGTGCAGATGTGACAGCCATCGGTATTCAGCCGGACGGCAAGAACATCAACGACGGTTATGGCGCGACCGCACCGGATAATTTGCGGCAGGCGGTTAAAGAGCACCATGCCGACCTGGGCATTGCGCTGGATGGCGATGGCGACCGGCTGGTGATGGTAGATGCGGACGGGCGCTTATATGATGGCGACCAGTTGCTGTATATCATCGCCAAACATCGCCATGCCCAAGGTTTGCTCAAAGGTGGCGTGGCAGGCACGCTGATGACCAATCTTGCCTTTGAGCATGCCATGCAGGAGATGGGTGTGCCATTTGCACGCGCCAAGGTGGGTGACCGCTACGTGCTGGAATTGTTGCAGCAGAACGGCTGGCAACTGGGCGGGGAAAATTCCGGCCATATCATCTGCCTTGATCGGCACACCACGGGCGATGGCATTATTTCCGCATTGCAAGTATTGCATGCTTTGTGTGCTGGCGGACAGACTCTGGCTCAAGCTGCCGCTAATTTGATGCTGTATCCGCAGGTGCTGGTGAATGTGCGCGTAGCCAAAGGCATGGATTACACTGCCCATGCCGGCGTGCGCAATGCCGTAGCCGCCACCGAAAAGGCGCTGGACGGCAAGGGCAGGGTATTGCTGCGGCCTTCCGGCACCGAGCCATTGTTGCGCGTGATGGTCGAAGGCGAGGATGGCGCCAAGGTGCGGCATTGGTCGGAAACCATCGCGCAGGCGGTGCGCGAAGCGGCGCAGGCGATAGCGTAAGGGGCACACTAACCCGGGTTCATTAAGCATCGGTTAAGGTTTGGGTGGCAACCTAAGCTTAACAGGCTGCCCGGCGGTTACTGGATTCTTCGCTTGGCTTCAGGAACATTCTTCTGGTTTATGAGTCAACTGTTGCGTAATCGCTTTTGATAATTCTGAGGGGGGATACAGGTGAAAAAGAATTTTGTGATAATGCTGGCGGCAATTTCTTCAGGTTCAGCTTGGGCATCGGATTTTGTGGATACGGCCAAGGTGATTTCGAGCGCACCGATTTATGAGCGTGTTTCCGAGCCACGGCAGGAATGCTGGAATGAGACCGTCAGCTCGACTGGATCCATAACCAGATCCGCACCGGTAGAAGAACGTTCCATCGGCGGCGCCCTGATTGGCGGGGTGGTGGGCGGGGTGGTTGGCAACCAAGTGGGGCAAGGTACCGGCAACACCGTAGCGACTGCGGCCGGGGCGATTGCGGGCGCCATCATAGGGGATCGTGTGGCCAATCCACCCAACCAGCAGGCGCAACAAACTTCACAAACGCCGCAGACACGGCAGGAGCAGCATTGCCGCCAAGTGGAAAATTCCCACGAGGTTATTCGCGGCTATAACGTGACCTACCGCTACAATGGACGAGACATTACCACGAGGTTGCCTTACCAGCCGGGAGACACTGTGCAGGTCAGCATCGGCGTGGTGGGTGACACCAACAGCAGCAGCGATGTCCGCGATAATCGCGGCGGCGACAGCAGGGATCACCGTAATAAGGATCGCCGACATGGCGATGACCGTTCAGCCTGGTAGGTAGACTCTGTCTGTTCACCATGCAAAACTGATAATAGTTGTAGAAAATGTAGTATGCAAAAGCCCTGCGCAAGCCGGGCTTTTTATTTGGTGCCGCCATTTTGTGCAGCCTTAGCCCAAGTTTAATCAGCAGCTCATAATTTCAACTGCGAATGGTGCGCATGAGCAACTGCTTTGCGCCGACACGGCATTGAGCCTATACTAAAACCATTATGTTGGGTATGCGGCGACAAGCATATTGAAGGGGACAGCATTCCCCCATGCTTGAAATATTGGCACCGAAGGAGCAGGGCGAAGTTCTGGTTGAGGGCAAGGTAGCGGCGATGACGATCAAAAAAATCTCCATTCTGGGCGGCTACGGCAGAGCCGGAAACAAGGACCCGGTCGACCGGGTTGATCTTGCAATGGGTGATGTGCTCAGCATCGTTGGCCCGACAGGCTCCGGCAAAACCGCCTTGATTAACGACATTGGCTTGTTTGCCAGTGAAAACACGCCGTCGAGAAGGCGTATCCTGATCAATGACGTGGTTCCCTCCAACGAGTTTCTGGATGATCCTTCCAAAAATCCAATCGCGCTGATTACGCAGCACACCAGTTTTCTCTCCGACCTGCCGGTTCATAAATTTCTCGATATTCACGCACGGATAAGACACAGCGAACGGCCTGGGTCGGTGGTCGATGACACACTTGAATTTGCCAATCAGCTGACTGGTGAGCCAATCATTGTCGACAGCGCAATGACTGAGCTATCCGGCGGTCAGAGCCGCGCGTTGTTGATCGCCGATGCCGTGATTATCGGAAATTCCCCCATTATTTTGCTGGACGAAATTGAGAATGCCGGTATCAACCGAACAAAGGCGCTGGAATTACTGCGGAAATATGAAAAGATTTTTGTTTTTGTCACCCATGACCCACATATTGCGCTGCTCTCTGGCTACCGCATCGTGATGAAGAATGGCGCCATGCAGGATGTTATTACCACCGGTGCTGAAGAGAGGCGGGTCGCCGAGACTATCGACCGTATTGACAAGGTCATAGTCAATTTGCGCGAAAAAATCCGGGGGGGAGATCGGCTGACAGAAGAGGAGCTCAGGGTAATCATGGAACTCGCAAGCTTGGTATCGATATGAAGGGAGCGCGATGAAGGTCATCATGTGTGCCGGGCCGCCCACCAGCGGCAAGACGATGGTGTTGCGTCAGGTTGCCCGGAGGATTTTGGCAAAAGGATGCCGGCTTGCCTATCTCAAGATCGACGTGCAATTCGCGGACGAGGACGAGTTGTTCCGTGCCGAGTTCGGTATTCCGACCAAAAAGGTGTACTCCGGCGAACTGTGTCCGGATCATGCCGGGGTGCTGGTGCTGGGCGATGCGGTGAAGTGGGCGGCTAAAGAGGGGGCGGACACGTTGTTCGTGGAAACGGCGGGCCTGTGTTTGCGCTGCGCACCGTATATCGAGGGGTCACTCGGCATTGTGGTGCTGGAGGCGACCAGTGGCATGAATCTGCCGCGCAAGATTGGCGCCATGCTGTCGCTGGCGGATATCGCGGTGGTCACCAAGATTGATTTGGTTTCTCAGGCGGAAAAAGAGGTGTTTCGGGCCAACATCATTGATGCAGCCGGCGTCGATGTGCTGGAAACCGATGCGTTGCACGGCATTGGCATAGACCGCATCGCCGCAAGAGTCGAACGGGCGCAAGATGTAAAAGAGCCGATGATGCTCAAGGGCAGTCCCCCGGTGGCGACATGCACCATCTGCGCCGGAAAAAGGGAGATCGGCTGGGAACACCATTTCGGGGTGTTGCGAACCCTGGATTCAGATTTGTTTTATCGGGGCCAGTAATGGCGGAAAGTATGCGCGAAATTCTGGAGAAGCTCCCCGGCAAGGATTGCGGGCAGTGCGGTTTCAAGACCTGCGCGGCCTTGGCCGAATTTGCCACCGTCCACCCGGACGCGCTCAAGCGCTGCATCTATCTCGAACAGCCTGCCGCAGCGGTTGCCGCCTTTGCCGCCCAGATCGAGAACATCACCTGGAAAGACATGCTGGGCAGGGAGTACGATTTTGTACTGGAGCAATTTCCCGAGGATCCCGGGCCGCGCGAGACCATCGTGCCGCTCAACCCGACGAATGTCGAGAGACTCGCCGTCAAAAAGGGTGATGTGCTGTACGGGCGCCCGGTGATGACTGGTTGCCCTGTAACGCATGTGGGGGTAGTGGTTGAAGAGCCGGACTATTTTAATGGCACCATCGTCTGGTGCGTGATCGGTCCTATGGCTGCGCGGGAGCGGGGCCGGGAAATCGGGTACTACCATATTCTTGCCTACGAGGGGATTGTCAGGCATGCCCGCCAGGAGCTTCAAATCGGCCGGCGCTATTTCTTTTTCCCGCGTATGTGCATGCTGCAGTCACGACATTCTGGCCTGGTCAACGCCCTTGCCAAACGGGAGAGCGGTATGCGGGTGCGGGTGGAGGGGATATGGATAAGCTAGCAATCTGGCCGTCCTGGCTGTCTTGCCCTGAACAGGATTCGGGGGTTTTATGGACGTGAAAGAACCGATATTGCTGCATGAGCACCTGGTTGACCAGGAATGGTTTAATGCGCTGCTGGACTCCTCCCTTGATTGCATCATTGCCATTGACCATGACGGCATCATCGTCGAATACAACCACGCCGCCGAAATCGTCTTTGGCTATTTGGCAACGGAAGCCATTGGCCGACGCATGGACGAACTGATTATTCCGGAGCACTACCGCAACCAACACCGCGAGGCGCTGGCGCACTACCTGCAAACAGGGAAAGGCAACATCATCGGCCGCCGAGTTGAGGTGCATGCGCTAACCAAGCAGGGACAGGAGATACCCGTCGAGCTTACCGTGCTGCCGATCCATCCCGGCCGCAGCCCCTACTTTACCGCCTACCTGCGGGATATCACTGAGCGAAAAGAGGCCGAGAAGAAAATCCTGGAATATTCTATCAAGCTGAAGTCGAGCCTGATCGAGACCATCAACTCGGTGTCTACGACTGTCGAATTGCGTGATCCCTATACCGCCGGACATCAACGGCGTGTAGCTGCCCTTGCTTATGCCATCGGCCGCGAAATGGGGCTTGATGAGCAGCGTCTTGAAGGCATCTATTTCGGCGGCATGGTGCATGACATCGGAAAAATCGTGGTGCCGACGGAAACGTTGGCGGATAGCGGTCACCTTGGTATCGATGCATGGAAGACCATTCGCCTGCATCCGGCTGCGGGTTACAAGATCGTAAAATCCGTGCATTTCCCCTGGCCGATTGCAACCATGATCCTGCAACACCACGAGAAGCTCGATGGTTCAGGATATCCAAGCGGTCTTATGGACGACGACATCATTCTTGAATCACGCATCATCACCGTCGCGGATGTTGTGGAAGCCATTCGGTCGGCTCGTCCCTACCGCAACGCCAAGGGTATCGCGGTAGCTGTTGACGAGATCAACCAGTGGTCTGGCATCAAATACGATGCAGATGTCGTCGCCGCATGCCGTCGCCTGATTGTCGAACAAAACTTCGACATTGACGACAACGACTACACCAGCACGGATTTTGCCGATCTATCCTTCATGAAAGTGGAGAAAGCTTTGGGCTGAACCTGCTCCGCGACTTTGTTATACGGGGAAAAGGTTAGTCTCCGCCGCAACAATCCAAAGGCTTATTGTTTACGCCGCTACATTACGGGCAGATTATCCGAATCTGCCCGTAATGTAGTCTTCCGTTTCCTTGCGTTTGGGGTTGGTGAACACGGTGCTGGTGTCGCCGAATTCGATCAAATCGCCCAGATACATGTAGGCGGTGTAGTCCGATACGCGCGCGGCTTGCTGCATGTTGTGGGTGACGATGACGATGGTGAAGTCTTCTTTCAGTTCGTCAATCAGCTTTTCGATGTGCGCAGTGGAGATCGGGTCCAGTGCGGAGGTGGGTTCGTCGAGCAGCAATACTTGCGGCTTGACGGCGATGGCGCGGGCGATGCACAGGCGTTGCTGCTGCCCGCCGGACAGGCCGGTACCGCTCTGTTTCAGCTTGTCCTTCACTTCTGTCCACAGCGCGGCCTTCTTCAACGCCCATTCCACGCGTTCGTCCATGTCATGGCGGCTGAATTTCTCATACAGTTTTGCGCCGAACGCGATGTTGTCGTAGATGGACATCGGGAATGGGGTGGGCTTCTGGAACACCATGCCGATCTTGGCGCGCAGGGTGTTGAGATCCTGTTTCTTGTCGAGGATGTTTTCCCCGTCCAGCAGTATTTCGCCCGTTGCCTTCTGTTTCGGGTAGAGCTGGTACATGCGGTTGAAGGCACGCAGCAAGGTGGACTTGCCGCAGCCGGACGGACCGATGAAGGCAGTCACCATTTTTTCCGGAATGGTAAGGTTGATGTCCTTGAGGGCGCGGTCTTTGCCGTAATAAAAATTCAGGTCGCGCACGACCAGTTTCGGGGTGATGGTTTTTTCAGCGTTCATCGGTGTGCATCCTCAAACATGATGTTGAAAAACGTAGCGAGAGGCGATCATGCAAGGCGGAAACCGGCGAAAAAGTAGTCGTACTGACACGGTGGGGCGTAGCCTTTGGTGCGGGAAGTGCGGCCTGCATCCGCTCCCGCAAGCGGCTGGCTTCGCCAGTAACGTGTCGCAGATGCGGTTTGCACATAGTCTGTCGCTACGCGACGACGCATTTTGAGCCGGTTTCCAACGCAGCATCATCGCCTCGCAGTAGTTTTTCAACACCATGTTAATGGGCGGTTGCGCTCTGGCGGAATACCACCCGCGCCACGATATTGAGTGTGAGTACGCTGAGGGTGATGAGCAGCGCACCGGCCCAGGCAAGCCGTTGCCAGTCCTCATAGGGACTCATGGCGAACTGGAAAATGACCACCGGCAAATTTGCCATTGGCTGGTTCATATTGCTGCTCCAGAATTGGTTGTTCAGCGCGGTGAACAGCAGTGGCGCGGTTTCCCCGCTGATACGGGCCACGGCTAGCAATATCCCAGTAAGGATACCGGCGCGCGACGCGCGCAGGGTGACGAAGCTGATGACTTTCCATTGTGGTGCTCCGAGCGCCGCCGCCGCTTCGCGCAGAGAGTTTGGCACTAGGCGCAGCATGTTTTCGGTGGTGCGAATGACTACAGGGATGACCAGCACTGACAGGGCCAAGGCACCGCCCCAGCCGGAGAAGTGGCCGATCTTGACGACATATACTTCGTAGATGAACATGCCGATCACGATGGACGGTGCGGACAGCAATACGTCATTGATGAAGCGGGTGACGGGCGCCAGCCAGCCGCGCTGGCCGAATTCGGCCAGATAGGTGCCGGCCAGTATCCCGATGGGGGTGCCGATTAGTGTACCGACCAGGGTCATCATCAGGCTGCCGGTGATGGCGTTGAGCAGGCCGCCGCTACTGCCGGGGGGCGGGGTCATTTGCGTGAACACCACGGGGGTAAGTGCGGGCAGTCCATGGTCTAGCAACGTTACCAATATCCAGCATAGCCAGAACAGGCCGAACAGCATGGCCAGTACCGAGATGGAGAGGCTGACTGCATTGATGATGCGGCGGCGCGTGTATAAATTTAACATGGCATTTACGAAGTCTGTCCTTCGCGCTGTCCCAGTTTGTGCAGCATGATGCGCGCCAGCGACAGAACGACAAAAGTGATGAAGAACAGGATCAGCCCAAGCTCGATCAGGGACGAGGTGTACAGTTCGCCTACCGCTTCGGTGAGTTCGTTGGCTAGTGCGGAGGAAATGCTGTTGCCTGGCATCAATAGTGACTTGCTCAGTTCGTGCGCATTACCGATGACAAAAGTGACTGCCATGGTCTCGCCGAGCGCGCGCCCTAGCCCCAGCATGATGCCTCCAACCACACCGATTTTGGTATAGGGCAGCACAACATTCCATACTACTTCCCAAGTGGTCGCGCCGAGTCCGTAAGCTGATTCCTTGAGCAGGGTGGGCACCACGTCAAACACATCGCGCATTACCGAGGCGATGAATGGGATGACCATGATGGCGAGGATAATGCCGGCGGCCAGCACACCAATACCCATCGGCGGGCCGGAGAAGAACGGGCCAATGACGGGCATGTGCCCCAGATGTTTATTGATCCACGGTTCGACGTAATCGCCGAACAATGGGGCGAACACAAACAACCCCCACATGCCGTAGATGATGCTGGGGATGCCTCCCAGCAGTTCGATGGCGATGCCGAGCGGGCGGCGCAAAATGCGTGGCGAAAGCTCGGTTAGAAAAATGGCGATGCCAAAGCTAACCGGAATAGCGATCAGCAGGGCGATGCCTGAGGTGACGAGTGTGCCGACAATTGGAACCAGCGCACCAAATTTATCGGTAACCGGATTCCATTCCGAACTGGTCAGGAAGCCCAGGCCAAATGCATGAATCGCGGGCATGCTGCCCACGATTAGCGAAGCGATGATGGCGAGCAGCAGGGCGAGCACGGCGAATGCGGACAGGCGTGTAACGCTACGGAACAGGATGTCCAGGGAGTTCTGGTGCTTTTGGTGTGCTTCCCGCAATGATGTCGGCATATTTCTTTGGGTGTCCCGGACAGGCTATACAAAATAATGAGAGGGCTTGCGCCCCCTCAAATTATATCTTGGAAAGCTTGCTGTTAGCGCCTTACCTTTCCAGGAGTTACTTCCTGGGCTTTACTTCCAGATGGCCTTGCCGGACGCATCCTTGACCTGTTCTTTCCATGAAGCGCGAATCAACTGCTGCAACTTTTCCGGTAGCGGAACATAGTCCAGGTCTTGAGCCAACTTGCCGCCGTTGACGAAAGCCCAGTCAAAAAATTTCAGGACTTCCAGGCCGGTTTCTGGCTTGTCTTGCATCTTTTGCACCAGAATGAAAGTAGCGCCAGTAATGGGCCAGCTTTCCTTGCCGGGCTCATCGGTCAGAATTTCATAGAAACCATTGTTCTTGTCCCACTGTGCATAGGCTGCCGCAGCTTTGAAGCTGCCATCATCTGGTTGAACAAATTGCCCTTCGTGGTTTTTCATTTGAGTGTAAGTCATCTTGTTTTGCTTGGCGTAAGCGAATTCCACATAACCGATGGAACCCTTTATACGCTGCACGTAAGAAGCTACACCTTCGTTGCCCTTGCCGCCCGTGCCGGATGGCCATTGCACAGCCTTGCCTTCGCCTACTTTCGCTTTCCAGTCAGCGCTCACCTTGGACAGGTAATTGGTGAAGATGAAAGTGGTGCCGGAGCCATCTGCACGGTGTACCACGGTGATGTCGTCATCAGGCAGCTTTATATCCTTGTTGTCGGCAACAATTTTTGGGTCGTTCCATTTGGTGATCTTGCCCAGAAAAATGTTAGCCAGTGTCTCGCCAGTCAGCTTCAGCTTGCCGGGTTCAACGCCATTAACGTTAATCACGGCAACCAGGCCACCCATTACGGCGGGGAATTGCGACAAGCTATTTTTGGCCAGTTCATCAGACGTCAGGGGTGCGTCAGTTGCGCCAAAATCCACGGTCTTGGCTTGAATTTGCTTGATGCCGCCACCGGAACCGATGGACTGGTAATTCATGCCGATGTTGGTTTTAGCCTTGTAGGCTTCGGCCCATTTGGCATAGATCGGGTAGGGGAAGGTGGCGCCCGCGCCGGTGATGTCAGTTGCCTGGCTCGCGCCAGCGTAAGCCACCGCAGTGGCAGCGATGGTGCCGATGATGAGTTGCTTGAGTTTGCGGTTCATAGTGTCTCCATTGTGTTGAGTGTGTTGCTAGTTGCTGCATTTCGGATGCCATTTAAACCAATAATGCCTTGAGGCGATGCACATCATAGGGCGTATGTATTACGGGATTATTACAATGGTGAAAAGCGTCAGAATTTTGCAAGAATAGAGTTGCCTCTGCCGAAAATCCTTGTTTTAATCACACCTGACAATTTAATAATTGTTTAACAATAGAAATGTAGAATGATGAAATCGGCTCAAGTGGTAAAGGCATTGGCGGCTTTAGCGCAACCCACGCGCCTGGCGATTTATCGTTTGCTGGTGGCAAGTGGGCCGGAAGGCGTGGCGGCGGGGCAAGTGGCCGAGAGATTGAAAGTGGCTCCGGCAACCCTGTCGTTTCATTTTAAAACCCTGAGCCATGCCGGGTTGGTGGACAGCAGGCAGGACGGACGCTTTGTTTATTACTCTGCGAATTTTGCGGTGATGAATGGCATGGTGGCGTATCTGACGGAAAACTGCTGTGGCGGAAATCCTGATGCCTGCAAGCAAACGAATATCAATGAAAATTGATGCTGAAAATTCTGGTTTTGTCATTCCCGCGCAGGCGGGAATCCAGTGGTTTTATTCAACATGCATTTTAGTTGTTCCCGCATTGCGGGGAAGTTTTTATTGGCTGGATTCCCGCCTGCGCGGGAATGACAAGTTACTTTAAGGATTTTATCTTGCAAAACAAACAATACAACGTGCTGGTGTTATGTACCGGCAATTCCGCACGCAGCATCTTGGGTGAAGCGCTGTTCAACGTGTTGGGTAAAGGAAAATTCATCGCGCATAGTGCGGGCAGCCATCCGGCTGGGCGCGTCAATCCGTTCGCGCTGGAATTGCTGCAACAGCAAGGGCACAGCATCGCGGGGTTGCGCAGCAAAAGCTGGGATGAATTTGCGGCACTCGGTGCACCGGAACTCGATTTCATCTTTACCGTGTGCGACAACGCAGCGGGTGAGGTATGCCCGATCTGGCCGGGAAAACCAGCAACCGCGCATTGGGGCATCCCTGATCCGGCAGGTGTTGAGAGTGGTGATGAGGCCAAGCGGGCAGCGTTCAAAACAGCCTATAACCAATTGGCAAGGCGGATTCAATTGTTCATGAGCCTGCCAATCGAAGCGTTGGACAAACTCACGCTGAAACAAAAACTCGCCGAAATTGGCCGCATACCGGATTAGCGAGATGAATCTATTTGAACGTTATCTGACCGTTTGGGTAGGTCTGTGCATCATCGCAGGCGTGGTGCTCGGGCAATTCCTGCCGGGCCTGTTTCAGGCTATCGCCAGCCTGGAAATCGCCAGGGTGAACATTCCGGTCGGCGTGCTGGTGTGGGTGATGATTATTCCTATGCTGCTGCGCATCAACTTCGGCGCGTTGCATCAGGTGAAGAAACATTGGCGTGGCATCGGCGTCACGCTGTTCATCAACTGGGGTGTGAAGCCTTTTTCGATGGCCTTCCTCGGCTGGCTGTTCATCCGCCAGGTGTTTGCCGATTATCTGCCACCGGAACAGCACGACAGTTATATCGCCGGATTGATTTTGCTGGCCGCCGCACCGTGCACCGCGATGGTGTTCGTGTGGAGCAATCTGGTGAAAGGCGATCCCTATTTCACGCTATCGCAAGTGGCGCTCAACGATGCCATCATGATCTTCGCCTTTGCTCCGCTGGTGGCGTTGTTGCTCGGCATCGCCAGCATTGCCGTGCCGTGGAATACGCTATTCGTCTCGGTGATTTTTTACATCGTGATTCCAGTCACCCTCTCGCAACTATTGCGCCGCCAATTATTGGCGAAAGGCGATGGCGTGTTCAAGCAAGTGATGGAACACATTGCCCCGTATTCAATGGGTGCGCTGCTGGTGACTCTGGTATTGCTGTTTGCCTTGCAGGGCAATGCCATCGTCGCGCAACCGCTGGTGATCGTCATGCTGGCTGTGCCGATCCTGATTCAAGTGTTGTTCAACTCCGGCCTGGCGTACTGGCTGAATCGCCGCCTGGGCGTGGCGCACTGTGTGGCCGCGCCTTCGGCACTCATCGGCGCGAGCAACTTTTTCGAGCTGGCCGTTGCCACTGCCATCAGCCTGTTCGGCTTTCAATCCGGCGCAGCGCTGGCCACTGTGGTCGGCGTGCTGATCGAAGTGCCGGTGATGTTGCTGGTGGTAAAAATCGCCAATGCCACACAGGGCTGGTATGGTCAAACAGCGAGTAAGTAAATATTACACTTCCATTTTAAGAAGGACGTTGTGTACACTGCCTATATCATTTTAAATATTACTGATAGGAAAAAAACATGGCTACCAAGAAGGCTGAAGCAACCGCAAAAAAAATTGCAACTACAAAAACTCCCACTGTAGAAAAAAGGGTAGTGAAGCCTGTTGCAAAACAGGTAGCCAAGAAATTAGTTAATACAACACCAGAATCGGCAACAAAGCCCTCCAAGAAAAAGCCTAAAACGAAAGTGGTACGTGATTTCTCCATGCCGCAAGCAGAGTACCAGAAGATCACTGAAATTAAAGAAGCATGTCTTAAGGCTGGGTTGCGGGTTAAGAAAAGCGTAGTACTTCGTGCCGGTCTGAAAGCCTTGGGTGAAATGAATGGAGCGCAACTAAAACATGCAATGACGGGATTTGGAAAGATTAGAGCTGCCCGCCCAAAGAAACCCTGATGGTTTGCCTTGACCGGAGAGATGGGCTGGTTGCTTTAGAAACTTTCGTTTCGCACGTTTTTGTGCGGGCAGATCACGGTGGCAAAAATGAATTGTCGCTGTTCTGCCGTTGTACTTCGTGTTCGATTTCGTCCACCGTTATATGGCGTACATCGCGCCCTTTAACCATGTAGATGACATATTCAGCCATGTTCTGAGCATGGTCGCCGATGCGCTCAATCGCTTTGGCCACAAACAGTACTTCCAGTGCGGCGGAGATGTTGTGCGGGTTTTCCATCATAAACATAATGATCTTACGCACAATGGCATGAAACCTCTCATCTACCTGATCATCCTGCCGCACCACTTGCGCAGCAAGGATTACATCCAGGCGCGCAAAAGCATCCAGCGATTTACACAGCATATCCAGGGCAATTTTAGAAGCGCGTTTAATTTCGTTATAGCGCGGGATAGAAAGGCCTTGATTTAGCGATAGCATTTTGGCCATACGCGCGATCTTTTCGGCTTCATCACCGATACGCTCCAGATCGGTGATGGTCTTAATCACGGTCATCACAAAACGCAAATCATTCGCTGTCGGCTGGCGGCACGCAATTACCTGAGTGCACACCTCATCAATCCTGACCTCCATGGCATTGACGCGATGGTCGTCATCGCTCACGCGCGCCATCAAAGCCATGTTATTGCTGGCCAGCGAATTGATGGCATCACTAATCTGGCTTTTAACCAACTCCCCCATCTCCAACACGCTGGTGCGAATCGCCTCAAGCTCGGCATCGAATTGTTTAGAAGTGTGTTCATTGCTGTGCATGGTGATTCCTGAGTAATTGGAGCAAGCCAGCTTAACTGATGAATGTGAAAAATTTATTACATGGTTCAATCAAATGCATAAAGGCTTCGGCTGGTTATTCTTCGTTTAGGGTGTGTCAAGGAATGGGACAATTGTCTGCCCAAAAAAACTAGCGGCATCACATGAGGAGTAGGAGTAATTTAACTCATGGCACTGATGGGTTGGTTAGCGAACTTATTCCCCTCAATGAGTTGAATATGCCTCCTGGCCGATTTCCACTGCTTTCCGGCTGGGCTTGCCTTATCCATAGTGGTCATTATTTCATCAATGCACAGCAGCATATCTCTGCGGTGATGGGCTTTCATTTCCATCAGGATATGATCGAGTTCTTCTGGCGTGTAAAAATTTTGGTTCATGGAATTTTTCTTTCAAACATATACAAATCAAATCCGGTGAAGGCTTGAATCCAGGTTAATCAAACTGCCATGTTTCAAATCAAGCGCAGCATGGTAATTTCTGGTTCCCTTAAGAAAGTGTTTCGCATAGCGGTTGCTTATGCGCGACATCGGCAGGAAGATAAACAGGTCGGCGGTATTGAAATCCGGATCCCATGCCGGTTCGCCACCAATATAAGCCCCAAGGCGCAGGTAGCCCTTGAGCAAGGCCGGGATCGGTGCATCGAGGTTCTGGTTCAAGGCATGTAGCGGTAGAGGGTAGCGGGGGAATACGCTGTATTCGGCAGGGGCGGCATATGTTTGGTGCAATTTACGATAGATGCTGGCTGCAACATGGCCGCCATCCGCCATGCTGATGCTGGCACAGCCGATCAGATATTCATGGCGGTTTTTCAGCATGTATTGAGCCAGTCCGCTCCATAATTGGGCAATGGTTGCGCCGTCGCGGTGATCCCAATGCACGCAGGAACGCCCGACCTCTACCATGCGGTCGCTGAGATGCTGCAAGCGGGTTAAATCGAACTCAGTCTGGGCGTAGTAACTGCCGACCTTTTTTGCTTGATCGGGTGAGAGTATGCGGTAAGTACCTACGACTTTATTCTCATTGCTTTCGCGCACTAATAAATGCTCACAGTAGCTGTCGAAAATATCACGATCAATTCCCTCTTTCGCGCTGGGCAGGTTTGCCCCCATTTCTTCGGCGAACACCTTATAGCGCAGGCGTTGTGCCTCCAATACTTCCGCCTCGCTACGTGCCAGAGCGGTTATTAAACGGCGTTGTACAGCGGGTTGAGTTTGTCGGTTGAGTTCCAGCATTGCATCCCCTGATTGGTTGAAGATACGGGCAGGATATGCAAGCTCTGTTGCAGGGTGATGACTGGAATATGAAGAAAATATGAAATCGCTATTTGGGTAGCTTGTTCAAAGCCGGATCAAGCAGCAGCACATAGCCTGATTGTGCCGATAGCCGTGTTTGGGGATGCGCAAAAATTGTTTCCTGTTCTTGTTTCTTTGGGGTGATATTTTGCAGCCCCTGCGCTATGGCTTCTTGCGCAGCGCGCGCCAGCGCACGGCGATTTTCGTTGGATGCGTCCAGTACGGAAGTGAACACAGCCAACGCGGTGTGATGCCTGCATTGCAGGATGCGCCAAATGGACTGCACAAGTGTTGTGTCGCCGGTGAAGGCAATGGCGGAACTTGGCTCGCCATGATCGTCCAGATAGCGCAGGGCAATGGGGCAAAGCCTGGCACCCGCATCAACTGCGGGTTGGATAAGAGCCGAGTGAAAATGCCCGACCTGTTTGCCGTTGGTGGTGGTGCCTTCGGGGAACAGCCCTACGCAAACTCCCTGTTTAAGCAGGTGGCTGACGCGCTGGGAAATCAATGCAGCATCACGGCGTATGGCGCGTTCAATGAAGACAGCGCCACTGCGTTTGCATAGCCAGCCGATGAGTGGCCAATTGCGTACTTCCGATTTGGCAATGAAACGCGAGGGATGAATCGCATTCAGCACAAAAATATCCAGCCATGAAACATGGTTGGCGACGATCAAGTAACCGCTTTCGCCGCGCATGGGTTGCTGCCCCTCGGTCTGGATGCCGATATTGAGAATGTCCAGTAGTTGCCTGCTCCATGTTTTCAGGGTGCGGCGTTGTCTAGCTTGGTTCAGGTGCGGATAGAATACCGCCAGCAGCATCCCATGCAAAAGATGCAGGGCGAGGCGGCAGCCCCGGAACAGGCTTACCAGAATATCTGGTGGGTGCTTATCCATATTGTGCAATGGCTGTTTCAGGTTGTTGTAATTCACGCCGCTCGATAAACAGGCTGTTGCCGGAGGTTTTCTTGGCCATTTTCTTGGCGACCGTGGCAGCCTCCGCTATTTCATGATGCGAATCGAACATTCCTGGAACAGCCAAAACCACGCCGATTGAAAGCGTGGGTAGCGGGTGGTGAACGATGCGGCCCTGACGGTCTTCGCACGAATAGCCACCGATGGAGCGATGTTTTTCCTCATACAGCACAGAGGATGTATTTGCAAAGGAGGCCAAGGCTTGATGGCAGCGTTTTTCCCAATCCGTGCTTTGCATGACCATGATGAAATCATCCCCGCCAATATGGCCGATAAAGTCGAGATTGGGATCGCATGCCCGGCCAAGTACCCTGCCGGTGAATTGAATTACCTCATCACCCTTGCGATAACCATACACGTCGTTGAAGGGTTTGAAGTGGTCAATGTCGCCATAACAGACCGCAAATGATTTGCCGGATTGGAGCAAAGAATCAATGTGCTCATTGATAGGGACATTGCCGGGTAGCAAAGTCAGGGGGTTGGCGTAGCGCGCGGTTTCGATCTGTGCCTTGGTAATCTCGCGCAACAGGTCTTGCCCGGTGCCGAGTCCGACGTAACGGCCTTGCTCGGTGATGATGAAGCCGTCGGTAAAATGCTCAATACCTGATTCACTCATGAACATGCTCAATTCATGGATGGGAGTGGATTTTTCCACCATCAATGGATCTGCATTCATCATGTCTATACAGGGTTTCTTGCCGAGCAGCTCACGTTGGAATGGTTTTGCAAAGCTGTCTACAAATTCATATCGGTTAATCAATCCAACGGGGCGTCCGTGCTTAACGACAGGAATGGCCCGTATTTTGGGGTTTTCAGAAAAATGGATGAAAATTCTTTCAACCTCTGTTTCCGGCTGGAATGGTTCCACATAACGCATCAACGTTTCTACTGTGACACTGCGTTTGCTGCTATAGGGTTGCTCAATGATGTGGCTTGTATTGATCAGGCAGCCGACTTCGGCAGATACGGTCAATGGAGGGGTGGGATTGGGGCGGGCGATAAAATACCCCTGTCCGCAGGCAATCCCCATATCTCGTATGACCCTGAATTCAGCATCTGTCTCAATTCCTTCTGCAACCACTTGCGTACCGGAGCTTTGTGCGATTTGTTGAATCGACCTTAAAAACTGTTGCTTGACCGGGTCGGTATTGACGCCCTGCACGAAGTGCATATCTATTTTTACAAACTCAGGGCGCAACTCTGACCACAGCCGCAAACTCGAAAACCCCTCGCCCAAATCATCTATCGCAATCTGGAATCCCATGTTGCGGTAGTGCAGCAGCGCGTTGCGCATCGCTTCAAAATCGTAGGTGGGCTGGTTCTCGGTGATTTCGACGATGACCCGTTTCGGGTCAATGCCGAGCTTCTCAAGGTAAGCCAGCGTTTGGCCATTCTTGAAGCTGGGGTGTGTCAACGCTTCCGGGCTGACATTCAGGAATATGTTGCCGGGTAACTTTTGAGCGGCAAAGGATTCCAGCACAACCTGACGGCATAGCATCTCGACTTCCAGGGTAAGCCCCTGTTGCCTGGCTGCGCTGAACAAGCTGACAGGCGAATGCATAGAGCTATCGGCAGGCCCGCGTATCAGCCCCTCAAAGCCGAGAAACGTGCCGCTGGAAAGATCCATGATCGGCTGTAAAAGTGCGGAGAGATTGCGTTGGGTGAGTATTTCCTGGAGAGTTTGCATGGTGATTCCATTGGGTTGGTGTTGCAAATTGGCGCGTGCAGCCGGTTGATTCAATTTCCAAGCCGGGGAAGCGCCTAGCTCCAATAATGCGGAATTGCGAAGAGGATTTGGCGGGTGGTTAGTTTGCATAGTGGTTTCCTTGTGGTGGCATGGTGAAAAATCGTGCGTAGCCGGTCGCTGTACATTCCAAATCAGGGCAGCGCGCAAGCTTGACATGGTGGCATGGGGAGAAGGTGCACGCTGCCGGTTGGTTGCATGTGTTGGTTGTGCGTCAACAAGAGCTATCATCAGGCGCCTCCTGGCAAGCATCAGAACAAATAGGAACATATTAGCGATGGTGAATGCTAATCCGCCAATATTTAGCGCCAATGAATTATTTGTGACGGATTTATTGCGCCGCCCCGCCGTACTTAGATATCGATGAATAACCCAGCCATGTTGGGCAAAGAAGATTCTTCGCTCAACCAGAACGGAGTTGAGGGTTCATAGTGCAGGGACAAATAGTTACGGTTGCGGCTGGCCGGCTGCCTTCAGGAGTTGGGATAAATCCTTCGAAGTTTGCGATGCAGGTTGCGGGCCTTGAGTCCAGTCCACCACTTCCCCGGAGCCCCATGACACCAAAGAGGCGAGTGAAAATACCAGCACGCCGCGCGTCATGCACTTGCTGATCCCCTGCTCATCCAGATAACGGTTGAGATACCAGGCGGCAATAAAGAACACGATGGTGGAGATAATTAAATTCCACATGGAGGGAAGTTCAAAATTCATGGGGTTTTTTCTTGCGTTGGAAATCATTTAAACAAAACATACGGTGGTGTCAACTTCTTAAACTCGAGGAGCCTGATGAAACTACTGATGAAGCCACTAGCCATCTGGCTAGGCTGTCCAAAAACGACAGCTAAGCCATTGGTTATAGCCATTCGACTAGGCTATCAAGCAAGTCGCTGGTTATAGAGAATGCCTGTCTTTAGTACAACTACGGCCTACCCCCCGCAGATGTTGTGTCCTACGCAATCTGCTCAGAAGCCCATGGAGGAAAGCAAGTCATCCACTTCATCTTGCCCATTGACACCGTCCGGCTCGGCTTTAATTGCAGGGCCTGCGGTATGGCCTTCTTTTGAGATGAGAGAGTCCTTGGCATTCGGTGCATATTCACGCAGGATGTCGAGCAGGATTACTTCAATTTCTTCTGCGGCTCCCAGGATTTTGTCGACCATCTGACCGGCGATATCACGAAACTCCTGTGCCTCCATAATCTGCAGCAGATTGTGGTGCAGAGTTTCTTCCGCGACGGCTATTTCCCCGAGATGGGAGATTGTTTTCTGAACCAGCGTGTGGTGTGCAAGATCCTCCGCATTTGACAGCTGCTTGGCCATGCGGGCGCAGGACTTGCGCGTGGCTTCGGTGAGCGGCAGCGAGTTTTCTACGGCGCTGAGGGTTTTCTCTGAAGCCTCATGCATGGACTGGTCGATAAAGCTTAACCGCGCGCGTGCATCCGGCATAGTGGAGGCGCTCTGCTGCAAGCCTTTAACGTGGCCGAGTTCCTTGAGCAAGTGATGCAGTCGGGCGGCGGCACGCCCGATGTCCTCTACTTTTTTTTGCGAAAGTTTGGTGCTTGTTTTGCGCGTGACCATCAATCAGTTCCCCGAGTGCTTCAGGGGGATGATAGCAAAATCAGCCAGGGATGGATAACTTAAACGCGACAGCCATTGAGAATCATTTGGTTATTGCCGGAATTTCTCATGGCACTGCACGCAATAACCTGTCGTCTTGTGTAATGCCTGCAACGATCTTTTCATGTCTTTCATTTGCAAGGCATCTCCTAATTCGTCTGCACTGTTGTGGAAAGCATACCCAAGTTTCTTAAAATCCTCGTTCTCGAACATGCCGCACATCTGTTTCATCTCTTCGGTCAACCCAAGTTTCGTGTGGGCCACTTTCGAAGCCTTTTCAAACTTTCCTTCGGAGAGCAGACCAATAATCAATTGGGTCGCCGCCAAATGTGCCCTCATATTTACAAGCTGGTGTTGCTTCATTCCAGGGGAAAGACCGAGAGATATTCTTTTATCGTTCATATTGTGTGCCATATGACCAACCATGCTTTCCCCCGCAGCCATGGCGCCAACAGGTGCAAGTAGAAGTGCCAGTATCAAGAATTTTTTCATATGCATCTTCCTTTTGTATAAGGCGTTATTTTGGAACACAGGTAGGCAACTCTGATTCAGCATTCGGTTTTGGCGACTCTGCAGTATTTGCCTGGGCAGCAGGCTTGGCAGCTTCGGCTGGGTTGTCCGGAGCCGCAGGGGTTGCCGATGTCTCGGTTATTGTTGGCTCGGCAGATACAGTTTCCGCCAGCGTCAGCGAACTCATGGCGACGAACGCAGAAGCAATAATAAGAGAAATAAGGGTGCGCATGATTCTTCCTTTCAGAGGTTGATTTTCTGACTAACTGTAGTCGAAACTGACGGTTTCGTGTAAAGCTTTTCACTACTGGCTGCTTAAATTACCTGCTGGCTAGAGTAGGTGGATCAGCAATGT
>CAITJF010000099.1 GCA_903892645.1 uncultured Nitrosomonadales bacterium | reverse complement strand
TTTTGATTGGCTTATTGCTGGTGAAGTTGACAGCAACTTTGCGCTTACCAGGCCGTCAATACAGAAGCTGATTGCCGTGGCTCAACCACTTCCCGATAGCGCCGTTGCAGCGCTAACACGTGAAGGGAGTGTATATGCTGAACTCATCTCGCCTGAAAAATTACACAAAGGCACAAAATAATATCCTCGTGCTTCAGATTCAGCTCAAGCTGTTTTGAACCGGTGAGAGACAAAAAAACCGCATCCGATTAAGGTTGTCGCCACCCCTTGCTGATTGCGCTGCCAACGCAGTGTTCAGCAAATACAGCGCACTCACCTTTAGCAGCAAAACCCCAACGCTTGAACCGTAGTTGCAAATTGCCGGCTTGCATGCACGAGCCTCCCCAGATATTAGCTAAAATTTACATCAAACCACCTTAAAGTATATTTTTAGTTGACTTTTAATGTTAAGCATAACTATACTTTTTGCAAATCTAGCGCGAGAGGTGGGGTACATGACCAAACAAAATATGCTTCCAGCTCCACCCAAGATGGTGACATTCAATCTCACTATCGAGGAGGGTGAGCAGGCAAAACTGATGGTGTTTATAAACTCGAAATCATGGGAGCGATCTGAAGAGGTGCGTAAAGCGATCAGTCTGTGGGGCATGGAAAAGAATTGTAATGATTAGCACTATGACGAGCTCCGCCACATCCGCCATATTCAGTTTTAATGGCACTCAAATTCACACCTTCGCCGATGATAGCGGTGAGACGTGGTTTTCCGCCGGTGATGTTTGTGCTGTCCTTGGCTATAGCAACGACAGCGCAGCTATCGAAAAATACTGCCGTGAAAATGGGCTCACGAAACGCGCCCCAAATACTGAAGGTGAGAATCAGGGATTAACCTACATCAACGAAGGCAACCTCTACCGCCTGATCATCAACTCCCGCGAAGAAGATGCGCATGCCTTTGAACAGAAGCTGACGGAGGAAATTCTTCCCGCCATCAGAAAAACAGGTATCTGCGCCACACCGCAAGATGCCAGCGCACTCTCCCCTTCCCAACAGAACGCCTTGCGGCAGATCGTCTCCCAGGGTTCGGGGAACTCCGATACGGTTCACGCCGATATCTGGAGTCGCTTCAACGATCATTTCGAGATTGGCAGTTATAGTGAGCTGCCAGCAGAGCGTTTTGTTGATGCAGTTTCTTTTCTTGCCGCGCTATCCACTAACGACGCGTTGCCCGGAGCGCGATACCAGTACCCGCGCGCCATGCTCGATCAGCCATATTTTGTTGCGCCGGACGCAGGCAAAGCCTGTTTGTCGCTATCCATGCTGACTGACTCATCCCAGTTCGAGTCGCCGCTAATGTCGCTTTTAAACCAACTTCGCGGCGATGGATACGACATTACCGCTCCCCTTGAAGAGGCTGTGGCCATGCGCGCGGCCATGCAGCAAACGGACAAGGTGCTGGATGAGATCAGGTTGATTGCGCTCAAGGCAAAATCGGGGCGGCTGGGATGATTTCTCCTCAATGGATATTTCATGTTTTTCTAATACGTGACTTTAA
>CAITJF010000098.1 GCA_903892645.1 uncultured Nitrosomonadales bacterium | reverse complement strand
TGCATCGCGATTCTAGGTGATGCACTATGCACCCATACCGAAGCGATCCCGCCCCGGCCACCGGAGAGACAAGATGAGCAATGTAACTTTTGTAGTAGTTTCAAGCCACGGCAAAATTATGGACTCTTTCAACACGATGGCAGAAGCCAAGTCCGAAGCCCTGCGCCTGAACATCGCCAGCCGCAATAATTTGTCATTTTGGGCTGAAGAGTATCCAGCCGATGTGCTGGAAGCAGAACTGGAAGGTTAATCAACCACCGGGGCTTCGGCCCCTCACTGGAGAAACAACATGTACACTTTCAGCACAGTAAGGTTGTGGATCAATCAGCCATCGACCTTGCAGCCATTGCACAACATGCATGGACAGCGCGTCATTTTGATCAGGTACGAAGATAACGGAGATTTTGTACAAGTGGCGCCGATCTCTGGGAATACGCTGACAATGCGGGTCTCTGTTCTTTGCCTATCCGAAGGCTGGCCGCATTTTACTGGCGAATAAACCCAAAAATAATTGGAAATAAGTGTTGCGTTGCGATTCGTAGTGATGCAATATACACCCATACCGCAGCCCATCGCTACGGACAACTGGAGCAAACACCATGTCATACCGCTACGCACGCAGCTCGACCCAAAACACTTTCCGCTCAACTTATGCCATGAGCAATGACGCCATCCGTCACTACGCCCCAAGCGTGCTGGCTGAAGAGGCCCATGAATCCCGCGGGGAGCGTTACACTTTCATCCCGACCATTCAGGTAATCGACGGCCTACGTGCCCAAGGTTTCCAGCCTTATGAAGTGCGCCAGACCCGAGTACGCGACGCTTCAAAACGCGAGCACACCAAGCATCTGGTACGCCTGCGCCACGAAAGCGCCATCGCCACCAATGAACAGGTCGGCGAGATCATCTTACTTAACAGCCACGACGGCACCAGCGCCTACCAGCTCCTGAGCGGTTTCTTCCGTTTTGTGTGCAGCAACGGCCTGATTGCCGGCGACGTGTGCAATGACGTGCGTGTACGCCACTCTGGCAACGTAGTGGACAACGTGATCGAAGGTTCGTTCGAAGTGCTGCAAAACCTGCAGATGATTGAAAGCCGCATCGAGGAGTACAAGGGCATCAAACTGTCCGGCCCGGAACAGATCTTGCTGGCCGAAGAAGCCCTCTCACTGCGCTGGGATGCAGATCAGGCGCCAGTAATACCTGCGCAGCTGATAGCGGTCAAACGCTCTGCAGATGCGGATCCCAGCCTCTGGAACACGTTCAACCGCATTCAGGAAGGCCTGACACAAGGCGGCATCCGCGGCAGATCACCAGCCACTGGCAAGTCTGGCCGTACCCGCGCAGTGGGCGGCGTTACCGAGAACGTTAAACTCAACAAGGCGCTCTGGTCGCTGACCGAGAAGTTTGCACAACTGAAAACGGCGGCCTAAAAATAACTGAAAATAAGTGTTGCATCACGATTCGTCATGGTGCAATATACAACACATGGGCTGATCGCATCGATTGGCCACAACTGGGGCAACATCATGAACACAGCACTGAACGTAGTAAACGTAGACTTCTCCGGCCTCGTCGACGAGCTGGGCCTTATCAAAGCCCAAGCGGCAGACCTGAAGGCCCGTGAAGACGCAATCAAAGCACAGCTGCAGGATGCAGGCATCACCACCCTTGAAGGCAAGTTCTTCCGGGTAGCCATCAGCGAAACCCAGCGCGCTCCGAAGATCGACTGGGAAGCCATCGCAACCAAACTTGAACCCAGCCATCAGCTGGTAACCGCCCACACCCACGCGCAAGCAAGCTTTACCGTAGTGCGCGTCTCTGCCCGTAAGGGGGCGTAATGATAATCTTTGTTGGCGACTGGGTATTCGCAGCAGCAGACCAACAGTGGCACGCCGTCGTCGATTGTGACGGCGGTATGTACGCCAAGTTGGACAACGGTTTCTGGATCTCTGCGGCAGAACCTGACATCGAGCGGGCACTCAGCAAGGCCGAGTACCTGAAGAACTTTTCACCGGAACGGGACAGTCAATATGATGGTTAAAGAAATCAAGCCACAGTGGTGGCAGCTTGTCAGTGGCGCCGACGACCAGCCTACTCTTACGTTTTACGGTTATTCAAAAGCGGAGGTGGTAGGCAAGTTCCGCAAGTGGGTACGGGAGTACGACATGGTAAAAATACGGAGCATGGGAAGATGAAGACTTTTTTGGCAATCGTTGAGGTTGTTTTTGCTGCAGCGTTTATGTTGATCGTACTGTACGCAATTACAATATTTGTTTTTACACTCTGAGGTAATGTATGAAAAAGGTAAGAAAAGAAAATATCAATTTGAAAGCGGTGATGGCCCGTGTTGATTTGGACACATACAAGGCCTTGCATACGATTGCGGATTCAGAAAGGCGGTCGGTCAGCTCGCTTTTGAACATAATTATTGGCCTGCACTTGGCCGGACTAAAAGGTAAAAAAGCATGAGCAGAGATCTGAATAAATTCATGGCAATCGGTCGCATCGGGCAAGACATTGAGTTGCGGTATCTTCCCAACGGTAACGCTTGCGCAAACTTCTCGATCGCAGTAGGCGACGACTACAAAGACAAGGCCGGCAACAAAGTTGAGCAAACAGAATGGGTTCGCATATCCGCGTTCGGTAAACAGGCCGAGAATCTGTCCAAGTATTGTGGGAAAGGATCCAAGCTCTATATCGAAGGCAAATTGAAAACGCGATCGTTTGAAAAAGACGGCGCCAAACAATACATAACAGAAATCAGTTTGTCTGACTTCCAGATGCTTGACAGCAAGACGCAAGGCGCAACAGCTGCCCAGCCGGCACAGGCGCCAGCACCTCCGGTCAACAATAGTTTTGATGAAGACATACCTTTTAATTGAGTCCCTTTTTAATCTATGCCATAATCTCCGGGACATAAAAGGTTGGAGAGGTAGCGATGGCAAAGAAACAATGCTTCAAGTGTTTAATCGTAAAGCCGTTAGAGGATTTCTATAAACATCCAAAAATGGCAGATGGCCGAGTTGGAAAATGCAAAGAGTGCAACAAGAAAGACGTTCGACTCAACTATAAGGCGAATATAAACCACTTTAAGAAGTACGACAGTAATCGCGCAATGTCAGAGCATAGGGTGCTTGCTAGGGTTGAATATCAGAAAACTCCAGCAGGTAAGCGATCGATGCTAAAAGCTAAAGAAAAATGGAGGGAAAGAAACCCCAAAAAACAATGGTGCAGTCGAGCGGTACAAAATGCGGTTAGAAGCGGAAAGATCGATAAGCCGAGCACATGCAGCGTATGCGGAAAAAACGGCAGGATTCACGGCCATCATGATGATTATGACAGCGCATTCAGCGTTAGATGGCTGTGCCCTGCCTGCCATATTTCTTGGCATAGGCGAAACGGGGAAGGAAAAAACTCATAATTTAATGCAGCCCAAAAAAAAGAGAAGAAAAAGCAAAATGAAAGACTTTATAGACGCCGTTGAAACGATAGTTAATAACACGGCGCAGGTATGCTCGCGTTGTGGCTCCCCAGTCCAGATTGTTGACTCGCTCATAAAGTGCGAGGGGGCTTGTGGGTACGGTGCTGGCATTGCTTTGCAGCTTGATATAGAGGAGCAAACGAAATGACAGGCAGCCTTAGCCGGGAGAGGGTGGCAGAATTGATGATTGAGTCGGGCTTGCACATCGTCATTGATGATGATGCGTTATGTGGGCGAGTTGCCGCAACGACAGTGCAATTCGCCGCCCTAGTCCGGGCCGATGCCTTGGAGGAAGCGGCGAAGGTGTGTGATGAACTTGGACGCAATGACGGTGTGACTTGCGCGGAAGAAATCCGAGCCATAGGAGCAAAGCCAAATGAGTGAAAACCAATTTGATCTGATGCATGCCGCTGTTGCGGAAGCTGAAACCACTATGCGTGCCGCTGATAATATGGCCTATAAAATAGCGCCGCTGCTTCGCGGGCGGCTGCGAAAGTGCTCGCGCTATGTGTTGGCAGACCTAAAACGCGAACTTACAAAGTTTGACGCGCACAAGAAAGAGTGGAAGCCAAATGAGTGAATCAGCGATAAAGCCGGTGGCGTGGATTGATGAACACGGGAAGCTGGTGCGACATATACGAATGCTTGATGGCGGGGTGGTCGGTGATGGTCGCGCCATTCCTGACTCATGGTGTCCACTTTTCGAAGCATCTATCATCATCAATGGGGATGCTATCAGGGCTGCTATAGGTGCAATCCTGCGAACACGCAATGACTTTACCGATCGAGGCGAAGCTGACCGTTACATCGCCTACTTTTCTGCCTTGCTGGAGTGTGTGAAATGAGCATGTTATCAGAAGATTTGCGAAGGAATCTGCCGTTTGATCCGCACATCGAGGAGCTGGCTGACGAAATCGACGCACTGGAGGCAGAGCTGGGAGTTGCAATGCGCGAAGCCTCCCATCTTGCTACCGGAATGTGGGAGCGCCACTATAAAAAAGATTCACCGCAGTTTGAACTTTGCGATTCCGTGGCGGGGATAATCTCGCAGATTGATAATATGTATGCTGGGGTGAGAAACAAGCTGACAGTTGCGAGGGCCAAGATCGCGGAACTGGAGTCGATGGTGCCGAGGCCATTGGCCGACTATCACGAAGACTTCGGGCCGGTCACTTGGTGGAAACTTCCCGTTGATGAGCCTGCGTGGATTGGCAGGCCCGATGATAGCGACTGGCCCGGCTATCACACGCACTTTACGCCACACCCACCCCTGCCCGCCCCACCAGCACAATTTAATACTTTAACCGAGGACAAAACCCATGACCGAGAAATTTGAAGACCTTACCCCGCGCCAGTTAGCATACATGATGGCCCTGCAGGGTATGCTCGCCAGCAACGCGCAGCTTGCACACTCACAATACGCCACCGCCGACGCTGTCATCCAAGTCGTAGACGCCCTGTTCTACAAGATCGCCCAGAAGGAGAAAGCCGATGGCAAAGTATGACGCCAGCCGGAACGACACACGCTACATACTGACCGACACGTCAAAGCGTGCAGCGTGCGACGCAGTACAAGCCGAGCTGGACGGACACATAGCGGAGTTTCTGGCTAAGGGCGGGAAAATTATAGAGGTCGAGCATTTGATGGATTCTAACCGAAACGAGCCGCCACGACCGTTTACGATCAACTACCGGAAAATACCCAAGTCTTTATAGGTGGCGCCAGTCACGGCTTGGCGGCGATCCTGCTTCCAGCCGGCGGCACTCTTCGCTGAACTGCTTGCGCATGGCCGCCAGATCCTGCGCAGACAGCTTCACCAGCTCGTGTGGGCCTTCCAGCCAATCGACCAGCCCTATCCCATAGGTATCAATCAATCGTTGCTTGTAGGGCAGCAGGTTGCCGCTGGTGAAGTTGTTACACTGTGAACATTGTTTAAAACAATTGCGGGCATCAAACCTAAGAGCCGGCGCCGCTGCAGTAGTTTTGAAATGGCCGGCATGCCACTGGCCCTTCCATGACGGGGGCTTGTCGCAGCTGATGCAGCCCTGCTTGGCGTCCAACAGCCTTACCATGCGGTTGAACTCGGCTTGGGTCAACCTGACCTGAAGAGGCCTATCGCCCGCCTTGAACTGCTTGACCTCCTGTACCCTCGCCTGCTTGACCGTGCGCTCTCGCAGCTTCTTACCCGCGGCCATCGCCCACTCGATCTGGTGGTCTTGCCCACACCACGCCTGCAAGCCCCTGACGATGCCGTCTTCAGGCCTGAACCGCAGTCCACAAGTCTTGAGTGCGCACTTGCGCTTACTATTCGCCATTGTGTTGTTTTTGGAGTTTTTGGTACTGGCCTCTGGATTCGAGCAACAGCCCGTCATTTGCTGCAGTGTTCTGCAACCACGTCAGGAACTGGAACATCTCGCCCACCTTATAGTCTGCGCTGCTACGGTAGTAAACCTTGCCCTCTGCCCCGCTTTTTGGATTGACCATCTTCCTGATCATCCAATCGGCAGCGGTCTGGGTGTAATACAGATACTTGGCTTTTTGCTTCATGAACTCCAGCATTTCCTCGCTGACGGCCTTGCGATCTATTTTTGCAAGATGCGCGGCGTACAGTGTCAACCAAAGGTGAAGTAGTGCGTTCTGATCTAGACTACGTTCTTCCCCGACGCGAAAAGTAAACGTCAGGTATTTGTGATCCCGCCACTTTTGCGCAACCCATTTGGCAAACCCGGCGCACGATATTTCCGAATTGACGATGAATGTTGTTTCACTGATTTCCATTGTACGCCCTCTGTTTATGCTCAACCCACATCCTTTGAATCTTGATGTGCGTCCGGACTTGGTCTTGCCAGAGCACTGGGCACCCGGCCAGCGCAGCTTTCTGTGCGTCTTTGTCGGCGCCGGCCTTCATAAAATCAGCAGCGTATCGGTGCGGTAATTTTCTAGACATTTTTCACCTCGTCGGCAAAGTCGCCGATTAAACGTGGCATGACTACGGTCACGCCGAATCCTTTCTGGGTCAGGGTCTGGGCCAGCGTGTAGGCTGATTTTTGCCCGGTAAAGCTGGCGTCATTGTCGCCGTAGATAATAATGCTGGTGGTGCCTTCGGGCGGCACAAACTTCTCCAGCATCCCGGCGGTGGCCGCAGCCCAGCAAGGCTTGCTGTAGAGCGTAATCACCGCCAAGGCTGTCTCGATGCCCTCTGCAATTCCGAGGGTAGGGTAAGGCTTCGTGAGGCGTATTGATGCGCCTGTCATATCGCAACGCGGGGTCAGCAGTTTTTTGGGCGACGGGACTGGGGCTTTGTGTCCGTCAGGGGTCAGGTACGTAACGTGCAAAGAGGCCAGTGCCGTGCCTGTCTCAACCAGTGCAATCATGGCAGGATACACGCCCAGAACCTTGTTGCCCTCGTAATACGGCAGGCCGGGGTGCTCACGTAGCAATGCCGATGCTTTTAAGCCACGCGACTTCAGATACTTCCTGACGATCCCGCCGGCAAACGATGACACCGGCTTGCTTTCCTTCATGATCTTGCGGATCCGGGCATCACCATTAGGCGCTGGGTTCTTTTTGATCGCTGTGTACTTGTCGACTTTGGGGCTTATTTCGCGTATCAGCTCGCCCTTCTTCTTGCCGGTGTACCGTGACAGCAGCTCCAGACCATCACCCGGCCCGCAACCACTGCAGAAATACTCCCCGTTGCCACCCTTATCTATCCAGCGGTATCTGTCCTTCCCGCCACACAGCGGGCACGGCCCGTGAGCGGTTCGGAAGAAAGTCTCGTCGACGCCGTAGGAACCGAGAATGCCCAGCCAGCGCCCAGCTGTCGAACGCTTAAACTCTTGCATTGGCTTTTCCTTTTGCGTAACGGATGGCCTGCGCCGTGATGTAGGTCAAAGTTTCTGCCGTAGGCGTGCGCATGAACGGGGTTATTTTATTGGGCCAGACCCCATATTTGGCGCGGTATAGATGCTTTGCCCAGCCTTCAGCCCTGCCACGCTTAAGTGCATAGGTCAGGCACTCGCCAAGGAAAAAAGCCTTGTCGACTGCGGTTGATGATTTGTTGTTGCGCTTCTGGGTCTTGGTCAGCTCTTCCAACTGGCCGGCAATGTGTACTACGTCAGGCTGACGCTCGGGCTTGTGGCCACAGTTCGGACACTCCCAAGTCTTGGGTGGCTTTACAAAATGGCACTGCGAACATTCTTTGGACTGCGGTTCTTTTACTTCCCGCACGCTTTGGCCTTTCTTGCCCATGCTCAGGGCGCCGTGGCGCTCGTCGACCTCGGTCACAAAGCCCAGCCGGAGCGTGGTGCTGCTGTGGTCGAGGATCAACACATATTCCTTGCCGGGTGCGTTTCGTAAGCCCCTACCGATGATCTGCTGATACAGCATATCGCTTTTAGTGGGCCGAGCGAGAACGATACAACGGACGTCCCAGTCGATGCCTTTAGTCAAACAGCCAACGCTGACTACCCCAGCTACTTCTCCGTTATGAAATTGCTTCTTGATGACTTCGCGGTCTTCGCGCTCGGTGAAAGCGTCGATGTATTCAAACTTGATGCAAGCTTTGTCGAACTCGGCCTGTATCGCTCTGGCATGGGCACGGTCTACCGCGTAGACCAGAGTAGGCAACCCTTCAGCCTTTGCTTTCCAAGTCTCGACGATGCCTGCCACAAGATCCGCGTTGTTCATCACCAGCGCCAGCTCGGCCTCGTTGTAATCTCCAGCAATCACTTTTACTTTGGAGAGGTCTGGCTGGGCCGGCGCAAACACGCGGAAGTCGCACAGGTCGCCCTCGTCGATCAGCTCTTGAGTTGTAGCCGTGCATATCAACTGCTGGAAATGTTTCCCCAGCCCAGTGGTGTAGGGCGTAGCGCTCAATCCGATGAAGGGAATCGCGTCCCACTTCTCCATCCATTTTTGGTAAAACTTATAGAAGACGTGGCAATTGTGTACTAATACCCCCTCTGCAAAATACGAAGGATGTCCGCTGACTGATAAGTTGTAGACAACCTGAGGGCATCCCGATTCAATACTCGAAATATTGTCCACCCTGCATTCGCTAAAAATAAATCTTTCTTCCTGTCCTGAGCTTTTCGTGAATGTAATCGGTGGCTTGGCCCGTCCACTTCTATTGCAATCATCAACGCCTTGTTTGCTAGATCTACCTTGTAATGATATGGATAACCCTGCGATTTTATCTTGGTCTGAATTATTAGTTCTGCCTGCCAACCATGCCCCACCGCTGTCAGCAGAGAAGACTGCGGTATCGTCATTCCCCTCCCATTGCCGCCGCTTACTATTGGCCGGTGTCCCATCCGTATTAGTGTCTTGCTTACTGCAGATCTCGTATCCTGATTGTGCATTGGGT
>CAITJF010000097.1 GCA_903892645.1 uncultured Nitrosomonadales bacterium | reverse complement strand
TGTCTTCGAGTTGAGTAAAGATTTACGAGCCACAAAAAAGGCTCTTATCCAGCTTACGTCCCATTACCCTCTCGAACAGTTTGAAGACCCTCGCGTCATCAAGTTCGGCGACAAGTACGGCGTCAGTTGCGCCACGTTCATACCGTTCAAAAGCTACGCGCATCAGGGCATGTTCCTTCTGGACAAGCAGTTCCTGAACGTAGGCCGCTTCGACACGATCTACGGCAACAACTACGCGCAGGCCATGATCAACGATGGCCACGAAAAGAACTGGCTATACTTCGTCCACGATAATGCGCCACACATGGTGTATTCGGCCAATCCTCATGTCGTTGTGCGCCTTAATGGGCGTTTAGAGAAGGAGCAGGAGTACGTCACCGAAGAGTTCAATCCGCTCTGGAAGTTTGGCGAGGTGCGCGGCGGATCGAACCCCATTCTGGCCGACGGTCTGTACTGGACCTTCTTCCATAGTTCTCTGCCTTGGATCAACAAGAAGCGACGTTACTACATGGGTGCGTACGCTTTCGAAACCAAGGCTCCATTCCGCATCGTTCGCATGACGACGTTGCCGATCCTGAGTGGCACAAACCAGCAGGACTGGTGGCCGGGATTGCCTGCGGTCGTGTTCCCGTGCGGCGCATTCTTTGACAGCGCAAAGAATCAATTCGTCGTTTCGTACGGCATCAACGATGTTGATTGCGGCTACATTAAGCTTCCACTGGCCGATATGCTGGAGGTGACGAAGGTGATTCGACCCAAGCGCGATGTTGTCAACAAAGAGAAGCCGATCAAACTAGACGACGTTCTCGATCCAATTCCCGAAAGACACAAACTCAAACGAAACAAGAAATCAAAGTATGATCAACTGGCTAAGAGGCTCGACGAAGAACCGCAAGGAGACAGCAAAGAATCTGATGCAGTTGCCTGAGGTAGACATTCTCGAATGGACAACCTCGGGGCAAACAGCAGAACTTGCAGTTATTCTGCAAAATCCGCTTCTTCGGATGGCTTTACGCATCGTCGCAGAGTCGATGCCGATTCCCATGCCATCCAACGGAACCAAAGAATCTGACATTATTTTCGCTGCCGGTGTAACCGCTGGCTACGCGCATTGTCTTGAAAACCTGCGAAAACTTGCAGTAACCGACACAACGAGAGAACCTGAAGCAACATTCGAAAAACAATACTAATTTATGGAAGAACCACTCAACTCCCCCGTCATTCACTCCGCGCAACCGCCTGACTTTGGCAACTCGTTCATCGACGCATTCAAGGCGAACACCATTGATGACGCCGCATCGGCTGATGAGTCGGCCAATTCTGCCTCTCAGGTAACTGAGGAGCCTAAGCAGAAGAAGTCATCGACGCCAAAGTCTGAAGCGAACACCAAACTCAGCAGGTCTGAGATGGATATCGAGCAGATGTTCACTTCGAAGCAGAAGACTCCAGCTACCGAGGATTCCTCGGCTACTGATGACTCTGGCATCCCTGAGTCCATCAAGTCTACGAAGGCCGCTGATGCTTTCCGCAAGATCAAGGAAGAGAAGGCGCAGTTGTCGAAGCAGCTTGAGGAGTTCAAGGCTGGCAAGTCTTTGAGTTCAAACTCCGAGGCGCAGCTCAAGACCTTGCAAGAGGAGCGTGACGCGCTTTCTGAGCGTGTTCGCTTGCTTGATATCGAGCGTCACCCTGAGTTCGTTAAGAAGTACGAAGGCAAGATTACCAGCGTGTTCGAGTCGATGAAGACTCTTGTCGGCACTGATGGCGATAGGCTCGTTGGCCTACTCAAGTCGCCTGAGAACGACTACCGGAACTCGCAGATCGACGACATCGTTGAGAACCTTTCATCGGCCAAGAGGGCCAAGCTCGGTGCATTGATCGTCAAGTACGACGAAATCAACGGCGAGAAGTCTGCTGAGATGTCCGAAGCGAAGGCTGACTACGACTCGATCATCTCGAAGTACCAGCAAGAGAACGAACAAGGCACTCGCGCTGCATTGGAGTCGGCCAATAAGACTTGGACGAAGGTAAGCGAGAATGCCCGTGCGCTTGAAATCTTTGAGCCGCGTGAAAACGACGAGGAATGGAATACGGAGCTGAATGGCCGACTTAGCCTTGCCCAGCAGATCTTCAACGGCGAGAACAGCGAAGAAGACCTCGCCAAAGCCGCTCTATGGGCCGCTGCCGCGCCGAAGTATCGTGAGCTTCTCTATTCTCAGGTTGAGGTAAACAAGCGTCTCAAAGCCGAACTGGCGAAGCTTCGTGGAAGCGAACCCGGAGTAAGCTCTAGGGCGACGAATCCCGGCTTCAAGTCGGCCAATACTAACTCTGCCAAGAGCGAGGACTTTGTCGCCAACGTGATGAAGTCGTTAGGACGCTAAACTTACGCGTAGAAACAATTATCCCCCGATGGTTTTCATTACCGCCGGGGGATTTTCGTTTTAATCACTTACGATACGGTCCGCTGCCGCTTGGAGCAGGATTCGGACTTGGCTTAATCGGAGGCTTCGGAGGCGGCGACTGTTTGTAAGGTCCGCTGCCGCTGCCCTTAACAGACGGTGAACCTTTATACGGTGCGTTATTGCTCATTTGTCCTTTGGTAGTGCATACCAGCCTTCGTGGATGATGATTCGGTTATTACTACGCACCGATTTGCCGTTGGCGTCAATGACCCAAACCTTAGCCTTAACGCTCTCAGCGAGGCGCACAGGCTCACCGTGGGGGACGTAAATCACCCGGCTTGCGCAGCTCACGCTCATGCTCATCAATGCGAGCAAGAAGACCGCGCTTAAGATCGGGTTGATTTTTCGCATCTTCGCTTGAGACATCCTGCTTCGTCAGCGAGTGAAGCCAGATAACCAGCTTCATCACCAAGTCGGCCAAGAAGTTCATTCAGCTTTCGGAGCGTCGGTCTTTGCCGCCTTCTTGTTGTTGTAAACAGACCAGCCAACGCCAGCGATGCTTACGACAGCTCCAGCGAGTTCAGCGACTTGATCAGCACTGGCCAACCCTTTGGCGACGAGAAAGCCACCGGCAGCGGTCAGAAAATGGCGAATGAGAGAAGAGAGATTGGAGTTCATTTTTCGTTTTTTAGTTTGCGATACAGTTCGACTGCTTTCACGGCGCAGGTTAGAAGCGCGGCGAGTGCGCCAAGTCCCAACGATGCAGTCTTGAGATGAGGATCGGTTAATACCGCGTTCCCGAGAATGCCGATGATCGGACCACCGACACCTATTGAAATGTCTCTAAAGAAGGTGTGGTGGTCCGTCATGGTGCGTGTTTTTAGTTAGCGGCTAGTGCTGCTGTTCGTTGGTTCCATTACTCGGATTTAGGCTGAATTAACGAGCCTCAAGCGCCTGAACGCGAGCCGTAAGCTCTTGGATGGCCTTCACCAAAATCGGAATGAATTTGGTTTCGGTAATTTTGAGACTCTCTTCTGTCTCATCATCCGCAATCAGGAGATCGCCAGCGACTCCACCGTGTTTCTTTTCGAGCGCGATAACATCTTGAGCCAAGAATCCCAATTGGGTTTTCGACTCTTTGTGAGTGCCATCCGGTGTCGAGTTTTCGTACTTGTCGCGTTTATCCCACTTGTAGGTGATTGGAATCAGCTCATTTACGAACTGCAACCCATAAGGAGCAGACTGTACATCTGACTTGTCTCGCGAATCGGAGGTAACAGTCCACGCTACCAATATGTAAGCATTGGTGACATTTTGATCACCAACAACAACTCGATTGCTTTGAGTCGTTAGATTGATAACACCAGAAGAATTTCCAGCGGAGACTCCAATTACAACATTGGAAGCTCCTGTCGTTAAATTAGAGGCAGCACTTGCTCCAATTACAGTGTTACTTGAGTTGGTAGCATTATACGCAGTTCCTGCTCCAATTATTGTGTTATTAACTCCTACTGAATTTGTATATCCAGCACTAGCTCCAACAACGGTGTTGTTACCACCGCTTAAATTAAGTTGACCAGCATTAGCACCAACAAACACATTTTCTGCTCCGGTTGTGTTTGTTAGACCTGCATTAGATCCAAATGCGGCATTAAGATTTGCAGTGTTATTTTTTAGAGCTTGATAACCAAAGGCTGCTCCGTTGGAAGCAGTAGTATTTAACGACAGCGCATTAACACCAAACGCGCTATTTGTCGCAACTGTTCCCGCACCTTTACCAACGGTGAGTCCCTGAACAGTAGCCGCGCCAGTCACTCCCAGCGTCGTCCCCACCGTAGCCGCGCCGGTGATGGTGGCGGAGCCAGCGGTGACAAGTCCGGCAACGGTCAGCGCATCGGTCGTCTTGTTGTAAACCAGACCGGCGTCGCCTGCCAAATTAGTTCCGCCATCATTGAAGATGACTTGAGTCGTTGCGCCGGGAAGCCCAACGCCACCACCAAGAGCCGTGTACAGCTCGGTGAAGTTCTGGTTGGTGTAATCGAACGAAGTCCGCAGCGGCGTCCCCGTTCCATCGTTCGGCGATGCGCCGATATTAATCGTTTGCTTTGACATATGTGACTAAATGAATGTTTCGTTGACCTACAGAAATTCGGTCATGTCCGCCGTGATACTCGTCACGTCCGCGCTTATCACCGTGTTGTCCGCCGTGATATCAGCCGTTCCGCCAAGCGTCGCCGCCTCCCAAAGTAGGCCAATCTCCAGCAATATTCGCTCGCGTGGACTCATGCAGGAAGCTCCTTGAGCCTCCGCAATCAGTGTAGCCGCATCGGCACAGGTGATAATTGGCATATCAATGGTCGGCTAGAATGAACCACGCGACACCGTTGGTCATAATCAACAGACTATTCCACTGCGGAGTCAGTGTATGGGT
>CAITJF010000096.1 GCA_903892645.1 uncultured Nitrosomonadales bacterium | reverse complement strand
TGACCCCGCTTCCCCCGTGAACCGCAACCCCGCTCGGTTTATCTATTATCAGCAATATATCGTCTTCGTACACAATGGGGAATTCAACGGGTCGAGCGTTCGTTTTTGTGCGTATGGCGATACGCACAGGCGGAATCCTGACTCGATCGCCCTCCTTAAGGCGATAAGTGGCGTCCACACGCTTGCTGTTGACACGAACTTCTCCACTTCGAAGAATCCGGTAAATATGGCTGCGCGGCACCCCCTTACAGACTCGGAGCAGGAAATTGTCGACCCGCTGATCAGCCTGTTCGGCACCAATTAGCGCGGTCTCTACAGCTGGGGCATTGTGTAAATCCTTCATTTACCTTATATTCTCATTACCGCCCTCGTTGCGGGACAGCCGGTTTTGCCGCCTTGGCACCTTAGCAGCAATATGCCCAAGAGCACCGCCGGTGACTCTGTCCCCTGGCCGAAACGTGGCGCTAAGCCGGCATAAAGCCTGTTTGCGTGCGTGAGGACCCGAGGAGGAAAACTGGCTGGTCATCTAGACCATTGATAGTACTTTAAACAGCGCGCCAAAGGCATCGGTAAATTTATGGCAGCCAGCAAATTGCTCGTCATACGTCATTGTTCAGGACGTCGGCAAGGCAGCCCGCAAACCGATACAGATAAACCAATCCATCCCGTTAACTATTGCCATATAGCATATGAATACGATGATGTGATCGCAGCCTGACGACAAAGGCTCTTGGTTCGTCCCCGCGCGCGCGGGAGAACAAAACAATGAAGCGCATGTTATTTAACGCGACACAAGCCGAGGAACTCCGTGTCGCAATTGTCGATGGCCAGAAACTGGTTGATCTCGACATTGAATCGGCAGGTAAAGAGCAAAGAAAAAGCAATATTTACAAAGGGGTTATCACCCGCATTGAACCTTCCCTCGAAGCCTGCTTCGTAAATTACGGTGAAGAACGGCATGGCTTCCTGCCATTTAAGGAAGTAGCCCGTACCTATTTCAAAGAAGGTATCGACGTTCGCAACGCTTCGATTAAAGATGCCTTGCGCGAAGGCCAAGAAATCATTGTTCAGGTAGAAAAAGAGGAGCGGGGCCAAAAAGGTGCTGCCCTAACGTCTTTTATCTCTCTGGCAGGTCGTTACTTGGTGTTGATGCCAAATAATCCTCGCGGAGGTGGCGTATCTCGTCGTATTGAGGGTGAAGACCGTCAAGAGCTGCGAGATGCCATGTCGCAATTGGATATTCCCGACGGAATGAGCATCATTGCTCGTACCGCTGGTATTGGCCGTGATGCTACCGAATTGCAATGGGACTTAAGTTATCTCATGCAGTTGTGGAAAGCGATTGATGAAGCAGCTCAAGGCAACTCAGCGCCACTGCTGATTTATTTAGAGTCCAGCTTGGTGATTCGCGCGATCCGTGATTATTTCCAGCCTGATATTGGCGAAATTCTGATCGATACCGACGACATCTTTGAACAAGCTCAAGCATTTATGTCGGTAGTCATGCCAGACAACTTGCCACGGGTTAAGCGTTATCAAGATGATGTTCCCCTCTTCTCGCGTTTCCAAATTGAGCATCAAATTGAAACTGCGTACTCACGTACCGTGCCTCTACCATCTGGCGGCGCCATTGTGATTGACCATACCGAAGCTTTGGTGTCGGTCGACGTGAACTCGGCCCGTGCTACTCGTGGATCTGATATTGAAGAAACTGCAGCGCGTACCAATTTAGAGGCCGCCGATGAAATCGCTCGTCAAGCACGCTTGCGTGACTTGGGTGGTTTGATTGTGATCGACTTCATTGATATGGACTCGAGCAAAGCACAGAAGGATGTTGAAAATCGCCTACGCGATGCTTTGCGTCATGATCGTGCCCGCGTTCAGATGGGCAAGATCTCTAAGTTTGGTTTGATGGAAATGTCACGCCAGCGTTTGCGCCCCGCTCTTTCTGAGGGTAGTCATGTCACCTGCCCACGTTGTAATGGCACAGGCCATATTCGGGATACCGAGTCTTCAGCACTGCAAGTCTTGCGCATCATTCAAGAAGAGGCAATGAAAGA
>CAITJF010000095.1 GCA_903892645.1 uncultured Nitrosomonadales bacterium | reverse complement strand
CCAACGCTGACTACCCCAGCTACTTCTCCGTTATGAAATTGCTTCTTGATGACTTCGCGGTCTTCGCGCTCGGTGAAAGCGTCGATGTATTCAAACTTGATGCAAGCTTTATCGAACTCGGCCTGTATCGCTCTGGCATGGGCACGGTCTACCGCGTAGACCAGAGTGGGCAGCCCTTCCGCTTTTGCTTTCCAAGTCTCGACGATGCCTGCCACAAGATCCGCGTTGTTCATCACCAACGCCAACTCGGCCTCGTTGTAATCTCCAGCAATCACTTTTACTTTGGAGAGGTCTGGCTTGGCCGGCGCAAACACGCGGAAGTCGCACAGGTCGCCCTCGTCGATCAGCTCTTGAGTTGTGGCAGTACATATCAACTGCTGAAAGTGTTTCCCCAGCCCGGTGGTGTAGGGCGTGGCGCTCAATCCGATGAAAGGAATCGCGTCCCACTTCTCCATCCATTTTTGGTAAAACTTATAGAAGACGTGGACTTCATCAATCATGATCAGGTCGGCTTCCGGAAGGAACCGGCGGCGTGCCAGCGTGGCCTGCGAACAGACCTGTACAGCGGCATCCGGCTTGGTCATTTCATGGTCGGCTTGGATCACACCGATGTCTGTGATGCCCTGCTCGTAAAACGACCGCGCAGTTTGATCTACCAAACTAATGGCATCCACAACAAACAACACCTTCTTTCCCCGCTCCAGAGCGCGATGAATAATCTCGGCTGCTAGTACGGTCTTACCGAATCCTGTAGGTGCCTTGAGTATTACACGTTTCTTGCCGGAACCCAGCGAGGCCCGCAATTCGTTTAAAGCCTGCACTTGGCGAGGCCGCAATTGTTTTCTCATGTCAATCTGCCCGGTTGTAAATAATAATTATGCTGCGTACTTTTTGCGGATCCTGATCAATAACTTTTCGATGTTGGCTCTGGTGGTCAGGTAAGGCAGACTGCCTTCCTGTGCCGATGTTAAACGCGACACTGTGGCAACACTGATGTTGGCCTTGCGTGCCAGCTCGCGCATGCTCCAGCCTGTCAGCGCCGTGATCTCGGTCAGTGCCGCTCGTACCTCCTGCCTTGTCTCTACCATTGGTGCTCTCCAAATGTTGATGCGCCGGCAGTGTATCAACACATCATAAGTATTGCAAGTTCGTTCCGTATCCGTTACGATGCCCGCTCTTTAATCAACTGGGTATCAACGTATGAGTAACATTCCTGCAACAAGTGCACCGCTGACAGAAAGTCAACGCATGCTGGAAATGATCGAAAGGGTGATCATGAATCCGGACGTCACCATCGAAAAGCTGCAGACCCTGCTGGAAATGCAGGAGCGTGTTGTTACACGATCTGCGCAGCAGTCTTTTGCGGCTAGCCTGTCCGAAATGCAGGTCGAGCTGCCCCGTATCGCCGAAGCCGGCAAGGGCCACGGCACAATCAAATACGCGCTTCTGGAAGACATCAATGACCAGCTGCGGCCCATCCTTTACAAGCACGGTTTCGCTGTGACGTTCCGCGTGTCTTGCGAGGTCGGGGCTATCAATGTGCGCGTCGTCTTGTCTCACCGTGACGGCCACAGCGAAGAGACAACGATCCCCTTGATGGCTGACACCAGCGGCAGCAAGTCTGGAGTGCAGGCGGTAGGCTCGGCAATCAGCTACGGCAAGCGGTACGGCATCTGCGCAATGCTCAACATCTCCACGGGTGACGACAACGACGGTGCAAAGCCGGTTGAAACCATCAGCGTGGTTCAGGCCGGCGTCATCAAGAGCTTGCTGCTGCAGGCCGACGTGACCGAAGAGCAGTTCTGCAAGTCGGCCCGAATAGCATCGGTAGGCCAGTTGCAGCCCGAACGGTACGAGAGCGCACTGACAAAGATCTACAAAACCATCGCCGCCAAGGCTGACGCCGCCCCGGCAGGTGACCCAGTATGATCATCAGCGAATATGAACAAGGCACAAGTGGCTGGTACGCTGACCGGGCCGGGGTGATCACCGCCTCGATGTTCAACACCGTCCGGGCTAAAGTTGGCCTGCTGACGTATCAACAGAAAATGTATGTCGATACGATTTTGAGAGGCGGGTCTGAAGCTGACGCAAAACTAGCCGGGGAATATAAATCCACGCCAACATCAATCTCCGTTCAGAAAGCCCTGCGTGGCGAGCGAATTGGAGAGTGGTCGGAAACCGCAAAGAACTACGCCTTCAGGCTGGCATGTGAACGTATAGCCGGCCAGCCGCTGGCAGAGCAGATCGAGACATTTGCCATGCGCCGAGGCAAGGAGCTGGAAGAGGCGTGCAGGCAGGCCCACGAAGTCCACTTGAACGACCTGTCTGATTTGGCTGGGTTCTGCATGACCGACGACCGGAAGTTCGGCTGCAGCGCCGACGCACTGGTGGGCGAAGACGGTGGCGGTGAGTACAAGTGCTTTTACGATCCGACGATGGTACGGCCTATCTTGATCGACAATAACTGGGGCACCATCATGGATCAGGTGCAGGGGTGCCTGTGGATCACCGGCAGGAAGTGGTGGGATATGTGTCTGTACATCCCCGCCCTTGTCACGGTTGACCGCCATTTCACCTGCCAGCGGGTGGCGCGTGACGACAACTACATCGAGCAAATGGAAATGGATTTAATGGAGTTTGACCAGCTGGTAACCGAGACCGAGGCGAAGCTGCGACGATGATCCCACGGGCCTACACAATCAGCGACGAATGGCGCGGGTATGCGGATAGGCACAGTACAAAGCAGGCATTCAACTCTCAGACGATTCTTGAAGATGGCCTAGGCCAGACCACCGGCATTATGGGTGAGCTGGCCTTTGGCCGCTGGATGAACGAGAAAGATATCCTGTTCAAGTACGTTGCCAAGCAGCAGGCGCACTACGATTTCTTGGTGGACTGGAGGAAGATCGACGTCAAGACCAAGCGTTGCAGCTCGGTTCCTCGGGCCAATTTCACGGCCCACGTCACGCTTTCACAGAGCAAATTCGACGCAGACATATACGTGTTCGCTCGGGCGTCTGAGCGAAATGTGTGGCTGTGCGGCTGGATTAAAAAGGCTGATTTCTGGACAACCCAGAACGCGGATAATTTAAGACAGGGCCAGATGGCAGACGGGTTGATACAACACGCTGACGCGAGGAGAATCCAGATCGGCTTCCTCAATCCAATGGCCGACCTAATCCCCGAACTCAAGGCGAACCACAAATGACCGACATGACGTTTTACCCGCTGTGCCCGTGGCATATCCAAGTCGGCGAGCTGTTCATCGCGCCCGGCAAAGTCCCCAACACAGGCACGCTGTGGATAGGCAAGGTCGAGGGTGACGAGGGCGTAGAGTTTGACGCTATCGAACTCGCGCCTGTCCTGCTGGATTTCTACAACAAGAACCGCCCCACCAATTAAGGCTGGGGCTGGTCTCGCGATAGCTGCGTCATTAGTGATTGTGCCTGCAACATTTTTTCCAATGGCGACGCAGAGTTATACAAACCTTTTGCGCCCAATGACTCGCCATATGTTCTCAGGCCAGATATAAGTGAGGGGTTTTTCAATGCCTTTTCTATTGCTACTTTAGCTGGAATCATTCCACTTAATTTTTGGTTTATAGGCACAGTTTCAGGCGCCGCTGTATCCAATGCTTCTTTCAAAGCGCGTGCCTGAGCTTTTCTGGTTTGTGTTACTACGTCTTTATTTTCTCTTTTGGTTTTGTAGGCACGTTCGTATGTCCCAGTTTTTAAGGCTTGGGCTTCAGCCAATGATATTTCTGGGACTCCGGTTTCAGGATTTATTTTCCATACAGGGTTATTAGCAAAACTATCCTGAAGCTTTGCAAGTTTCTTTAAATCGTTTTCATATCCGCTGGTAACATTTTCTGGCCCAATTTTTTCTCGCAAATTTGTAATGGCAGGATGGTCAATAATTTCACTTTGCGGAATTCTTGTTCCCGAATATTCAGGCGATTCAAGTATTTTAGACAGTAATCCACCATGTGCGGCTATGTCTGCCTTTATCTGTTCAAGGCTTTTCCCGGATACGGTGTACCCGTTGTCAAGCATGGACTGAACAGCCGCATCTTCAACCCCCGGAGTAGAAAGAGCGGATCTCATTAACTTGCCTGCTCCCCACTCGGCGCCAGCTCTTGCCACTGGGGCTACATATTTCATTCCCAACAACGAAAGAGCTTGCGGGACTGTTTCCCTAATCGCATTTTGAGCCATCCCGGACATAGTGTTAGGCTCTTTTGCTTCGCCGGGAAGCAAATAATTTAATCCTTTGCCAATAACCTGCGGAATATTTAATGGATTATAGAGTGATCTGCCTGCATTAGTCCGTGGCTCATAGGCCTGAGACTGTATTAACTGCTGAAGATACCTCGGATCCATATCAGTAAGACCCATCGCATGGGCAGGCCAAGCCGCCAGACCAGCAACGTCGCTGATAGGCTTCAATACCATGTTGCTGCCCATACTTAACAACGGGTCGAATATGCCGCCTTCCAGCTCTTTCAATGCTAGCGCAATGTTAAAACGAGGATCGGCTGCTTTCTTGGATCCAGCAAGCGGCACAACTTCGCCGGTATATCCTGTTGCGGTTGGCGGAGCAACCGGGATGACTTCGTCTTTATATTCGGTAGCCATTATTCAACCCATTTTTTGCCAGTTGTATCTTGATAAACATCTTTTCCATCAGGGGTTTTGCCAATTATTTTTGACCCTGCCGGGATGCCAGCAGGGAGTGAGGCTGCTGCCGGGCTGTTTGCTTCTTTTGGCGGCCTTCTTTTCCCGCCACCCATACGCGCCTGAATCGTATCAAGCTGATCGTAAAGTGATGTTGTTCTGTTTCCCATTTCTTCTTTAAACCAAGGCGCAAGTTCATTGATCGTTTCTGCTGTCATATAAGGCGCTATCAATGATGCAGCTTCTGCCTTTGAGGAATCGGTTGCACCGGCTGCGCCAGTGGCTCCGCTTAATATTTTGCCGTATTCATCGACAAACGGAATTATTGCCGCATATAGTTTTGCAGCCTTTGAATCGCCAGTTAACTTTTTACCTTGAAGAATTTTTTCATTTACAACAGGCCACTCCTCAAAATTTAATTCATTGGCTGCCCGAACCACCATGTCTAAGTTCTTTTTCGCAGTATTTTCAAACGCTTCTATAGCATCTGTTTTCTTTGTCAGGTCTTTCAAAGATCCTTGATCGGATGTAAGCGATTGCTGTCTTAATGCTAATGATTTTGCATCATCGCCATCCAAAGCTGCTAGTTCGGCAGCTCTATTCCAAATAGCGCCAACTTGTGCAAGATTACGTGTAAATCCTGCTGGAATTTTACCTGTCAATCTAACTTGTTCAGCCACTGTATCTAGCGCATTCCCAGAAAGAACTGGCGCAACGGCAGCAGTGCTTCTCATCTGTTTGTAGAGAGCTTGGTCTCCCGGACTCATGTTTTTATATACATCAAACTCTTGCAGCAATGCTGGCAATGCTGGGTTGTTGCTATTCATTTCACGGAATGCTTTTTGCTGAGTAGGCGACATGGAATTGTATGCAATAAAGTCTTGCATTTTTGCAGGCATTTTATTGGCCTGATCATATGTATCTTGAATTTTAACGCGCTGCTCAAGAGCGTTTTTTGTAGACTCGGCCTGATATTTCAGCATTTCATTTTGCAAGCTACGTTTTGCCATAGCATTGGCAATATCAGATTCTCTTGCTGCTTTCTGGTAGTCGCCCATGACGCCAGCCGCACGGCCAAGGCCTTCGCCAAAGCTGCCGGTCTTGCCGGGTTCCGCAAAGGCTGCCGCTAGTTTGAAGTATGTTTCGGCTTTGCTTGGGCCATTCGATATTTTTTCTGCGCCCTGTTGTCGCAGTGAATCCATCACAGCTTTCTGGGCAGCATCATAATCTTTAAATGCGTTCGTTGTTTCCGGAAGCGTTCTGGATCGAACCGCTGACGCAAGCATGGCATTTGGATCTACCGCAACAGGCGTAGCACTAGGCGCAACAGGCGCAGCACTAGGCGCAACAGGCGGCATCGTGGCCTTCCTTGTAGCGGCAGCAATAGCGTCCATGCTGCGCACGCCGGCAACTGGGGACGCCATTGTAGGCAGGTTGGCTGGGTTATCATTGCCGAAGTCGACGTTGCCGCCATCGTCATAATGCCGCTTTACCGGGCCACCGTTGCGGTACTTGGCGGCCAGCGCATGGATCGAACCGCCCTGCGCATAGCCTTGATAGTATGGGCTGTTCGGATCGTTCGGATCAAAATACTGTCCGGCATAACTTCCACCGGCAGTATTGGTAGCATCAGTAGCGCCTGCGGTGGTCGTAACTGGCGGGGCAGATCCGGTCGCTACAATTGGGCCAGCAGGGGGTACGTAATCTGGATTGTACTGGCCTTCCCATCCATTCCAGTTGGGGTCGGCCACCGAACCAACGCCGAATGTTTTTTCAGCGTTAGCCTTTAGGTCGCCCATCGTGTAGCCCAGCTTGCGCTGGCTGTTGTAGTACGCCTGCCGGTCTGCGTCAGACATACCCTGCATATTGAGTCCTACCGCGCCGTAGGTCGGGTTGACGATTTTGGCCGCAGTAGTTGGCGGGCCGTACTGTGACCCGGTTTGCATCCGGTCTTGGTACTGCTGCTTGTACTGGTTGTACGCATTTTGGTCGAGGTTGTACTTGCGCGCTTGTTCGGCGAAGGCGTCTTTGTCGGCCTGCGTAGCGGTTGCAACGGGAGGCGTTGTCGGGGCAGCAGTGCCGGTGTATGTAGCAACGGTCGGCGTGCTTACACCGTATTGCTTCATCAACTTGTCGAGTTCAAATCCCATAACTGCTCCTTAGCTTAAGCGTTAATGAGGTCATAGTTGACCGCGTTATAACCATTACCCATTGGCACAACCGCTTTAGGGTTACGTTTTGCGACTTCATGTGCCATGACGCCACGGAAACGACCATGACCGCACAATGGGTGATCTTTAAATTCAGTTTTGTAATCAAAATCATAAATACCCAAACCATTAGGCAATTCACCTACGCGCTCAATGTTTTCTTTAATTCTGATGTCAGAACCTTGAGTGGTCATGTTATACAAGCCTGCTCCAGTTGCGCCTGCGGTAGCCAGTTGCGACAGAACCGATGGCGAGTATGTCGCGCCAGTAGATGAGCTAGATGCCGTCGTAGACGTTGGCACCGATGGGGCAATGCCGCGAATCTGGTTATTGAGCCAGTCAGCATTGGACTTCGCATAGTTTTGCTGGTCAAGGAACTGTTGATGTGCAGCGTCCAAACCTTGTTGATTTTTGTTCTGTATAGTTTGACCCGCCGACTCCAGCGCAGCCGTATCTGCAAATTTCATTCCCTGATTCTGCTGGGCCATGTTGGCCACACTTGTCAGCGCAGACATCTGACGCTGGTAGTCTTGAGCCTGCGCCTGCTGTGCGGCCTGTGCGGCGGTCAAGCCATACTGCTGCTGTGCCTGACCGGCGGTTGTTTGCATCTGACCCAAATTGCCCAATTGTGACATTTGTTGTCCAGTCAGAGAGCCTGCAGTTTGGCCGAGCTGGCCTAGTGCACCTGCCTGCTGCGCGGTTAACTGGCCTGCGGTCTGGCCAAGGTTGCCATACTGGGCGCCACCGGCAAGTACACGCGACAAGTCTGCACCCGAAATGCTTCCGACGGTGCCAGCCAATTGCGCCTGACGTGCCAGATCTGCCTGAGAGGCCGACAGGGCTTGGCCGTAGCCTTGGTTGGCCAGCTGGGACTGCTGGTTGAGGATCGCTTCCTGCGTGTCTCTCACAGCGCGTGAGCCGAACTCGCCCATGCCCTTGCTGCCGAATTGGCCAGCCTTGATAAACGAGTCAGATACCCGCGGCAGGAGGTTTTCAGATAGGTTTCTGGCGCCTTGCTTGGCAATCGTATCCATCACGCTGGACTGGTACGGAGACATGTACTGGCCGAGGTTTGCAGCCGAAGACTGTGAGGCTGACTGCAAATAGGGATTAGCCGCATTCAGGGCGCGGTCTGACAAAGCCTGTGCAGTGGTTGCGCCAGCCTGATCCATGTAAGGCTGCGCTGCACCCATGATGTTGCCGGCGGCCTGCCCTGCTTGATTCAGGTAAGGCTGTGCGGCGCCAACGATATCCATCTGGCCCGCTTGGTTGAAATAATTCTGACCGGCATTCAAATTTTGATCTACCAGACCCTGACGCAGATACTGGTTTTGCGCTGTCTGCAGATCCCCAGCGGTGCCCTTCGTGGTCATGTCTTGCATGCCAGTTTGCGCAGCGTTCATTGCCGGCTGCCAAGTGCCTTGGTTTGCCTGCATTTGGTTAAATGCTTGACGCTGGGTATCATTAAAAGCAGCTACTGTTGGTAGCTCGTATTTCTGGTATGGCGTTCCCGCTATGCCTGTCGAAACTTGAATTTGGTTGTAAATAGCATCCTGCATCCACCTTGGAGTTTCAGTGGACGACGCTGTATAGGACGTAGCCGATTGGGGTGTACCGCTAAACAGGTCAGCCATTATGCAACTCCTTTCAAGTAGGCAAGTGGCGATTTGGCGTCAGGGCTGAACTTGCCCTTGGCCAGTGCCTTGCCTTTGTGTTCGCGTAAATTTGCTCGCATTTGATCCAGACGCTTGGCGCCTTCTTCGCTCGACCCATCGCCCAGCATGGCAACGGTCTCAGCGTCCATCACGTACTCGCCATCGGACAGCTTGGCGTTAATCGTGTCGGCACGGCCAGAGCCTGCGCCCTTGGCAAAGCGAGACAGTTGACCCAGCGGGCCGCCCATTGCTTTCTGCACTGTAGGCGTGGCGGGGGTAGAAGGGGCTTGGTTGTAAACCCCAGACGACAATTTGTTCCAGTTCGACGACATGAAGTCAGCCAGACTTACGTTGGCGTTGTTGGCCTCTGTCTGGATTTTGTTCCAATCCCACGGGGTCGATGGACGGTTGAAGTATTCTTGCTGGGCAGGGGACATGCTCTTAACAGCCTCTTGCACGGCAGGCGGGGCGCTCTTCAACAGTGACGCGCCGGCAAGGGCCAGCCCTGCATACCCAAGCGCGCCCATGCCTGTAGAGGGAGTTGTACCAGCCGCCGGGGCAATGTTTGCTGAAGGCGTGGCCAGTGTCGGCGTTCGATTCGCATCAAAGTTGTAAGTGTTGTCTGCCGATTTGATCGGACTGGAAAGGCTATCAACTACGCCTTGTGATGGGCTTGCCGGGGGCGGTGCTTTGTATTGCAATCCGGTAGCGAGGCCAGCCAGTGCGCCACCTGTCAGGGCCGACTTCGGATCGTAGCCAGCGGCCAGCATGTTGCCTGCGTTTTGTACGCCGCCTTGAACTCCGGCCTGTAACGCGCCGCCACCCAGATCTGCAGAATTTACTGCCCCACTGATGCCTGCACCTGCAGCGCCCATAGCAGCGCCTTTTAAAAATCCTTGACCTGTCGATTGGCCGGCCACACCACCAATTACGCCGCTACCAATCATGTTCTGAGCGGTACCAGACAAGCTAGGTGCAAGCGTTTTGCCAATTGTGCTGCCAAGCCCTGCGCCCGCACCACCTAACAAGGCGCCCTGCAATACGTTGCCGCCGGTCAGTTTGGAAGATGCGGCCCCCATCAAAGCGCCGCCTGCAATTCCGGAAGCCGCGCCAAACACGGGAGCTAGAAACCCACTGATCGCCGTGCCTATGCCGGGAGCAAAAATGCTCAACGCAACTGGCAACACGGCGCCAAGGATTTTCTTCAGGCCTTTGTATTCTCGGAGTCCGGTGTTCGGGTTGATAGATCCTTGGCCGCCCATACGACGCAGCACTTCAGCTTCGCGTGGATTGATGTGGGCCAGCATGGTGTCGCCGCCTTGGCCACCAGTCATCAGCCGGCGCCCAGCAACTGACAGGCCTCCACGTGAGAACCCGCGTTGTTTCAAGCGATCCTGCAGGCCGTACATTGCGATCAGCAAAGACACAACCACGGTCTGATCGTATTCGGGGGGGAACATATTTTCGTCAATCAGCCCGTCCTTGATCGCCGCGTCACGGATGGCTTTGTATTTGTCGGGGTTCTGTATGACGTATTCGAGCAGCTTGATCGCCTCGTCCATGTCTTCAGGCACGATAGGGGTGCGCTGCAATTGCGCTTCCATTGCATCGACGCCCTGAGTCAATGAGGGGTCTTTGCTTGCCATCTGCATGATCATGTCGCGAATCATAACTTAACCTCTGTACCAACTATGTTGATGATATTCGTCTGCCAGAAAACTATATATGCAAACGTCTTCATTATTATTTGATGCCTTGCGCATGACGCCTTCAAGGGTAAACCCCATATGTTCCACAAACTTCTTCGATTTCCTGTTACTGTCGGCGATCAGGGCGGTAACTCGCGCAGCCTTAATCGTATGAAACGTGTAGCTGAATATCCCATTGAACGTGCTGATCACAGACTTCGGACATTTCCAAAAGTCTTTCTTTGCGGCGATGTTCAGGTCTACGTTTTGTGACGTAAAGTTGGTGAACACCACCACGCACGCAAACTCTTCGTTGTCGTCTACAGCAGTCATGGCACGAAAGAACTCCGGCTCGCCTTTGACGGCCAGCTGGTCTCTGGCCCACTTCTCGGCTGCGTCTTCCTTTTGAAAGCCAACAAATCTCATCGGGCCACCTGACACAGACGTTCGGCCCACTCACGCCAATCTGAAAAGAAGTACGGGATAGGCAGATTATCTTTCAGGGTTGAAATGTTCAAAAACTGAACCGCCCAATCCTGCCACCTTTCTTCGTTGTCCAGTTTGCCGATCGTCCCGTAAGGGTCGAGGTCAAGCGCCACTTGATCAGCCCAGTCGCGAAGTTCCATCCCCGTTGGCAGCGTAAGCCGAATGCTCATCCCAGCACCGTCTTATCGCCAGTCGAGATGTGGCCGATGATCTGGCCCATCTGGAAATCGCCATTAAAGGCATTGGACTCAAAACGCACCCGAAGCTCTCGGCGCTGTTCTTTCAGCATCACGATCTGGTCATAAGGCTCTGTAGCTACATCTTGGAAGGTGAACACCGTGCCATACACTTCGTCAGCACGAGCGTTAGCACGGCCAGTAACCTGCACCGTCATCGGCCCTTGCTGGATGAAGTCGGGTTCTATTCTGGTAATACGCACATACTCGTTGCGGCCCTGTACCAAGTTTGACAGGTCGGCAGTCTCGAAATAAGAGCGTATCGGATTGATGTTAGAGCCACTGATTTCGTCTACGCCTTGCTCGTGGATCCATACCCGGTAATTGCCATCTTCGCTTTGTGCGCCAGTCAGGATAGGGGCAGAGAATGTATTGCAATTCCCGCCGGCAGTCCTTCCGTCAACAGGCAGCGCGGTGTCGTACCATGTGTTTTCACGCACGTTGTAGATAACTGCATGCGAGCATTCAGTAGCATCGCCACGCGGGTAACACCACCAGATCTCGCCGTAGCGTGGGATCTTGAAGGCGAACACCTTGAGTCGTTGGCTTTTGTTCATGCCATTGAAAAAGTAGTTGATGTTCATTCCGTTCGGGACTTCGCGCACCACGCCGTTGAACATCATGAACCTGTCTGTCCCAGCCCAGTAGAACACCCCGTCAAAATCGACTACGGAATTCTCGGAAATTATTGATGTGTCAGACGCAAGCACGTCAAACTGGAATATGGTGTCGCCGCCCACAAACGTGGCCCGGATCACAGCATCAAAGGCCCAGAATATCCCAGCCGGGGCGCTGCCTGAGCCTGCACGTAACGGCATGCCCTTGATAATCTTCTGGCCCCATACCCGAGCCAGACCAGAGCCGGCGCCAATCAAATCTGTTGGGTTGCCAGCGACTGACCATCCGATTATCCCGCTGGTTCCGTAGTAGAACATGTACGGGTGAAGCGAGACTATGCCGCCGGTACAGTTGGCGTCCGGGGGGAGGTTTACCGATTGCAAAGTGGCAGTCCCCAACACATCGCCAACGAATATCTGCCCGCCGGTATCATTGCAAATGCAGGACATATTGGGCGCGACATGGGCCAGCAGGTAGTTGTTGTTGGTGGAGGAATCGAACTGATAATCGAACATCCACATATTGTATGGGCTATCAATGATCGCGTCGCAACCGTCAGACATATCGTTAGTCGTGGTCGTGATAGTCGTCGATGTAGCGGCCACGACAAATCCATTTGGCGCCGAACCCGCAACGGCAGCACTGATGAATATCTGAGTGCCGAGGGCTGCCGCGGTGTAGTCAGGGGTAGACGTGTAAGCGTTAATATTGGCGGCGACCGCGGTGGCTGTAACTGACAGGCTGGTAGTGTAGGCCACTGGCGCCGACATGATGTTCACGCCGTCAACCGTGATAGTGTCAACAGATCCAGCCGCGCCTGTAGCCAAAAGAACACCGCCAACCGCATGCGCCGAAACAGGTGTGCGGTCGGTCACAATTGAGCTGTTGCCAGTATTGTCGATTGTGAATCGCTCTACTATGTTTTGGCCGCCAGAATGACAGTACAGCAAACCCATCTGCCGGAAGTTTGTGAACCCTCGGCTGATTTCAGTGAGGTATTTCAGTGTTGATCTGTAGCCACCAATTTTGCGGGGTAGCCCACGCTGCCATCGGCACCACTGGCCATCGGTATAGAAATTCCCGTCATATTTCGTCCCGTCCCGCTTGATGCCGGAATCGGACTTCAGAATGATGGTGGTTTCAGCCATCAGAAACTACCGCCATTCACGGTGCCTGACGGTGCAGCGCCCAACACTGCCCAAGCCGCAGCCTCATCGACTGCAGTGAACAGGCCAGTGCCTACCGCTGTACCGCCAAGGTTAATCAGCGCAGCGCCAGCCGTTGTGGCGCCAGTGCCGCCCTGTGCCACTGCAATCGGGTACGAGACACCGGCAGTATCTGCACGCAGCACGTTTGTCCCGTCACTGTACAAGATGGCACGCTCACCATCGGCAACCACCACACCTGTGCCTGCCGCAGTCTTCACCGTGAACGTGTACGAGCCTGTGGTCTCATTGTCGACCCAGTATTGCTGTACTGTGGCCGGGACGATGATCACGCGGTTGCCGGTCTTGACTCCGGTAAAGCGGTATGACACGCGGTTCAGTTCGGATCCGCTCAGGGTGTAGTTGCCAGTACCACCAACAGCGATAACGGTGTAGTCAAAGGCAAACGTGGCCGACTGACCAAACCCGATGGTGAAGAAGTTAGCGCCGTCGGTTGCGATGATGGCCGACTCACCGGGCTGGAAGCTCAGGAAACTGGTGTCGTTGATTGTGGTAGTGCCCGGAGCATCGGCAACAATAGCCCCGGTGCCAGAGTTGCGCAGGTACATGAACCAGTTGGTGCCGGTGGTGACCGGGTCAGGCAATGTCAGTGTGCCGCCAGCGCCAGTCCAGTTGTACATTTTGGCCCTGTCGCTCACCCCAGCAGAGTAGTCGCTGTTGAACGAGGTGATCGGCACAGACTGGGAAAGCAATGCACCAACAGCCACAATACCAGTACCGGCAAGGGCCGAGGCGTTGGCAATTGAAACCGTGGAGCCGTACTGCAGCAACTGCCATGTGCCGGCGGTTGTGGTGTTGTCGGTCAGGTATATCTGCCACAACGTACCAGAATCAATCGTCCCGACCTGAACCCCGTCGGCGTCCTTTACTGTAAATGTGTAGGCGCCTTGGTTGTTGAACAGGATGGTGTTGCCGGTGCCGCTCTTGGCCGCGTCGGGCAGGAAAATGTTGAACCCAGCCGCAGAGGCAGTAACGTCAATGATGCGCGTGGCAAGGTTGTCGTTGGTGGAGGTTTCTTCAGGCCAGCTAAGGACAACATCCGCAGACAGGGCAATCGCGCTGTAGCTGATCTCGCTGGGGTAAATGTTCGCACCACCGAACACATCGGTATAAATCGGCATTACGCTTCACTCCTGCTTGCTGAACGATCCATGATACGGCCAAGATCTTCGCCGCTCAGGGCTTTGGCCGCACGGTCGTACATGGCCTGCCATACTCCCACGCGCTCGTCGTTCTTCAGGAATGGCGTTGCTTCTAACAGCGTCGCATACAACAGAACGTCAGGGGCATATTGTGTCAGCCAGTTGGTTTGTAGGTCGTCCCCAAGAAGCGGCGGCTGCTCGTAATACAGGATTTCGAGGTTGTAGGCAGCGTCAGGGGTAGGGGTAATCAGCCAGTGCTGATAGTCGTAGTCTGCGTAGAACTGGGGCTTGCCAGTCTCGGCGGGGGCCGGCCAGTAGGATCTGCAGTATTCATATGACCGGGCAAAGATGGGGGTGCCGTCAATGGTCATGCTGACGGTGTCGCGCCAGCGGTCTGGCTTCATGTACGTGGAAACCCCAACAGACAATGGGGTGGTGACCGGACGGATGAACCCTTCGATTTTCAGTTCACGGGCTATTCGACGCTCGCCCAAAGTGATCAGGCGAGGCAGCTGGTCGTAAACTATTTGATCTGACGCTTGTGTGAAGCCGCGCTCAAGATACCGGCGAACATCAACCAGCAGACTGTCATACGTCAT
>CAITJF010000094.1 GCA_903892645.1 uncultured Nitrosomonadales bacterium | reverse complement strand
ATCGAACACAAACGTTGTCTGGTGTAGATATGGCTAACATTGAAATTGACGGCAAGCGTGTAGAGATTGAAAACGGCCGCACCGTTATCGAAGCGGCGCACTTGGCCGGCATCTATATACCGCATTTCTGCTATCACAAAAAACTGTCCATCGCCGCCAACTGCCGCATGTGCCTGGTGCAGGTCGAGAAGGTACCCAAGCCTGTGCCTGCCTGCGCCACACCGGTGGCCGAAGGCATGAAAGTGTTCACCTCTTCGGAAATGGCAGTGAAGGCGCAGAAGGGGGTGATGGAATTTTTGCTGATCAACCATCCGCTGGACTGTCCGGTTTGCGATCAGGGCGGCGAATGCCAGCTGCAGGATTTGGCCGTGGGCTATGGCGGCAGCGCCTCGCGCTACCAGGAAGAAAAGCGCGTGGTGCTGCACAAGGATATCGGGCCGCTGGTGTGCGCCGAGGAAATGAGCCGCTGCATCAACTGCACACGCTGCGTGCGCTTCAGCCAGGAGATCGCCGGAATGATGGAGTTGGGGCAGGCGTTCCGCGGCGAACATGCCGAGATCATGTCCTTCGTCGGCAAGACGGTGGATTCCGAATTATCCGGCAATATGATAGATCTGTGCCCGGTCGGTGCGCTGACCAGCAAGCCGTTCCGCTACACCGCACGCAACTGGGAGCTGTCGCGCCGCAAGTCGGTCAGCCCGCACGACGGCCTGGGTTCCAACCTGGCGGTGCAGGTCAAAAACAACCGTGTGATGCGCGTGCTGCCGGTCGAAAATGAAGCGATCAACGAATGCTGGCTGTCTGACAGGGACCGGTTCAGCTATGAAGGGTTGAATTCCGGCGAGCGCCTGACTAGGCCGATGATCAAGCAGGAAGGCAAATGGAATGAAGTGGAATGGCCGGTCGCGCTGGAGTATGTGGCGAACGCACTGAGCCAGGTAGCGAACTGTGCTGGTGCAGTGGAGGTTGGCGCGCTGGCTACACCGCATTCCACTCTGGAAGAGCTATATCTGCTGCAGAAGCTGATGCGCGGACTGGGCAGCCACAACATTGATTTTCGCCTGCGCCAATCGGATTTCAGCGCCGACGGCAAGCAGGCCGGTGTGCCTTGGCTGGGCATGCCAGTTGCTGAAATCAATACCCGTGACCGCTTGCTGGTTGTGGGCAGCTTCCTGCGCAAGGATCATCCGCTGCTGGCGCAACGCATCCGCCAGGCGGTGAAGAAGGGCGCGCAGGCCAATGTTGTCCATTCCACGGATGACGATCTGCTGATGAAGGTGGCGAACAAGGCCATCGTCGCGCCGGATGCCATGGTTATTGTGTTGGCGCGGATTTTGGCAACGTTGTGCGAAATAAAACAGGTGCAGATACCAGATAATGTGGGTGCCGCCGTACTCTTCCCCGTTTTGCAAAATATTGGTGATGAAGCTGCCGCTATCGCCAAAAGCCTGGCAAGCGGCGAGCGGGTCGCCGTGCTGCTCGGCAACTTCGCGCAGCAGCACCCGCAGGCTGCACAGCTGCAACTGCTGGCGCAGCAAATCGCCGCGCTGTGCGGCGGACAATTCGGTTTCCTGGGTGAGGCTGCCAATAGTGTGGGCGGGTACCTGGCGCAGGCGGTGCCGGGGGCTGCCGGCATGAATGCCGCAGCGATGCTGGCCGCACCGCGCAAGGCCTACATCCTGCTCAATGTCGAACCGGAACTGGATTGCGCCAATTCGCAACAGGCGCTGTCCGCCATGTATGCCGCCGACCTGGTGGTGGCGATGAGCGCTTACAAGCACCATGCGGTGGATTACGCCAATGTGTTGCTGCCGATTGCACCGTTCACCGAAACTTCCGGCACTTTCGTCAGCACCGAGGGACGCGTGCAAAGTTTCAAGGGCGCAGTCAAGCCGCTGGGCGAAGCGCGCCCGGCGTGGAAGGTGTTGCGTGTGCTGGGCAACCTGCTCGATATTGCCGGCTTCGATTACGACAGCAGCGAAGCGGTGCGCGATGAGGCGCTCGGCGGTGTGGATATTCCTGCTAGATTGAATAATTCCCTGCAAGGTGTGAACGTACAGCTTGCGTTCGGAGGCACCGGCGGCCTGCAACGTATAGCCGATGTGCCGATTTATTCCGCTGATGCCATTGTGCGCCGTGCCGTTGCGCTGCAAAAGACCCGTGATGCCGCCGCTCCGCGTGTGGTGATGCACAGCGAGGAACTGAAGAAGCTTGGCGTACTGCTTGGCGATCAGGTGAATGTCAGCCAGGGGCCAAACAGCGTGTGCCTGGCTGTGGCGGCGGATGACAGCCTGCCAAACGGTGTGGCGCGTGTGGCTGCCGGGCATGCCGCCACGGTGGGACTGGGTGCGATGTTCGGAACGTTGACGGTGGAGCGCGCATGATGGAATTGCTGCAAATTTTACAACAGGCCGGGCAAAACCTGCTCGGCGCAGCTTGGCTGCCGGTGTGGACATTGGTCAAGATCGTCGCCATCGTGGCGCCGCTGATGCTAGGCGTGGCCTATCTCACGCTGGCCGAGCGCAAGGTTATCGGTTACATGCAGGTGCGCATCGGGCCCAACCGCGTCGGCCCTTATGGCTTGCTGCAACCGCTCGCCGACGGCATCAAGCTGATGTTCAAGGAAATCATTATTCCGTCCGGCTCGAATAAATTCCTGTTCGTGATAGCGCCGATCCTGACGCTGATGCCTGCCTTGGCAGCCTGGGCGGTGATACCGTTTGACGTCGGCATGGTTGTGGCTAACGTTAATGCGGGCCTGCTCTATATCCTGGCGATGACTTCGCTCGGTGTATATGGCGTGATCATCGCCGGCTGGGCATCCAACTCCAAATACGCCTTCCTCGGTGCGTTGCGCTCCGCCGCGCAGATTGTGTCTTACGAAATTGCCATGGGCTTTGCCTTGGTGTGTGTGCTGATGGCCTCGCAGAGCATGAACCTCGGTGACATCGTGCGCGGCCAGCAGGGCGGCGCGGGGTTGTTCGGCTGGTATTTCATCCCGCTATTTCCCATGTTTGTGGTGTATATCATCGCCGGCGTGGCAGAAACCAACCGCGCGCCGTTCGACGTGGCCGAGGGTGAATCGGAAATTGTTGCGGGCTTCCACGTGGAATACTCCGGCATGGCGTTTGCGCTGTTTTTCCTGGCCGAGTATGCCAACATGATTCTAATCGCTGTACTGACTTCCATCATGTTCCTTGGCGGCTGGCTGCCTCCATTCAATATTGCGCCGTTCACTTGGGTGCCGGGACTGTTCTGGCTGCTGGCCAAGATGTCATTTGTGCTGTTTTTGTTTTTATGGTTTCGCGCCACCTTCCCGCGCTATCGCTATGACCAGTTGATGCGCCTGGGTTGGAAAGTGTTCATCCCGCTCACGCTGGTATGGGTGGTGGTGGTCGGTGCGTGGATGCAAACCCGGTATTGGCTGTGGTAGAAAAATGGAAAAAATAAAAAATTTCTTCAAGACATTCCTGCTGCTTGAGCTGGTCAAGGGCATGGCGCTGACCGGGCGGCATTTCTTCGCGCGCAAGATCACCGTGCAGTTTCCGGAAGAAAAGACACCGCAAAGTTTTCGCTTTCGCGGCCTGCACGCGCAACGCCGCTATGCCAATGGTGAAGAGCGTTGCATCGGCTGCAAGCTGTGCGAAGCGGTGTGCCCGGCGCTGGCCATCAATATCGAAGTGGCCGAGCGCGCCGACGGCACGCGCCGCACTACACGCTACGATATTGACCTGTTCAAGTGCATCTTCTGCGGCTTCTGCGAGGAATCCTGTCCGGTGGACGCCATCGTGGAAACCCGCATTCTGGAATACCACGGCGAGAAGCGCGGCGACCTGTGTTACACCAAGCCCATGCTGCTGGCGATGGGCGACAAGCATGAAGCGCAGATCGCCAAGGACCGCGCGGCGGACGCCAAATACCGTTAAGGGCTTGAGGATATATGTTGATGAGTTTTGATACGCTGGTCTTTTACCTGTTTGCGGCATTTACCGTGTTCGCCGCGTTGCGCGTGATCACCGCGCGCAACCCGGTGCATGCCGCGCTATTTTTGGTGCTGGCATTTTGCAGCATGGCCGGCATCTGGATGCTGCTGGAAGCGGAGTTCCTCGCCATCACGCTGGTGCTGGTATATGTCGGTGCGGTGATGGTGCTGTTCCTGTTCGTGGTGATGATGCTGGACATCAACCTGGTGCAGTTGCGCGAAGGTTTCTGGCGCTGGTTCCCGTTTGGCGCTGCGCTGGCTGCCGTGATGGTGTTTGAAATGATCCAGGTGCTGGGCAACCGCCAAACTGCGGGAACCGGCGCCACGCTGGCGAAGCACGCAGCCGATTACAGCAATACCAAGGAACTCGGTCGCCTGATCTACACCGATTATGTCTACCCGTTTGAGCTGGCTGCCGTGCTGCTGCTGGTGGCGATTGTGGCTGCCATCGCGCTTACCTTGCGTCGCCGCAAGGATGTCAAGTCGCAGAATGTGGCGCAGCAGGTGGCGGTCAGGCGCGAAGATCGTGTCCGCGTGGTGCAGGTGCCGTCTGAACCTAAAGCCGACGCTGCAAAAACTAAATAACGGAGAAGAGCATGTTGAGCTTGAGCCTGTCGCATTACCTGGTATTGGGTGCTGTGCTGTTCGCCATCAGCGTGGTGGGTATTTTCCTGAACCGCAAAAACGTCATCGTGCTGCTGATGGCCATTGAGCTGATGCTGCTCGCGGTGAACACCAATTTCATTGCTTTTTCGCATTATCTGAACGATACGGCCGGACAGGTATTCGTGTTTTTCATCCTTACCGTAGCTGCCGCCGAAGCGGCCATCGGGCTGGCGATTCTGATAGTGCTGTTCCGCAATCTGCGTACCATCAACGTGGATGATCTCGGCAGCCTGAAAGGTTAAGCATGGGCAATATGCAAAAGCTGTATTTGCTGGTTCCTTTGGCGCCTTTGTTTGGCGCCATCGTGGCCGGACTGTTCGGCAAGGCGCTGGGGCGCACTTGGTCGCACCGCATCACCATCCTGCTGGTGGCGGTTTCTTTCTTTGCCTCGCTGCGGATATTTCAGGATGTGCTGGACGGGCATACTTTCAACGGTACGGTGTATCAATGGATGACCTCGGGCAACACCAGTTTCGAAGTCGGTTTCCTGATTGACCGCCTGACCGTATTGATGATGTTGGTCGTCACCTTCGTGTCGCTGATGGTGCACATTTACACCATAGGCTACATGGCGGAAGACGCGGGCTATCAGCGCTTCTTCAGCTACATTTCGCTGTTCACCTTCTCCATGTTGATGTTGGTGATGGCCAACAACTTCATGCAGCTGTTCTTCGGCTGGGAAGCGGTGGGGCTGGTTTCGTATCTGCTGATCGGTTTCTGGTACACGCGCGACACGGCGATTTATGCCAACCTCAAGGCTTTCCTGGTCAACCGCGTGGGCGACTTCGGGTTTTTACTGGGCATCGGCTTGGTGCTGATGGTGTTCGGCAGCCTGGATTACGCGACGGTGTTTGCCAACGCACACAGCCACGCCAAGGATATCGCGCCGATTCCCGGCGTATCGTGGAATATGATGAGCGCGATCTGCATCCTGCTATTTATCGGTGCGATGGGCAAGTCGGCGCAATTTCCGCTGCATGTCTGGCTGCCCGATTCGATGGAAGGCCCGACGCCGATTTCCGCGCTGATCCACGCCGCGACCATGGTGACCGCCGGTATCTTCATGGTGGCGCGCATGTCGCCGCTGTTTGAACTGTCCGACACCGCGTTGTCCTTCGTCATGGTCATCGGCGCGATCACTGCGCTGTTCATGGGTTTTCTCGGCATCATCCAGAACGACATCAAGCGCGTGGTGGCCTATTCCACCCTGTCGCAACTCGGCTACATGACCGTGGCGCTCGGGGCTTCCGCCTACTCAGTGGCGATCTTCCACCTGATGACGCACGCATTCTTCAAGGCGCTGCTGTTCCTGGCTGCCGGTTCGGTGATCATCGCCATGCACCACGATCAGGACATTCGCAACATGGGCGGCTTGCGCAAATACATGCCGATTACCTGGATTACTTCCCTGGTCGGCTCGCTGGCGTTGATCGGTACGCCGTTCTTCTCCGGTTTCTATTCCAAGGACAGCATCATCGAAGCGGTGGGTCTGTCGCACTTGCCCGGTTCCGGTTTTGCCTATTTCGCGGTAGTGGCGGGCGTGTTTGTCACAGCCTTTTATTCCTTCCGCATGTACTTCCTGGTGTTCCACGGTGAGGAGCGCTTCGGCAAGACACACCATGAAGAGCATGTCGGCGACCATGCCGATGAAGAGGTAGCATCGGATCACCACCACGGCTTGGCTCCCGGGCAGAAGCCGCACGAAACGCCTTGGGTGGTATGGCTGCCGCTGGTGCTGCTGGCGATTCCTTCGGTCATCATCGGGTTCATTGCCGTAGAGCCGATGCTGTATGGTGGTTACTTCGGGGATGCGATTTATATCGCCGAGCATCATGAAGCACTGCGCGAGATGCATGAGGAATTCCACGGTGCGTTCGCCATGGCACTGCACGCGCTGACCAGTCTGCCGCTGTGGCTGGCGATTGCCGGTGTGGCTTGTGCGGCGTTCTTCTATCTGAAGCGCCCGGACATTCCGGCGGCGATCAAGCGTCAATTCAGCATCATCTATACCGTGCTGGACAACAAGTATTACTTCGACCGCTTCAACGACTTCTTCTTTGCCGGCGGTGCTCGCGGGGCAAGCCGCTTCCTGTGGAAATTCGGTGATGTGAAGCTGATTGACGGCATCATGGTAAATGGCACAGCGCGGCTGGTCGGCATGTTCTCCGGTGTGCTGCGCCAGATACAGACCGGTTATATCTACCACTATGCGTTCTCCATGATCATCGGCGTGTTCGCGTTGCTTACGATACGGACTTGGTTCGAATGAGGCAGAAGTTTGAATAAGGAATGAGCATGATTTTTGGGTTTTCTGTGTTAAGCATGGTCATCTGGTTGCCGATTATTTTCGGCATCCTTGTCCTGTCCACCGGCGGCGACCGCAATGCGCCGCTGGCGCGCGTCATCGCCCTGATCGGTGCCACGCTTGGTTTTCTGGTGACGATTCCGCTATACACCGGCTTCGACAAGATGACCAGCGCCATGCAGTTCGTCGAGATGCACGATTGGATTACCCGCTACAACATCCATTACCACCTCGGCGTGGACGGTATCTCGATGCTGTTTGTCCTGCTCAACAGTTTCTTTACCCCGCTGGTGGTGATTGCCGGCTGGAAGGTGATCGAGAAGCACGTGGCGCAATATATGGCCGCCTTCCTGATCATGTCCGGCTTGGTCAACGGCGTGTTCGCGTCGCTGGATGCAATGCTGTTCTACGTGTTCTGGGAGGCTATGCTGATCCCGATGTTCATCATCATCGGCGTGTGGGGCGGTCCCAACCGCGTGTATGCGGCGGTCAAGTTCTTTCTCTACACCTTGCTCGGTTCGCTGCTGATGCTGGTCGCGCTGCTGTATTTGTACAACCTGTCGGGCGGCAGTTTCGAGATCCTCGACTATCACCAGATGGCCATTCCATTGACCGCACAGATACTGGTATTCATCGCCTTCTTCACGGCATTTTCGGTGAAGGTGCCGATGTTCCCGGTGCACACCTGGCTGCCGGACGCGCACGTGGAAGCGCCTACCGGCGGCTCGGTGATACTGGCTGCGATCATGCTGAAGGTGGGCGCGTACGGCTTTATCCGCTTCTCCATGCCGATTGCGCCCGACGCCAGCCACAAGCTGGCCGGTGTGATGATCGCGCTGTCGCTGATTGCGGTGGTGTATATCGGGCTGGTTGCGCTGGCCCAGTCCGACATGAAGAAGTTGGTGGCGTATTCCTCGATTTCGCACATGGGTTTCGTCACGCTGGGTTTTTTCGTTTTCAACGCTTATGGCATGGAAGGCGCATTGCTGCAGATGATCTCGCACGGCTTCGTATCCGGCGCGCTGTTTCTGTGCATCGGTGTGCTGTATGACCGCATGCATTCACGGCAGATTGCCGATTACGGCGGCGTGGCCAACACCATGCCGGTGTTCGCCGCCTTCTTCATGCTGTTTGCCATGGCCAACAGCGGGCTGCCCGGTACCAGCGGTTTCGTCGGTGAATTCATGGTGATCATGGGGGCGGTCAAGGCCAATTTCTGGTATGCATTCCTCGCCGCAACCACGCTGATTTTCGGTGCGGCCTACACGCTGTGGATGTACAAGCGGGTGATCTTCGGGGCGGTGGCTAACCGCCATGTCACCGAGCTGAAAGACATCACTCTGCGCGAAAAACTGGTGTTCGCCATCCTGGCATTGACCGTGCTGGGCATGGGTCTGTACCCGTTGCCGTTCAGCGAGATCATGCATGCGTCGGTGAGCGACCTGCTGGTGCACGTCGCCCGTTCGAAGTTATAGCCATCACCAATTGAGGAAGCCATGAGTTTCTTGCACACCCTGTTACCCGTCTACGCAGAAATTTTTCTGCTGCTGATGGCGTGCGCGATCCTGATCGTGGATCTGTTTATCGCCGACCCAAACAAGACACTGACCTATGTGCTGGTGCAGGCGACCTTGCTCGGCTGCTCGCTGATCACCGTGGCGACCCATCAGCAAGGTGTGATCCACCTGTTTCACAACATGTTCGTGGACGACCTGATGGCCGATGTGCTCAAGTTGCTGAGCTACCTGGCCGTGTCCATGATGCTGGTGTATTCGCGCAGCTACCTGATGGTGCGCGGCCTGCTTACCGGCGAGTTCATGGTGCTGACGCTGTTTGCCCTGCTCGGCATGATGGTAATGATCTCCGCCAGCCATTTCCTCACCCTGTACCTCGGGCTGGAGCTGATGTCGCTCAGCCTGTACGCAATGGTTGCGCTGCAGCGCGATTCCGCCACGGCCACCGAAGCCGCGATGAAATATTTCATTCTTGGCGCACTGGCTTCCGGGCTGCTGCTGTACGGCATGTCCATGCTGTATGGCGCCACCGGCACGCTGGAAGTGGCTGCGGTATCGGAAGCCATCCAGCATGGCGTACAGAACAAACAGTTGCTGGTGTTCGGCCTGGTGTTCGTGGTGTCCGGCCTGGCGTTTAAGCTGGGTGTGGTGCCGTTTCACATGTGGGTGCCGGACGTGTATCACGGCGCGCCCACCGCCATGACCATGCTGATCGGCACCGCGCCAAAACTGGCCGCCTTTGCCTTTGTCATGCGCATCCTGGTGGAAGGCTTGCAGCCGTTGATGGTGCACTGGTCCGGCATGCTGGTGATTCTCGCCGTGCTGTCCATGGCGGTCGGCAACATCAGCGCCATCGCACAGACCAACTTGAAGCGCATGCTGGCTTACTCCACCATCGCGCACATGGGCTTCCTGCTGCTTGGCGTGTTGAGCGGTGGTGTCGAAGGCTACGGCTCCGCCATGTTCTATGCCGTGGTCTATGTGCTGATGAGCCTGGGCGGTTTCGGCATGATCATGCTGCTGTCGCGCGAGGGTTTCGAGGCCGACAAGCTCGACGATTTCAAGGGGCTCAACCAGCGCAGCCCGTGGCTCGCCTTCATCATGTTGTTGCTGATGTTTTCGATGGCCGGCGTGCCGCCCACGGTAGGTTTCTACGCCAAGTTTGCGGTGCTCAGCGCGGCGGTGAATGCCGGGCACATTCCGTTGGCCGTGATCGCCGTGCTGTTCTCGCTGATTGGTGCGTTCTACTACCTGCGCATCGTCAAGCTGATGTATTTCGATGCCCCGGAAAGCCATGTTCCGATCTCCATGCAGCCGGACAGCGGCGTGCTGATTTCATTTAACGGACTGGCCGTATTGTTGTTGGGCATTCTTCCCAGCAACCTGATGTCGGTGTGTGCAGTATCGGTGCAGCAATCGTTGCTGTTGCATTAAGCGTTAATGCAAAGCGGCAAAAACCAAACTCCCGCTATCACGTGGGAGTTTTTGTTTGTGCTCCCGAATTACCCGGCAAACGTGGCAAAATGCGCCCGTCATCAAAACAAGTACGCGCAGGGCGGAAAACAAGAGTAAATGGGGTTCTGGCTATGAATGGCTTGTGCGGCAAAACGATATTTATTACCGGGTCGAGCCGCGGCATCGGGCGCGAGATTGCGCTGCGCTGCGCGCGCGGTGGCGCGAAGGTGGTAATCACCGGCAAGACGGCACAGCCCCATGCCAAACTTCCCGGCACCATTCACAGCGTGGCCGCCGAAGTGGAACAGGCGGGCGGCAAGGCGCTGGCGATCCAGTTGGATGTGCGCGATGAGCAAGCGTTGCAGGCTGCGGTAGAGCAAGCGGCGCGGCATTTCGGCAACATTGATGTGCTGGTCAATAATGCCAGCGCCATCGGCCTGACGGACACGCTCAGCACGCCAGCCAAGCGCCTCGACCTGATGTGGGAAGTGAACATGCGCGCTACCTTTCTCGCTTCGCAAGCCTGTATTCCCTATTTGAAAAAAGCCGCCAACCCGCACATCCTCACCCTATCGCCGCCGCTCAACCTGGACGCGAAATGGTTTGCGCCGCATCTGGCCTACAGTATTTCCAAATACGGCATGAGCCTGTGCGCGCTGGGTATGGCGCGCGAGTTTGCCGCCGATGGCATCGCGGTGAATTGCCTGTGGCCGCGCACCACCATCGCCACTGCCGCTGTCGAATTCAACTTTCCCGAAACCATCCTGCGCGCCTCGCGCAAGCCGGCCATTGTGGCGGATGCGGCGTACCACATCTTGACGCGCGACAGCCGTGCTTGCAGCGGCAATTTTTTCGTGGATGAGCAGGTGTTGCGCGAAGCGGGGATGGAGGATTTCGAGCAGTATGCGGTGACGCCGGAGGTGGCGTTGTTCAACGATCTATTTTTGGAATAACAGCTTCCCCTCCCCCTTGCAGGGGGAGGGTTAGGGAGAGGGTGGAAGCATTGTATGGTTACCGAAGTTTCTACCCCCATCCTGACCTTCCCCCTGCAAGGGGGAAGGGACTAAGCAGATAGGGTGTACCTGCGTACCATGGCAAAAAGGGAGCCAAACATGCCAGACAATATGGATCACATCATTACACCTGAGCAGGCCGTCACGCTACATGGGTTGTTCCTTGAGCGGGTAAATCGCACGCCGGATGCTGTCGCCTACCGCTATTTCGACACGCATCAGGAGGCCTGGCTGTCGCTGGCCTGGGCACAGATACGCGAGCAGGTGGCGCGCTGGCAGGCGGCGCTGCTGCGCGAGAATCTGGCGGCGGGAGACCGCGTTGCCGTCATGTTGCGCAACTGCCCGCAATGGGTGATGTTTGAGCAGGCAGCAATGTCGCTGGGCCTGGTGGTGGTGCCGCTGTATACCGTGGACAGGCCGGACAACGTGGCTTACATCATCAACGATGCGCAGGTGAAGGTGTTGCTGTTCGAGACGGACGAGCAGTGGCAGGCATTGCGCACGGCGATCGGGCAGCTGGGTTGCGTGCAGCGTTTCGTTAGTCTGGAAAAGATTGTAGGGAATGACGAGCCGCGCTTGCAGTGCGCGGACGAATGGGTGCCGACCCAGGCCGCGTTGCAACCGGAACGCAAACGCAAGCGCGACGAACTGGCCACCATCATGTACACCTCCGGCACCACCGGCAAGCCCAAGGGCGTGATGCTGTCGCACCACAATATCGTCTATAACGCCTACGCCGGGCTGCTGACCTTTCCCCTCGACAAGGACGATTGCATGCTGTCCTTCCTGCCGCTGTCGCACGCCTTCGAGCGCACGGCGGGCTATTACATGAGCATGATGGCCGGGGCGACGGTGGCGTACGCGCGCTCTATCCCCTTGCTTGCGGATGACTTGAAAATTATCCGTCCCACCATCCTGGTTGCCGTGCCGCGCATTTACGAGCGCATCTACGGTGCCATTCACGCCAAGCTGGAAGAGGCCCCGCCGCTAAAGCACAAGCTGTTCACCCTCGCCGTGGATGTCGGCTGGGATCGCTTCGAATACCAGCAGGGGCGTGGGGCGTGGAGCCCAAAATTATTGCTGTGGCCTGTGCTCAAACATCTGGTGGCGGACAAGGTGATGGACCGGATGGGCGGACGCCTGCGTCTGTCCATTAGCGGAGGCGCGGCCTTGCCGCCCAAGGTGTCGCGCCTGTTCATCGCGCTCGGTCTGCCGCTGGTGCAGGGTTACGGCATGACAGAAACCAGCCCGGTGGTGAGCGTCAACCGCGTCGAGAATAATCTGCCGTCCACTGTGGGGCCGCCGCTGGAAGGCATAGCGGTACGCATCGGCGAGCAGAACGCGCTGCTGGTGAAAGGGCCGTGCAACATGCTGGGTTACTGGAACAACCCCGAAGCGACAGCGGCGATTATGGACAAGGACGGCTGGCTGAATACCGGCGATACCGCGAGCATCGGCGCAAGCGGCCACATCACCATCACCGGGCGGCTGAAGGATATCATCGTCATGTCCAATGGAGAGAAAGTGCCGCCCGCCGACATGGAGACCGCCATCCTGCGCGACCGCTTGTTCGACCAGGTGATGGTGCATGGCGAAGGGCACCCTGCGCTGGTTGTGCTGGCAGTGGTGAATCCGGAAGGATGGACGCAGTTCGCCAAGGGAATCGGCGTACGCCCTGATATGCCGGAGTCCTTACGCGATACGCGCGTTGAGCAGCAGGTGTTGCGGCGCATTACCGCCCAGATCGGTGAATTTCCCGGCTATGCCAAGGTGCGCCGCGTGTTATTGTTATCTGAGCCGTGGAGCATCGAAAACGGCCTGCTCACCCCGACCCTGAAGGCCAAGCGAGCACGCATTTTTGCGCGCTACAATCAAGAAATCGTGCGGCTTTATGAGGGGCATTAAAATGAATAATCAGCAAATTTTGGATACGTTGCCGCAGCGCCAGCCCACCCTGCGCGTGGTGGCGATGCCGTCGGACGCCAATTATGCCGGAGATATCTTCGGCGGCTGGTTGATGGGGCAGGTGGATGTCGCAGGCAGCATTCCCGCGCTGCACCGCGCCAAGGGGCGCGTGTCCACTGTGGCGGTGAATTCTTTTGTGTTCAGGCAGCCGGTGTTCGTGGGCGACGTGGTGAGTTTCTACGCCAAGATTATCAAGGTGGGCAATACTTCGATCACGGTGGACGTAGCGGTTTATTCGCAGCGCGATCCGGCCAAGCCGACTTGCGTCAAGGTGACCGAGGCGACGCTGACCTATGTCGCTGTGGATGACGACCGCAAGCCGCGTATTGTGCCGCCGGAGGATTGAAGGCATGATTGCGCAACAAGATTGAATAACTCATTTTTACGTCAAATACAGGGAAGGAGAACGCCATGAATCTCAGGCAAACCATACTGGCTTGTTCAATTGCAGCGTCACTGGCAGCAATATCTGGAACCGCAGCCGCATCAGGCTTTGCGCTGATCGAGCAGAGCGCCAGCGGACTGGGTAATGCTTTTGCTGGCGGCGCGGCGAGCGCCGAAGATGCCAGCACCATCTTCTTCAACCCGGCGGGAATGTCGCGGCTGCAAGGAAAACAGATTGCGGTGGCGGTAAATGCGATCAAACCTTCGGCGAAATTTTCTGATACAGGGTCTGCACTTCCGGCTCCCAGGCCACTAAATGGTAATGGTGGTGATGCAGGAAGTTTGGCGTTGGTGCCGAATGCTTACTTTTCTATGGAAGCGACTCCGGCTATGCATGTTGGTTTGGGAATTAATGCCCCATTCGGTTTGCAAACACAATACGATGCAAACTGGATAGGCCGTTTCCAAGCCATTAAATCGAAGATAGAAACAATCAATTTAAACCCCTCAGTATCCTACAAACTAAACGATGCAGTGAGCATAGGCGCCGGGCTTAATTACCAGCGTATTACTGGCGAGCTAACCAGCGCAGTCAATCTTGTGGTGGCTGAAGGAGCGAGTTCTGTTACTGGTAGCGACGCAGCTTGGGGTTTTGACCTCGGTGCAATGTTTAATGTAAATCCGCAAACGCGGGTGGGCGTTGCTTACCGCTCGCGCATCAAATACAGCATGAGTGGGTCAGTTGTGTTTACTGGCGGGGTACCAGCGGCCAATGGCCCGATTACACTGGCAATTACCACGCCTGATTCTTTTTCGGTCAGTGCCTTCCATCAGTTAAGCGACAGATGGGACATTATGGGTGATGCCAGCTGGACTGGTTGGAGCGTATTGCAGCAATTAAATGTGGTTAGAACGACAGGTACGCCAATCCTTACTGTCCAAGAGAATTGGCGTGATACATGGCGCGTGTCGGTAGGTGCGAATTATCACTACAACGACCGGTGGTTGGCGCGGGTGGGTATAGCCTATGATCAGGCGCCAGTTTCGGACGCATTCCGCACCGCACGGATTCCTGATGCGGATCGCACTTGGTTGTCTGTTGGAGGTCAATGCAAACCCAGCAAGGAAAGTGCCCTCGACTTTGGGTATGCGCATTTGTTTGTGAACAATGCGAACATTAACGATTTACAGGGTGCTACTGGGGGTACCCCAGCCAAAGGAAATCTGGTTGGAACTTACAGCAATAGCGTGGACATCCTGAGCGCGCAGTACACACGCAGTTTTTAAATGATATGAACGAAAAGGGAGGCATCGCCTCCCTTTTTTGTTGGAGAGTGTAGATGAGCAAAAATTTCCATATCCGCAAAGTTGCGGTTCTCGGGGCGGGCGTAATGGGCGCGCAGATCGCCGCGCAACTTGTCAACGCCAATGTCGAAACGCTGCTGTTCGAGTTGCCCGCGAAAGAAGGCGATCCCAACGGCAACGTGACCAAGGCCATTGATGGCCTGAAAAAGCTTGAACCCAGCCCGGTCGCCAGCCCCGCCAAACTCACCTGCATCCAGCCCGCCAACTACGAGCAGCACTTGGAAAAATTGCGCGAGTGCGATCTGGTGATCGAGGCGATTGCCGAGCGCATCGACTGGAAATCCGGCCTCTACCAAAAGGTCGCGCCGTACCTTGGCGAGCACAGCATCTTCGCCAGCAACACCTCAGGATTGTCGATCAACGAATTGGCGAAAGCCTTCCCGGAAAATTTGCGCCACCGTTTCTGCGGCATCCACTTCTTCAACCCGCCGCGCTACATGCACCTGGTCGAACTGATCGCCTGCACCGGCACCGATGCCGCGCTGCTCGACCACCTGGAAGAATTCCTCGTCTCCACGCTGGGCAAGGGCGTGGTGCGCGCCAAAGACACGCCCAACTTCGTCGCCAACCGTATCGGCGTATTTTCCATGCTCGCCACCAAGCATCACGCGGCGGCATTCAACCTCGGCTTCGACACCGTGGATGCCCTGACAGGGCGCTATCTCGGGCGTCCCAAGAGCGCCACCTTCCGCACGCTGGACGTGGTCGGCCTCGACGTGTTCGCGCACGTGGTCAACACCATGCGCGAAAACCTGACAGAAGACCCGTGGCACAAGCATTTTGAATTGCCGGGCTGGTTCGGCTATCTGGTGGAGCAGGGCGCGCTGGGGCAGAAATCCAAGCGCGGCATCTACCAGAAGATTGGCAAAGAGATTCACGTGCTGGATATACATTCCAAAGAATATCGCCTGTCCGACACCAAAATAGACGACGGCGTGAAAGACATCCTGCGCGAACGCGATTGGGCAAAGAAACTCGCCGGGCTGCGCGAAAACCAACACCCGCAGGCGCAGTTTCTATGGGCGACATTCCGCGACGTGTTTCATTATTGCGCGCTGCAATTGGAGCGCATTGCCGAGAATGCGCGCGACCTTGACCTTGCGGTGCGCTGGGGTTTCGGCTGGGACAGCGGCCCGTTTGAAATCTGGCAGGCCGCAGGCTGGCAGCAAGTGGCGGGCTGGATCAGCGCAGATGTTGCGGCAGGCAAAGCGATGGCCAGCGCCCCGCTACCCGCATGGGCTGCCGACCCAGGCCGCACCGGCGTCCACACCACGCAAGGCTCATTCGCACCCTCTCCCCCAACCCCTCTCCCGCTTGCGGGAGAGGGAGGAGCGCAGCGGAGGGAGAGGGAGCAGCAGTATCAACCCCGCTCCACACTCCCCGTTTATCGCCGCCAGCTCTTCCCCGACCGCCTGCTCGGCGAACCCGCCCACTACGGCGAAACTATCTTCGAGACCGGCGACGTGCGCCTGTGGCACACCGGCGACGACATCGCCATCCTCAGCTTCAAGACCAAGATGCACGCCATCAGCAACGAAGTGCTGGACGGCATTTTGCGCGCGGTGGATGAAGCCGAGGCGCATTTCACCGCGCTGGTCATCTGGCAAACCGAAGCGCCGTTCTCCGCCGGAGCGCACCTGCTGCAACTGATGCAGGGCGTGCAGGAAAGCAGCGAAACGCCCGCCGGATTATTCGACAAACTCAAAGGTGCAGCGCAGCGCGTGAAATACACCGTCGCAGGCGGCGGCGGGCTGGGCGAAGTGCTCAATGCCGCAACCGGCAACGTGCCGCATGTGGAAGCCGTGGTTGCAAAATTCCAGCAAGTCTCGCAGCGCCTGAGATACGCGCAAGTACCCACCATTGCGGCGGTGTACGGCCTGGCGCTCGGCGGCGGCTGCGAATTCTCGATCCATTGCACGCGGATTGTTGCCAGCCTGGAAACCTACATCGGCCTGGTCGAAGTCGGCGTGGGGGTCATCCCGGCCGGCGGCGGGTGCAAGGAGTTGATGGTCCGGGTGACGGAGGGACTTCCCGACGGCGTGATCGATGCGGGTCTGAACCTGCAGCACGTTTACGCCAAGGCCTTTGAAAACATCGCGATGGCGAAAGTCGCGACGAGCGCCGTCGAGGGGATGGAACTCGGCTACATCCGGAAGACGGAGAACATCAGTCTGGGCCGCGATCAGCAGCTCT
>CAITJF010000093.1 GCA_903892645.1 uncultured Nitrosomonadales bacterium | reverse complement strand
CCTAACCCCCTGCCCCACCGCTCCCCAGCCCCCCATCGCTGTCAACCGCCGCGCCGAAATTCCTACGCAGGCGTTCCAGAGCTTCCTGCAAGATTACGACGGGCGCGCGCTGTTGCTCGCCGACAGCCTCGGGCGGCGCGAAATCATATCCGGCTACCTAAAGGAATACGGCCTATCACCCGTGCCATGCGAGAACTACGCAGCATTCCTCGAAAGCCGCGAGAAATTCATGCTCGGCGTCGCCACCCTGCAAAACGGCTTCATCCTGCCGGAAGAAAAAATCGCCATCGTCACCGAGAGCGAACTCTACGCCACACAGCCGCGCAGCCGCGTTTCGCGCGCCGCAAAGAAAAGCAACGTGGAAGGCATGTTGCGCGACCTGTCCGAGCTCAAAACCGGCGACCCGGTGGTGCATGAGCAGCACGGCATCGCGCGCTATCAGGGGCTGGTCAATCTCGATCTCGGCGAGGGCGAGAACGAATTCCTGCTGCTGGAATATGCGGGCGGCGACAAACTGTATGTGCCGGTGGCGCAACTGCACGTGATCAGCCGCTACAGCGGCGGCGCACCGGAAGCCGCACCGTTGCACAAATTGGGCAGCGGCGTATGGGACAAGGCCAAACGCCGCGCCATGCTGCAGGTGCGCGACACCGCCGCCGAACTGCTGAACCTCTACGCCCAGCGCGCCACGCGCCAGGGCCACGCATTCAAGCTTACCTATCACGACTACGAAGCGTTCAGCGCCGGTTTCGGTTTCGAAGAAACGCCGGATCAGGCCGCCGCCATCGAGGCGGTGATCCTCGACCTGCAATCCGGCAAGCCGATGGACAGGCTGATCTGCGGCGATGTGGGCTTCGGCAAGACCGAAGTGGCACTCAGAGCCGCCTTCGTCGCGGTAATGGATGGCAAGCAGGTGGCGGTGCTGGTGCCCACCACGCTGCTCGCCGAGCAGCACTTCCAGAATTTCTCCACCCGCTTCGCCGATTGGCCGGTAAAAATCGCCGAGCTGTCGCGCTTCCGCTCCGCCAAGGAGCAGACGCAGGCGCTGAAAGACATGGAAGACGGCAAGCTCGACATCATCATTGGCACGCACAAGCTGATCCAGAAAGGCGTGAAATTCAGCAACCTCGGGCTGGTGATCATCGACGAGGAACACCGCTTCGGCGTGCAACAGAAGGAGCGCCTGAAAGCCTTGCGCGCCGAGGTGGATGTGCTGACGCTCACCGCCACGCCGATCCCACGCACGCTGGCAATGTCGCTGGAAGGGCTACGCGATTTTTCGGTGATCGCCACCGCGCCGCAGCGGCGGCTGTCGATCAAAACCTTCGTCAGCCAGTACAGCCAGGGCGTGATCCGCGAGGCGGTACTGCGCGAACTAAAGCGCGGCGGGCAGGTGTACTTCCTGCACAACGAGGTGGATACCATCGCCAACATGGCGGAGAAACTGGAGACGCTGCTGCCGGAAGCGCGCATCCGCACGGCGCACGGGCAGATGGGCGAGCGCGACCTGGAAGCAGTGATGCACGATTTCTACCAGCAGCGCTTCAACGTGCTGCTGTGCACCACCATCATCGAGACCGGCATCGACGTGCCCAGCGCCAACACCATCATCATGAACCGCGCCGACCGTTTCGGCCTGGCACAACTGCACCAGCTGCGTGGCCGCGTCGGGCGCTCGCACCACCAGGCCTACGCCTATCTGCTGGTGGATAGCGAATCACTCACCGCACAGGCGAAGAAGCGTCTGGAAGCGATTCAGGCGATGGAGCAATTAGGCTCAGGCTTCTATCTCGCCATGCACGACCTGGAAATACGCGGTGCGGGCGAAGTGCTGGGCGAATCGCAGAGCGGCGAAATGCAGGAAATCGGCTTCAGCCTCTACGCCGACATGCTGAACGCCGCCATCACTTCGCTGCGCCAGGGCAAAGAGCCTGACATGGCGCACCCGCTGGGTGTGACCACCGAGATCAATCTGCACACCCCTGCACTGCTGCCCGATGATTATTGCGGCGACATCCACCAGCGGCTGGTGATCTACAAGCGCCTCGCCAACTGCAACACGCAGGAAGAACTCGACGACATGCATCAGGAACTGATCGACCGTTTCGGCCTGTTGCCCCCACCCACGCAGGCGCTGCTCGACTGCCACCGCCTGCGCATCGCCGCCAAGGTGCTCGGCATCGTCAAGGTGGACGCGTCGGGCGAGGCGATACAAATCCAGTTTATACCCAACCCGCCGATAGACCCGATGCGCATCATCAATCTCATCCAGACCAAGCGGCATTACAAACTAAGTGGACAAGATAAACTGCGAATTGAATTAAAATACGGCGATGTTGCGCAGCGTGTGCTGGCGATCAAAAACTTCTTTAACGAACTGACCTCATGAATCTCATCATCCAGGCCATCCACGATATCCCCGCAGACCAGCTACAGCGTATTGCCGGTCTGGCGACCGCTACCCGCATCGAACAAATTGCCGCACATGCCTACCGCTTGCGCGAGGCGAAGCCGCACGACGCCATCGCGACCTATTGCCACGATCACCAGCTTGATTACGGCTTCGTCAGGTCAAATCAGCAGCTTGCCGATTTCGGCCTGCTGGTCATTGACATGGATTCCACGCTGATCAGCATCGAGTGCATAGACGAGATCGCCGATATGTATCACCTCAAGCCGCAAGTGGCGGCGATTACCGAAGCGGCAATGCGCGGCGAGATAGATTTCGCCGAAAGCCTGCGCCGCCGCGTGGCCTTGCTGGAAGGGCTGGATGAGGGCGCACTGATGCGCGTGTATGACGAACGCCTCAAGCTCAACCCCGGTGCGGAGGCCATGCTGTCCTCTCTGAAAAAACACGGCATCAAAACGCTGCTGGTTTCCGGCGGCTTCGTGTTCTTCACCGAACGCTTGAAGAAAAAACTTGGCCTCGACTACACGCACGCCAACACACTGGAAATCGTCAACGGCAAACTTACCGGAAAAGTATTGGGGCACATCCTCGATGCGCAAGGCAAGGCGGAACGACTGGTGCATACGCGCAACGAACTGGAACTGAAACCGGAACAGGTCATCGCCATGGGCGACGGCGCAAACGACCTCAAGATGATGGCGCAGGCCGGTATCAGCATCGCCTACCATGCCAAGCCCGTGGTGCGTTCGCAGGCCAGCTATGCACTCAACTTCGTGGGGCTGGATGGGCTGGTTAACTTGTTTGCCGGTTAATGATATGGAGACAAAGCGCAATGCAATTTAAAAAATTCATCCTGTCTTTCAGGCCGCACATCGCGCCTGTGCCGGCCGCGGAAAAAATACGTAGCGCACTGACCGCCGGTATTGCAATCGTGCTCCTGGGATCAGCGTTCAAATTCCTGCCGCAGCTCAACCATCCCCTGCTCATGCTCGGCTCGATGGGCGCGGCAACCTTCCTCCTGTTCGTGGCGCCGCACAGCCCCATGGCACAGCCCTGGCCGCTGCTCGGTGGGAACCTGGTTTCCGCAATGGCCGGATGGGGATGCAGCCAGCTCATTCCGGATCCGGTGCTGGCTGCCGGCTGTGCGGTCGGCCTGGCGATATTCCTGATGCATTACCTCCATTGCCTGCACCCGCCGGGGGCAGCAACGGCACTCGTACTGGTGCTGGGTAGTACGCAATTTCACGCGATGGGCTGGCAATGGGCCGCGTGCATTGTGGCGGCCAATACCGGAATCCTGCTGATGCTGGCGCTGCTGATCAACAACATCATGCCCGGCAGGTATTACCCGCTACCGCAAGCTTATCCGCATCACCCACCCCTGCAAACAGCCCCACCGGTTGCCAAACTCGAATTGGCTGACATTGAGTGGGCATTAAGCCAGATGGATAGCGTGATTGACGTCAGCGAGGAAGATTTGGCCGAAATCTACGAATTGGCCGTCCAGCATGCACAAAATCGCAGCCACCAAAAATAATTAAACTACAGGAGATATGTAACCATGGCAGATCAGCCGGGAATCAAGCGCAAGAAGGTAGCAATAATAGTATTCGTCGCAGTGCAATTACTTGTCGCAGGTTTGCTCTGGGTGGTTTTCTCCGGAACGGGTGACCGTGAGGGACGCATTAAAGTAACACTTGCAGTCGCCAATGCCGGCAAGATACAGGACGCGGTTGCAAGCTATTACGAAGAACGCAACACTCTTCCGGCTGATAACAATGCGTTACGCCTTCAGAACAAACAGGCAAACCCCTCCCTCACGGTTTTTGAGGAGCAAGGCACCCTGTCGTACACGGTTAATGTCGCGAATGGCGTCATAACACTGACATTCTCAGAAAATCAGGAACCCGTATCCGGCAAGACGCTCATTTTCGTCCCGCGAATTTCCAGTAAGAAGCTCGACTGGAGCTGCGATACCGGCTCGGTAGAAGCGATATACCGCTCCCCGCAATGCGGGGGCCCGCAAACGTAGCGCACAACTCCACGTCCAGCTTGCTGGACATAACCAACCACTTGGCAATCGTCTTTGGATTGCTTATAACCAGCCACTTGGTTGCCGTCTCTTGGCAACTTAGTGGGATGGCTAATTGTTTCATCAGTGGATTGCCTGACTCTGTCGCATCCGGGCTACACTTGCTGCTTTCAAAAAACGAATGGCAACAGTCGAAACAGTCATTCGCGCCAAACGCAATGAGCTTATAGAAGATAGCCGGTGAGTATGTTGCAATGCGCCAGCGCTACTTACGCTCTTCCGTGGCCTTGCGCTGGAGGATTTCGTGGAACACTGCCACATAGTGGGTGACCTTGCCACTCTCATCGCGCACCAGCTTGATGGAAAGCCACTCGGTATAAAGCTCACCGCTCTTGCGGCGGTTACAGATTTCACCACTCCAGCTACCGGTGGCGAGCAGCGTTTCCCATACTTTTACGTAAAACACCGGCGG
>CAITJF010000092.1 GCA_903892645.1 uncultured Nitrosomonadales bacterium | reverse complement strand
CCCACACCTGCGCCGAGAGCGCGCGCATGGCCTGGGCCGAGCCCTTGCCGACGTCGCCGTAGCCGGCGATGAAGGCCTGCTTCCCCGCGAGCATCACGTCGGTCGCGCGCATGATGCCGTCAGGGAGAGAGTGGCGGCACCCGTAGACGTTGTCGAACTTGGACTTGGTCACGGAGTCGTTCACGTTGATGCCGGGGAATTTCAACTCGCCGCGCGCGTGCATCTGGTACAGGCGGTGCACGCCGGTGGTGGTTTCCTCGGTTACGCCCTTCACTGCGGCGAGGCGCTTGGAATACCAACCGGGCTGGGTTGCCAGGCGCTGTTTGATCGAGGCGAACAGAAATGTCTCTTCTTCCGAGGTCGGCTTGCCCACCAGCAAGGGATCGCTTTCCGCACGCGCGCCCAGATGCAGCAGCAGCGTGGCGTCGCCGCCGTCATCCAGGATCATGTTGGAATAGCCACCGTCCGCCCACTCGAAAATCTTGTGTGTGTATTCCCAGTATTCTTCCAGCGATTCACCCTTGTAGGCGAACACCGGAATACCGTCGGCGGCAATCGCGGCGGCGGCGTGATCCTGGGTGGAGAAAATATTGCAGGAAGCCCAGCGCACATCCGCGCCAAGCGCCTTCAGCGTCTCGATCAGCACGGCGGTCTGGATGGTCATGTGCAGCGAACCGGTGATGCGCGCGCCTTTTAGCGGCTGGCTCTTGGCAAATTCCTCACGGATTGCCATCAAACCGGGCATTTCGGTTTCGGCAATGGCGATTTCCTTGCGCCCCCACGGGGCCAGTTTGATGTCGGCGATTTTGTAATCGGTAAATTCAGCCATAGTGTTCTTGCTCCTTGAACGTTATGACCGGGGGGAGGAGGATCGAACTCACCGCTCTCCCGTGCCCGGCACGGATTGGGTGAGCATCGTTAAAACTATCCGGTTACCTGAGCCTGGCAGGCGCTATATGCCTGTCGCAACGCTCCTCAGGGCTGGAGAAACTGCAAGCCGCCAAAATTTTCATCGGCCTGTAGAAGCATTTTAACACAAAGGAGACGGGGGTTTGCAAGGAGGGGAATCTGCCGACTGGTCAGGCCGACCCCCATCAGCATGCCATATCAGGCGCAGATGCCTGCTTGCCATATGGTAAGCTATCTACCTTTAAAACCCATACGAAAATACAGCTTACATGACCATGTTAAAAGTAAATATCCAGTTAATTCCTGCCGCTGTACTGCTCTCTTTCACGATGCTGCTTGCTGGCTGCGACAAACTTGTTCCGATATATGTATTTGACTTGACGCGGCTAGCCGCCGATGGCAGCGAGTACAAAGGCAATGGACGCTATATGGAACAGCCTTGGTCGTGCGCGCGCGACAACAAAACCGATCTCATGTGGGAAGTCAAAACAGCAATTCCAGGCCTGCACGCCGGAACCAATACCTACACATGGTACAACCACGACGAGAAAACCAATGGGAAGGGGGTGGGGGAAACCAATGCAGAGGTGGAAGGAAAGCTTAATGGCGGTGTATGCACAGGCAGCGCCTGCGATACCGAAGCTTTCGTTGCCGCAGTTAACGCCGAGCGTTTATGCGGTTATTCCGATTGGCGCTTGCCCAGCAAAGATGAGCTGGGTTCTCTGATAGATGCAACCGTACGCATCCCAGGCCCCACGCTACCCAAGGATTTTTTCCCCAATACGCAGAACTCAAAATTTGGTTATTGGACTGACACAATTTTCCGTATGCACCATGGCAGCGCTTGGGTATGGCGCTTTGACCAAGGGGCCGACTTCGTGGCGGTGAAAGAAGAGCCGCGCTATATCAAGCTGGTGCGTGGCACAGCCAAAACCGCCGAGAATCAAAAACCGGCGCCATAAGACAGATCGGCGGATCCCACTATTGATCCGGCACGGATAGAAATTCTATGCGTGCCGGATCAATAACATCATGCAGGTTTATATCGCATTTTAGCCATGCATCCGCACGATGCGGTCACCGGCAAGTGCAAGCCGGTCTGTCATGGAGCGCAGCAAAGTTTTTGTAAAACGCAATTCGCACCCTGGGCTCAGGTCTTCCAATGCCTGAAACGGAAACTCGGCAACGACTACGTCCGAGAGTGCCTCCAGCGTGGCTTGCCGATTTGTTCCGCGTTGAATATAGGCCATTTCCCCAAAGTACTCGCCGGCCTTTATGACATTGAGCAGACGCCCCTGTTTTGTGACCTTCATCTGTCCGGAGGCCAGAATATACATACTTAGGCCCGGCTCGTCTTCCCGCAAAATGACGGTGCGCGCCGGAAACTTGGCCCAATTGCTTGCCTGAACAAGCTCCCAAACATCCGGGTCGGAAAGTTCGCGTAACCCGTTCTTGGTACGCAGCATGCTGAACTTTTCGCTATCGGGGATGCCTTGCCGGAATTTGCTGAATTGGCCTATCTCGGCAATCTCAAGCGCAAGATCCGCCCAGTTGGCATAGCGGTCATCCGGGTTCCTGGCGATCATTCTGAGGATAATCTTGTCAAGCTCCGCAGGAAGCTCCGGACGATGGGCACTCGGCGGCACCGCATCCTTCTTGGCAATAGCATCAAATAGCTTGATCATGGTTGGAGCCTGGAACGGTAGCGCTCCGGTAAGAAGTTCATATGCCACGATCCCGAGTGAGTACATATCACTGAGATGGGTCAGACGATGGCCACTGATTTGTTCCAGGGACATGTAATAGGGGGATCCAACGGTTACCTTCTGCGTAGCTTGCGCCTGGTAAAACACGGATGCACCAAAGTCAGCGATTTTTACGTTTGTGCCAGACACAACCATGATGTTCGCGGGCTTGATATCCCGGTGAATAACGTCCTGGCGAAATGCGTAATCGAGTGCCCCGCAGCACTTGAAAATTATTTGAAGCACATTTTCGATCGGCAGCAGTGCGCCGGGTTTCGTATGCTGTGCGAGGTTGCCTCCCGAAACGTATTCCATGACAACGTATCCGGCGTCCTCCGTTACGGATGCCTCCAGAATCGTAACCACGTGCGGATGAGCCAGCCGGCCTGCGAGGGAGGCTTCATTGAGAAATTGGTTGCGGCACTCCACATCGAATCCGGGGGCGTTGAGTACCGCCTGATCGACCAGCTTCACCGCCACTTCCTGCCCAGAGAATGTGTCCAGTGCGTGGTAAACCTTCCCGGTCGCTCCTTCCCCGATCTGCCTGGTCAGCTCGTACTTACCTAGCCTGTATGGTAGCTCCATTATCCTGAATAATTTAAGTGATGGCTTGCGCAACAATTAACCTGACTGAAATTCAGCACGATCCGCAAACATGACGCATGTTTAAGGTGAGCACGTACCCTGTTTGTGACTACCGTTGCGATTATTGTACAATCCAAAAGGCGAGATGGGTATCAACTTCACTTCGCCTGCACATTGCTGGACTCAACAGCGATTCATTCACAAAATAATAAAGGGTATTTCATGGGCGTCGAAATCAAGTTCACCGACAAGGAATTCCCCGTTTCACCGATTTTTATCGACTTCCTTTACCGCCACCGTAACAACCTGGAATTCGACACCACCTGGCACGACCAGTTGAGCGAAGAAATGGTGGCGATGGGAGATACAATGCGGGAGACCGCCACCGCCCATGCCGGGGAGGTGCTTCAGGACCCGGATGGACAGAGGGTGATTTACCGCAGCTATCAGTTGTTGACAGCATTTCTCACCGGCGTGCCGGATCAACTGAGAAATTTACACGAGCGCTACAAGTTCATATGCATCGTCGGCGTGCCGCGCCACGGCGGCTCCTACCTGACCAAGCAGCTATTCCTCGCACTGGGGATGGAAGCCGACAAGGTTCCCAATGTTATTGCGCATGACGGTTTTCCCGATGCCTCGCCATTCGATTTTGCCCAAGGCTACAACGCCTACACCAACATGATGCAGAACATGTCTGAATTTTTGGCGATGGTGGAAGAATACTTTGCCAATTCACGCCTGTTCAACAACCTCATTATCGTGCCGAAAAAAGCCACCAAGGCGGCATATCACGGCGCATTCTTCAACCGCGCTCTGGGCCCCAACACCGAATACATCGTCACCTTGCGCCATCCGGTTACCGCCTGCATTTCCACTTACGAAAAATCCACCGGCCTGCCCGAAGGAGAAAAATTCAAGGTGCGCGGCAATATCGAGGAATGGGTACGGCGCGACAACGTCTATACCGGCGTTCTTGAAGATCAGGTGCTTAACCAGGACTACTTCGATGCCTATCTGCACTACTGGGAACATTATCACTACAATCTGGTGCTGACTGGCTTGCGCCAGAACCACAACTGGCAACTGGTGGCCTACAACAAGGTGCGCATGGAAGCGATGGCGCAAGGCTTCTTCACTCGTTTCAAGAGCAAAGGCAAGGCTGAGGAATTCAAGGTATTCGACAAGCGGGACAGGCATCCCCAGTGGTTCAAGAAGGCGGGGCCAGCGATCTTGCGAGTGCGCGATGTATGGCGCACTGCGGGGCTGGAATTTCCGCTCGATGAGATTATGGAGGCATGGTAACTGGTCAGCATATCGGCATGACACAAACCATCCAAACCCCCATCGGCTACAAACAGCTTGAAGCCCTGAATAAAGGCGTCCACCGCTTCGCGCTAGCGCAAGAGGCGTCGTTCGCATTTTGTGCCGGGCTGAACGCACTGCCGCTCACCGTTTCCGAATTTCCGGTTGCGTGCCATCACTATCCCATCGTGTTTGCCAGCCCCAATGGCAAAGATGATTTCGGCGCCGCAGTGGTGACCGGACTGAAAACCGTACAGAATTTATTTTGCGGCACGGACGGAAAATGGCGCGCGAATGTTTATGTCCCGGCTTATGTGCGTTGCTATCCGTTTTGTTTGGCATCTATCGTCGAGGAAGGCAAGACCCGCCTCAACAAGTTGGTGTGCATCGCCAAGGAGGCGGTAGTGCCCGGCGGGCTGGAATTATTCACTGAAAGCGGTGATCCAACGCCCCTCTGGCGCGAGCGTGAGAAACTGCTGCAGGAGTATGAGAACGATACAGCCAGAACCGCCGAGATGTGCAGGACGCTAAAAAGCATGGGGCTGTTCAAGGATTTTGCGATTCAGGCTACGACCCCGGGCAAGGAGTTGATCAATCTCGCTGGGATGTACCGGGTGGATGAGGCAGCCATTGCACAACTGGGTGCTTCCCAGTTCAGAAAACTGATTGAGCAGGGCTGGCTGGAAAAAATTTACGCGCACATCATTTCGTTGCGGAATTTTCAGGCGCTGGTGGATTGCTCATAGGATGATGATGAAACATGGCGTAACCCACCTGTTCCGCATATCAACTCAAATAATCCATCAACCCGTCATTCCCGCGCAGGCGGGAATCCAGTGGCTTTAAACAAAAGGCGTTTTTTCTTGCTGGATTCCCGCCTGCGCGGGAAT
>CAITJF010000091.1 GCA_903892645.1 uncultured Nitrosomonadales bacterium | reverse complement strand
TGCGCACCGGCAGGCCGAGCGCCTTGTTGGATTTCTTCTCATCATTGAAAGCCTTGGCGTAGGCGGTTGCCATTGCCTTGAGGTCAATGCCGGGATTGGCGGCGCTGGCATCGGCCAGTGGGGTGTTCTTAAAGCTCTCGATCAGGAACTGGATACCTTCGTAGCCGTTGCCGCCGTGGGCGAAGCCGGTGTGGGTGAGGAAACCGATCATGCCTTTGTTGATCTGCACCCGCTCCGGCGATTCTGGGCCGTCGGCGGATACCGCACCTTTGCAGCCCTGGGCCGAGATGGTGCCGACGCCGTTCGAGATGATCAGCCCCAGTATGACCTGGAACGGGAATAAATTTTCCGCTGTTGGCCGCTCGCCGAGCAGGGAGAGATAGGCTATCTGGGTAGTGGTCCAGGACTCCAGCATTTCTTCGTTGCTGATGCCGCAGAACTTGCCCGGCTGGTGGTGCTTGCCTTCGGCTGCGGCACCGATGATGACTGAGAACAGGTTGGTATACCAAGGCAAATTGCGCACGGTGAGGCGCGAGATGCGCTTGCGGATCAATGGCTCCCAGGCGATGGTGGTGGTGAGCGCGGCAATCACTGCATCTGACGTTGGATGGCCTTTCAGGCTGCGCAGATAGCGCACGAAGACCGACTTGGCTCCGCGTTTGTCGAAGGCCTTGAGCATCGCTTCGGCTTGCGTATCCGGTGTTTTGCCCAACAGGGTTGCGAGTTGCTCCGGGCTGGCCGTGGCGGGCGTAATAACGGCCTGCTCGTCGTCGCCCTTTTGCAGACCGGAGTAGGCGAACAGCTCGGTCAACGTATCAGCAGCTTGGCGTGCGCCTTCCACGCGCTTCGGGCCGAGCAGCGCAACAGCCGCGCTGATCGCCGTGTTGGGGGCGTTGCCGGCTTCGCGCGCCGCATCGGCGGCAACCAGCATGGCCTCGCCGTGCAAGTTGATCCGCGCCGCCACTGCGATGTTGAACAGGGCGTTGTCATTGGCATCGTTGAGCTCGCGCACCAATGCCATGCATAGATTGGATTCCAGCGGCTGCTTGGCGGTATCCAGGATGGATATGTTGTTGACCTTGGTGACTTGCGTCTTCGCATCCATCACCGAGCTTCCCGAGCTGTCTTTCATGGACTGGCGCGGGAAAATGGCGCCCACATACTTGAGCAACTCGGCAATTTGTTGGTCGTAGGGCGACATCGCCTTGACCACGGGGATTTTCAACGCGGGCGGAAGTTTCAAACCCTGATCGTCGCCAAACCATGGCTTCAACTCAAGATTGCCTTCCGACGGAAAATCCTGCTCGACACCGTTCAGTTTCATCACCGCAGTCAGCGCCAGCGGGATATGCGAAATATTGGTGACCACCGCACCCAGCTTCGAGCACACAGGGTTTTCGGGCGTGAACAGATCGCTCACACCGAACTTCTTCATGAACCAGCCTTCCTTGGCACGGGCATCATCGCCCGATCCGGCAATGGCGCCGGCATGGCCGACAGCCCGCGTCAGGTTCGCCTTCCAGCGGCCGACCACGCAGGCCACCACCGGCTTTTCAAACGTTACAGCCTCTTCATAGTAACCACCCGGTTCGGAGTACATCACCGCTGCCTTGGTGCGCGCGTCGTTGGCCATGCCGTAGGCAAACTCGGGGGTAGCGTAGTTGATGTAGATGTCCTTGCCGCTGGAGATCAGTGTCGTCGTCCCCCATCCGCCAATCGACAGGTAATTGGCGATAGTGGTGGTAAAGTTGCCGGAGTTGGAATAGATGGCAATTGAGCCTTTGCGCAAAGTCTCGGCAGGGTTGTCCCCGCCCAGCGCACCGCCTATACGCACATTGTTCCACGAATCCGCCACACCCAGGCAGTTGGCGCCGAAAATATCCACCCCGCGCTGCTGGCCGAGCGCCCTGATTTCGCGGGCATCGTGCACCGAGGTCTTCTCGGTGAGGATGATGACCTTCTCGACATCCGGATTGATCCGGATCAGCTCGGCGACACCATCACGCACGGCGGCAGGCGGCAGATAGACGACGCCAACATTGAATTTGTGTCCGGCATCCAGGCCTTCACGCACGTTGTTGTAGACAGGAATGTTGCCCAGAGATGTCTCAAGAACTTGGCCACGACGACCCGGCGAGGTGCCGAACACCACATTGCCTCCGGAATAGACGTGGCTGACCGGGGTCACGGAACGTGATTCGTTCCCCAAAATGTTCAGCACACAGATGCGATCCTCGCGGGTCGCAATCTCGGCCAAGGAGCGAACACCAACAAAATATTTGAATTTCTCGATACTAGGTTTTCTCATTACATATCACCTTTGCTTTCTCATTGCTTATCATTTTTCGTCCGAACGACCGCTGGGCGACTGAGTCGCATCCCGACGTTCATCCTGTTCTGTGTTGGAGTTTTCTGTCAAATCAGGCGTCTGCTGGTAAACCCATCATTGTCGCCACTTCAGCGCGACCGCCGCTCTTCATCCAACGATCCGCCTCCTGAGCGTAATTTACCACGTCAGTCATCGCAGAATCGAAGCCGAAAATTCGATAGGGTATCCGCAACGCGTCGAGGACATCCTTGAACACACCCATGCCGCGTATCACATTAGGGCCACCGCGACCAATCACCACATACAGCGGCGTGGGTCCGTGTTCGCTGAAGTAATCGCGCAGCGCATCGGCCATTGCCCTGAATGTGACGAAGATGTCTGTGTTGTTGGCCTTGCCGCCGATGATGAACAGGACATTCGACTGCTTGAGATAATACTTGAGGCAGATGCGCATCACTTCATTCATCTTTTCGTAGGGTGGATTACCCCCGAAATCGGAAGAGATGATGGCATCGTTGCCCAGCACCTCGGTAACCAAAGAGTTTGCGCCGCCTCCGAAGGTGGGTGCCAGGATGGTACCCTTCTCGTTGATCACGTAAACGTCACTCTGCCCCTGGTAGGTACGGAGCTCGTTGATCTCCTGCTCGAAGTCGTTGGCCTCGGTAACAAAGAGATCGTCTGGCAGGTTCAAACGGTTCACACGCGGATCGTCGCGATCGAAGCCGCACTTGAAGTCACAGGCCACAGGTACCAGAGAGCCGGATTTGCCCTCCATCATGCGGATAGGATTGAGTTCCAGCGTCGACATGCCGTTATGGTGAAACAGATCCCATAGTTTTGGCAGGTACTGTACCAGTGGCGACACGATCTCGCGTGGTGCACCAAGATCGGATAATGCGTTGGAGATGATGAATGACTTGAGTCCGGTCAGCGGATCAAACGGAACCTCGATGATCTGGGTCTTGTCCAGTTCCTCGATGTCCATGCCGCCGTGGTGGGTGAGCGTCATGACCGGTGCCCGGTAGCGGGTCGAATCGGTGATTGAAAAGTAAACCTCATGTTCGGCCGGGACTGAACCCTCGAAGGTAACACCCCGCGATTTGTAGACGGCATTGCCGACTTTATATTCGGCAAAGTACAGGCGCTCTTTCTCGGCTAAAGCTGCCTTCAGATTAGTGGCGCGCCCGATCAGCCCGGACTTGCCCTTCTTGCCTACACCACCCTTGAAGATGGGCTTGACGAAGACCGCACCGCACCGCTCGATCAGGCTGTGGATCTCGTGTTCACTGGCTTCCGGCCCGAGCACCTCGGAGACCGGAAAACCGATGGTCTTGAGCAGCTGGGCTCCATATAACATTCCACTGACGTTCATAGCTTTCTTACTCTCCTCTTTAATCAAATTCTGTGTAGCCAGTCGTTAGCCATTAGTTGTTAGTTAAACAAGATACGGTTTTTAACTAAAAACTAACTCCTAGCGGCCAACAACTAAATTAATACTCCTCGGGCAAACTCTTCAACTCTTCCCACGAATAGACCGGCCCCTTGACGCACACGTAATCCTTGCCGACGTTGCAGCGACCGCACTTGCCCAAACCACACTTCATCTTGTTCTCGATGGTCGTGTATATCTGCTCATCCTTGAATCCGAGCTTGTTCAGGTTCTGGATCACAAACTTGATCATGATCGGCGGCCCGCAGGTGATCGCGATGGCGTTGTCGGGTACAGGATCCTTGTCCATCACGGCTGCCGGCACGAAACCACAGTAGCCGTCCCATCCCTCCTCTGCCTTGTCTATGGACAGATGCACATCGATAGATTCGCGCAGCTTCTCGAGTTCCGCCCGGTACATGATGTCGCGCGAAGTGCGTCCGCCGTAGAATACGGTGATGTTCTTGAAGTTGGCGCGCTGCGCCACCGCAGTAGTGATCACCGGCCAGATAGGCGCAAGACCGCAACCGCCGCCGATGAGGTACAGATTCTTTCCGCGCCAGTCGTCAATCGGGAAACTGTTGCCGTAAGGCCCGCGCAAACCGATGACATCGCCCACCGCCAAATCGTGAAAAGCGGAAGACACGCGGCCCACCCGCATGATGCTGAACTGTTTGTACTCCCTGATCAGCGGCGAGGAGGCAATCGAGATCATCGATTCGCCGCGACCGAAGATAGAGAGCATCGCGCACTGTCCGCACGCGTGTTCGAAGAGCTCACCGTCCACAGGCTCAACGCGGAAAGTTTTGATGGCGCGTTCGCCATACACTTCATCCTTGATGTAGGCGATGCGTGCCAGCTCTGGAAGATAGATATTATGCGGCATTTTCGGCCACCTTGTTTACGACATTAATGATATCTATTCCCACTGGGCATTCGCTGATACAGCGACCGCAACCCGTGCACTGGGGCATCCCAAAATTCTCGGGGAAGTACTGGAATTTATGAGCCACCCGCTGGCGCAACCGGGCGCCGGTGTTCTCACGCGGATTATGGCCGGACGAGTGCATGGTGAAATCGGGGAACTGGCAGTTGTCCCATGTACGCACCCGGATGCCCTTCAGCGGCGCTTTGCTTTGAACCTCGTCGTTGATGTCAAAACAGTGGCAGGTCGGGCACAGGAAGGTGCAGATGCCGCAGCCGATGCAGGCCTGCGCCAGTTCTTGCCACAATGGCGACTTAAAGCTTGCCTTCAGCTTGGCCGGCACCTCCTCCACATTGCGCACCGCGCGTTGCGGATAAGCCACCGCCTCGGCATGCACCTGTTTCACCTGCTTCTGGTCGGCAGCGGACGGTTCGGCAAATAGTTTGCCCGCTGCCGCCATCAGCCCCTTGCCTGTTTCGGTGATCGCTTTCACGAAGTAGCGATCGCCAAGATCAGTCATTTGAACGTCGAGACCATCGGTGGAAACCGGTGACCCGCCGACCGACAAACAGAAGCAGTTGGCGCTGGGCGGCTTGTTGCAGGCCAGGCCCACATAGGCCACATTCTTGCGTCGCGCCTGATAGTAGTTATCCTCAACATGATCGTTGAACACCAGGTCCATGCGCGGCACTCCGCGCCCATCGCAGGGGCGGACGCCGAATACGGCATGGCGCTGCTCATCCGGCACAACCTGGGTCAGGCGTGGTGCCTCTCCCTTGATCTGCTCGAACTTGAAAAATATTTCGCGCTGCGGGAAAGCAAGCCCCTTGGGCGATTGCTTGGTGTTGGGGTGGTCGAGCCGGACGGCGCCGCTGACCGGCTGATACGACCAGATGTCATCTTCCAGCACAGGCCCCTGGATATCCCAGTTATCTAATGCGGCGATCCAGTCGTCAATGCGTTTCTTGTCGAGAATTTTTTCCATGCTTTTACCTGATGAAGTCGCCGGGATCTCTGTCGAGGAATGAGGCTACCAGCGACGGCCCTCCAATGCTTGCCCCAGGCTCGAAGCCGAACTGTTCGCGCGCTTCCCGTTCCATTTTGTTGTTGAGCAGCCGTATCGGGACATTGACCGGGCAAGCGCGCTCGCACTCGCCGCAATCGGTGCAGCGCCCGGCAAGGTGCATGGCACGCGTCATGAGATAGGTGATGTTTTCGGAACGCACCGCCGACCGCTCAATCCAGCGTATGCGATTGGCTTTATCCTCTGCCGTGGTTTCCGTTGTTACCGGGAAGGTAATGCTGTCCACCACGCATTCATCGCAGTAGCACATCGGGCATACCGAACGGCATGCGAAGCAACGGATGCAGCGGTCGAAATGGTGACTCCAGAAGTCCCAGCGTGCACCTGTACCCTGCGCCTCGAAACGGGTGAGAGCGGCGAAAGGCGCCTCCAACTGGCGTCCGGTCTTATCCTCGCCGAACACAATGTTGTGCTCCCTGGGAAAGGGTATGCGGCATTCCAGACAGCGGTCCGCCATAACCTCACGCGCCGGCAACCGCTTTTCGCCTTCGGCCGTGGTGAACACGAAATCGCCACCATCGAAAGCGACGTTTGAAGCTTGGGCACCGTTCAAGTGCTTGGCCAGCTTGCGCTCGTCCAGCACTCCGGTGCCCTCGCAGGATACGCCGATGATGTAGACATCCTCACGCTTGAAATAGTGCTCCTGCATCAGCACGACAATAGAGCGCGCGTCGCATCCCTTGGCAACGATGGCGACGGGTGCCTCCGCATTCTTGCGGATATGCGCCAGAAATTTGCGGTCATGCACCAGGTACAGGGACAGGTTGTGGAAGCAGGTGGGATCCCACACCAGTTCGTCTGCCTGCTCCGCACTGGTAATGAAAGTTGGCTCGGCAAGCATGCCCCGGCTGCCCCGCCGATAGCCGATGACAGCGCGGACTTCGCCTTTGGTAAGCATGTCCCTCGCCGTCTCGCGAATATCCTGTATGTTGATCATGTATGCTCCGCCTTCTTCAGCTTGTCCTGCGGCCCGAGCGGCTTGAGGTCATTGACGAAGTCCGTGACGACTTTGGCAAATTTGGCACCCTCGGCAGCCGATACCCAGGACATGCGGAACCGATTCGGCTCGACGCCGATAAATTCGAGCAGCTCCATGATCAGTTTCATCTTGCGCCGTGCCAGATAGTTACCCTCGATGTAGTGGCAGTCGCCAATATGGCAGCCCGACACCAGAACACCGTCCGCCCCCTTGTTGAAGGCCGACATGATGTACATTGGCGATATGGCGCCCGTACACGGAACGGTAATCGGCGTCGCGTTGGCCGGATACTGGATGCGGGAAACACCGGCCAGATCGCTGCCCGCCGACGAGCACCACTTGCACAGAAAGGCGACAATCCGGGGTTCGTAAACTTGTTGTTCAGACATCTATCTTCCCTCTTTCATACGGCCAGGCACGCTTCGATCATTTCGTAGATCTGCAACTGCGTGACATTCTTGACATCAATGGCGGCACGCAGGCAGGTGGCCGAGCAACTGCCGCAGCCCTCGCAAAGCGCTTCGTTCACCACAGCCTTGCCACCTTCCAGCCGTATCGCGATGAAGGGGCATGCCTCGACGCACATTCCGCAGCCTGTACAATGGGAGCGGCGCACCTTGGCTATCAGCGGTGAGCGGTTGAGGGTTGCCTGCGACAGCAACGCAATAACTTTGGCGGCGGCCGCGCCAGCCTGGGCAACAGTCTCCGGAATATCCTTCGGGGCCTGCGCGGCGCCCGCCAGATAGATACCGCCAGTAACGCTCTCCACCGGTCTCAGCTTGGGGTGAGCCTCGGCCATGAAACCATCCTTGTCGCGGCCGATCTTGAGCACCTTGGCAATCTCTGTGGTTCCCTTCGAGGGCACCATGGCGAGCGCCAGCACCACCATGTCGGCATCGATCTCCACGTTCTGGCCGGTCAGGGTGTCGGTGCCGAGCACCCGAACCTTGCCGTTATGCCGGTAGAGCTTGGAGACGCGGCCACGCAAGTAGAGGGTATCGTCGTCCTCCATAGTGCGCTGCACGAATTCTTCGTAGCCCTTGCCGCCGGAGCGAATGTCGATATAGAACACATAGGCGCGTCCGTCCGGAACATGCTTCTTGTAGAGGCGCGCATGCTTGGCGGTGTACATGCAACAAATCTTGGAGCAGTAGGCGCAATGTTTCGCGGGATCACGCGACCCTACGCACTGGATAAAGACCACCTCTTTAGGCTCTTTGTGGTCGGAAGGCCGGAGCACATGACCTTGGGTCGCGCCCGAGGCCGAGCACAGGCGCTCGAACTGGAGGCCGTCAAGCACATCCTCGATCTTGCCGCCACCGAGTTCTTGCATATTTGCCTGGTCGTAGAGATCGAAGCCGGTCGCCACCACGATGGCGCCCACATCCTCGACCACTGTCTGGGACCGCATGTCGTAGTCAATGGCACCGGCCTCGCAGACATCCTTGCACTTGCCGCAGACGACGGGATTCAAGCCCAAACATGCGTCCTCATCCAGTGTAAAGCTGGCCGGAATGGCTTGGGCATAAGGGATATAGATAGCCCGCCGGGCGGTCAGATTAAGCTCGTATTCGTTCGGCACCACTACCGGACAAACCACGGTACAGTGGTCACAAATCTTACACTTGTCGGGATCCACAAAAGTGGATCTCTTGTGGACTTTTACCCGGAAATTGCCCACGGAACCCGTGACTTCCTGCACATCGCTGTAAGTCATCAGCTTAATCTTCGGATGGCGCTTTACCTCGACCATCTTGGGCGACAGGACGCACTGCGAGCAGTCCAGTGTGGGGAAGGTTTCGGAGAGCTGAAGCATGCGTCCGCCGATGGTGGCCTGCTTCTCGACCAACACCACCTCTATACCGGCGTTGGCGATATCGAGTGCGGCCTGGATACCGGCAATACCTCCTCCGATGACCATTGCCCGCCGGGTAACGTTAACAGCGACCGCATCCAGGGCTTGGTTGCGGTTAACCCGCCGCACGACGCTGCGCGAAATTTTGATCGCCTTCTCGGTACCCTTGGCTTTGTCATTATGAACCCAGCTGCACTGCTCGCGGATATTGGCAATCTCGCAGGTGAAATTGTTGATGCCGGCCCGTTCGGCGTTATCGCGGAAGGTCTTTTCATGCAGGTTCGGCGAACAGCAGGTGACGACGACGCTGTCCAGCTTGTTATCCTTGATCGCCTGGACCACCGACTCCTGGCCCGGCTCCGAGCACATGTAGACGTATTCCTGGGTAAAGGCAACAGTGTTTTCGCCGGCCATCTCCTTGGCCACTTTCGCCACGTCAACGGTGGCGGCAATGTTGGTGCCGCAATGGCAGACAAAAACGCCAGTGCGCTTCTTCGTCATGGCGCGTCTCCGCCGTTATTCTGGCCTGTCAACTTCAGGCCGTGCTCATAGCCCTTGTCGAATGCCTTGATGTTTATTTTCAGGAAACGGTCGGGAACCAAGCCAGGCAGGGCCTTCTTCATGGCATCGGCGGTGACCACGTTGGTGACCGCAGTAAAAAAGCCAAGTGCCACGAGATTGGTGAACAGGCGATTGCCCAGTTCTTCGGCATAGCGGGTTGCCGGCACTCGCAATAATCTGAGATCCGGATGCTCACTGCGCAGCTTCACCAACTCCTGTTCGACGATCAGCGTCCCCCCTTTGGGCAGCTCGCTGTAATACTTGTCGTAAGCCTCCTGGGACAGCGCCAAGAGAATTTCGGGGCGTGTGATGTATGGATACAGGACACGTTCGTCGGAAACCACGAGCTGCGCGGCACAGGCGCTGCCGCGCGCCTCCGGGCCGAAACTCTGGGTCATGGTGGCGAACTTGTCGTCGTACAGAGCCAGCGCCTTGCCGGTGATCAGGGCGCAGCGAATAATGCCCTGGCCACCGAACCCCGAAAACCTGATTTCTTGTGTGCTCATGCGCTCAATTCCTACTTACGGGTCTTTTTAGGCGCGGCCTTGGCCACATGTTTGGTCTTGACGGTTGCCTTGGGTACAATCTTTTTCGCTGCCTTAGCCGGAGTCTTGGGGGTGGCCTTCTTGGCCGAAGCCTTTGCAGCGACTTTCGTTGCTGCTTTCTTCACGGGCTTGGCTTTTGTCGCGGCCTTTTTTACGGATTTAGCTTGTGCCTTTGCCGGAACCTTTTTTGCTTTCTTAGGCGCGGCAGCAACCTTGGCGGGAGCCTTCTTCACCGCAGCCTTTGGTGTGGAAGCTTTCCGGGGTTTTGCGGATACCGCCTCTCCCTGCCCTTCCGTCTCCGCCGACATGGCGGCCCGGCGAGCGGCGATTCTCTCCTTTTCGGCTTTTTCCTCGGCCTCTCGTTCGGGAATGGTCTTGCCGTAGAGCTGATAATCGTCCCCTACCAGCTTGACGCAGCACTTGTCGACGGCTTCCAGATATGAAGGCTTGTTCTTTTCGACGAACTTGCCGACGACGATCTTGCCCTGATAGTCGATGCCCGTCTCACGGGTGTCACAGCCATGCTTGAGAATCGAGTTATCCTGGTAATTCTGAAGCTGGTCGACGCCATCGCCGAGACGGTTGCGGCGTAGGTAGAGCGTCGGGCAAGGCGAAATGATTTCGATGAAGGAAAAGCCCTTGCGCAGTAGCGCTTCCTCGATCGACTGGGTGACGTTGCGCGAATGCAGCGATGTCCAGCGTGCGATATAAGTGGCGCCCGAGGCATCCATCAGGAACGGCAGGCTGAACGGATATTCGTAATTGCCGTAGGGCGTGGTCGATGCTATGGCTGAGCCGGGGGTGGTCGGTGTCACTTGGCCACCGGTCATGCCATAGGTGAAGTTGTTGTTACAGATGACCACCAGATCCATGTTGCGCCGTGCGGCATGAATCAGATGGTTGCCGCCGATACCGGCCAGGTCGCCCTCGCCGCTGAACACCACCACCGTCAGTTCGGGGTTGGCCAGTTTGACGCCGGTGGCGACAGGAATGGCGCGGCCGTGCGTGGTATGGATCGAATCGAAGTTGACATAACCCGCAACACGTCCGGTGCAGCCGATACCCGACACCACGACCAACTTCTTGGGGTCGATGCCGCTACGTTTGACGGCCTCGGCAAAGGAATTCACCTCGGAGCCGATGCCACAGCCTGGGCACCAGATATGCGGCATCCGGTCCATGCGCAGGGTACTGGCCATGGGGCTGCCTGCCTTGAATTTTTCGATATCAGTACTCATTGGCTTGCCTTTCTGATGGCATCCAGGATTACCTGGGGATCATGCACCGCGCCACCACAGTGATTGACGCTGACTACCTTGCAGCGGCCGGCAGCATTGCGTTCTACTTCGAGCACCATCTGACCGTAGTTGATCTCGGGTACCACGATGGCCTTAACTTTGGCGGATATTTCACGGATGCGTTTCTCGCAGAATGGCCAGATGGTGATCATGCGCAGGGAACCGACCTTGATGCCTTCCTTGCGCGCATCCTGGATGGCCTTGACGGCAATTCGGGAGGTAATGCCATAGGACACCACCACGACCTCGGCACCGTCAATCTGATCCTCATCTAGGCGGATGATCTCGTCGGCATTGCCGTTGATCTTTTCCATCAGGTGAGTCACGACGATTTTGTTCTGCTCGGCGGTCATGACCGGATATCCCTTCTCATTGTGAGTCAGGCCGGTAATGTGAAAATTGTACCCATCGCCTGCACGCACCATGGGGTGGCCGCCCTGGCTGTCGAACTTGTAGGGACGGCAGCTATCCTTGGGGCCGCTGTAATTATTGCGCGGAACCACCTTGATCTGGTCGGCTGGCGGAATAACCACCTTTTCGTGCATGTGACCGACTGTCTCGTCCGTCAGGATGATGACAGGCACCCGGTAGAACTCCGACAGGTTGAAGGCCTCGACGGTGAGGTCGAAACATTCCTGCGGACTGTCCGGCGACAAGGCAATGATGGCGTTATCGCCATGCGGACCATAGCGCGCCTGCATCATATCCTGCTGTGCGGTCAGAGTGGGCAGGCCGGTGGACGGACCACCGCGCTGCACGTTGGCGATCACCATCGGGGTTTCGGTCATGCAAGCCAAGCCGATGTTTTCCACCATCAGAGAAAATCCGGGGCCGCAGGTCACGGTCATGCATTTTTGCCCAGCCCATGCCGCGCCAATCAGGGCGGCGATGGAGGCAAGCTCGTCCTCCATCTGGATAAACAGCGCTCCCACCTCCGGCGCCCGCTCGGCGAAGCGCTCGGCAGCTTCGGTCGAGGGTGTGATGGGATAGCCGGCAAAGAACCGGCAGCCTGCCGCCAGCGCGCCTTCAGCCAGTGCATGGTCGCCATCCATAAAATGTGGGCCGGAATCGACCCCTCTGGGGTCTGCTGCGACAGTTTTAGTTTCGGCATAACGTTCGCTAGCTCGAACACCAGCCTGCTCTGAAACTCCTGCGGAAGTTGTTTTAGTTCCGGCGTGACGTTCGCTAGCGCGAACATCAGCCTGCTCTGAAACTCCGCTTGGCTTCGTTTTCACTTTTTTGTATCTCCTATGTTGTTTTCGTCTTCCCCTGTCACGAAGATGGAAAACTCCGGACAGATAAGTTGACAAAACTTGCAATCGTTGCACGCATCCGGATTCTTCACGTAGGGCGGGTGGTAGCCCTTGGCGTTATATTCATCGGACATCTCCAACACACCGGTGGGGCAAAATTGCACACAGAAAGCGCAACCCTTGCACCAATCATTGCTGATGTAAACTTTGCCACGCGTCTGTTTGAGGTCGTTGAAAAACATACTTGCCTCCTTAGTTCAAGCCACGAGCCTTTAAAACTGGCAGCGGATCGATATGCTGCAAATCGAAACGCAGCGCCGACTCGTCGCAGCCGAACGCCAGCGCCATCAACTGGGTAAAGTAGAGTACGGGCATATTATGAAAATCCGGGTTGAGGCGCTTGGCGTCATCCTGACGGAAGTCCAGATTGAAGGCACACAACGGGCAGCTTACCACCACCAGATCGGCCTGCTCCTCATGCGCCGAACCCATGATTTTGTCGGTGCGGTCGGCGATGACCTCCGGTTTGTCAACCGTCTGATGGGCGCCGCAACATTCGGTCTTGTGCGAAAAATCCACGGGCGTGGCGCCGAGGGCGCGAATCAGGTTTTCCATGATCGTCGGGTTCTCGGTATCGTCGAAGGCGACCTCTTTCGGGCGCAATAGCAGACAACCGTAGTAGCAGGCCACGCGCAGGCCTTTGAGCGGTTTTGTTACCTTCTTGGCCAGATTATCGAAGCCGACGCGGTCACGCAGATACTCAAGCAGATGAAGGACCTCAACGTCACCCTCGTATTTGGTTTTTTCGAGGGACAGGAAGTCGTTGATGGTTTCCAGTGCGTCGGCACGAGCCTTTACATCAATATTGGCGCGCTTGAGCGTGTTGTAACACATCGCGCATCCCGTCATGAACTCGCTGGCATTGGCTTCCTTGACGCGAATCATATTGGTTATCGGCGCCACGCGATTCATGACATTGTCGGAGTCCAGCGCATGCACCGTGCCGCAGCAGTTCCAGCGGTCAAGTTCTTCTACTTCCACATCCAGCTTCGCCATGGACGAAACAGTAGAAACATCGAAGTTAGTAGCTTGGTTTTTCAGTGTGCAGCCGGGGTAATAAGCAAGCTTCATCGGTTTGTTTTCGCTTCCCATCAAGAGGTCAGTTTACGCATGGCGCTGATCATTGCAATCGGCGGTAATACGCTACGCGCCTCAGGGGTCAGTTCCATAATTTTAAGGTGGTCGTCGCGCTGTCCGGCGCGTAGTGCTGTCCGGCGTAGCGCTTCGATGACCTCAGCGATTTTTATGTCCTTCGGGCAGCGCGAGTTGCAAGTGAGGCAGGACACGCACATCCAGATGGAACGTGCTGCCAGCAGTTGTTTCTGCATTCCAAGTTGCGCCATGCGGATGATCTGGTTTGGCAGCACATCCATGTGAGCCGCCATCGGGCAACCGGCAGAGCACTTGCCGCACTGGTAGCAGGCCAACAACTTCTGGCCGCTGATTTTTTCAATACTGGCCACGAAGGAACTGCCGGTACGAGCCGAGGAAATGCGCAGAGTAGTATCCATAGAGATTGGCCGTTTAGAATCTTCCATCCATGCGAAACTCGGGGGTGTCCAGCCATAACCCGACGTTCAGCACGCTGTCCATCTGTGCCTGAAGGGCATCGTACTGGGAACATTCCTCCGCAATCATCTTGCTTATCAGTCTGGTAATCTCAGTATCCTGGGTGTGATTGGATAAATCCTTAAGCAGGTGTATGACCCGCCGTTCCATTTCCATGGCCATGCGCAGTGCTTGGGCATCGTCGGCGACCGCCACGTTACCGCGATGGACAACGGCAGCTTCCATCTCGGCAATCACTTTCGACGGGTGAGCGTTCGCCGCTTCTTCGGCGGCAAGGCGTTGCCACTCATCCTTACCGATGATGGCACTGAACAGCTTATGCATATCTTCCATGTGCCCCGATTCCTCCTCCGCGAGGCGGAGGAACATGGCTTTACCGCTGGGGTTCTGGGTCATCTCGGCTGCATGGCGATAGAAGTGCTCCTCGCCGTACTCGAAGCTGAGCGCAGTGCGAGCCAGTTCGATTACTCTGTCATCAATGTGAGTCATCGGTCTGATTCCGGCGCCTCAAGCGCCGGGCCTTTCATCGAACAGCCGATTTTGCAGCACCGATGCGCCGGGCAGCGTGTTGCCGCCACGTAGCAACTGGCGTTTCTTGACATCCTTAGGTGCATAGGACGGCAACAGGATCGGGGTTACCAGATCGGTTTGCACACCAGCATCCGCCAACTCCTTTTTATAGCTGTCGAGATGGGCCAGGCTGAGTTTCCCGAGCTTGACCGTCTTGGCGTATTCACCGGCATACCTGCCGGCGCGCCGCCCGAACACGTTGTAGTCGAGCACCGAGTTGCCCATCAGCCTGTTGCGGCCATGCAAGCCGCCAGTGGCTTCGCCAGCCACATACAGGCCGGGGATGTCCGTTTCGCAACGCTCATTGATCTCGACGCCGCCGTTCTGGTAATGCAGCGACGGATAAATCAGCATCGGCAGCTTCGCGATGTCGATGCCGTAGCGGATGAACTGGCGATACATGGCCGGGAAATGCTTTTCGGTGTAACCCTCGCCGTGCAGCATGTCGATCAGAGGCGAATCCAGCCACACGCCGACACGGCCCGACGGTGTTGGAATGCCGCCGCCGTTCTGCACGCACTCGCGAATGATGGCCGAAGCCTCGATGTCGCGCGGCTCGCGCGGGAAGACGAACAGCTCGCCTTCCTTGTTCAACGGCTGACCGCCCGCGCCGCGGATCGCCTCGGTGACCAGGAAGCCGGCAATCTGCTCGGGGAACGAGACACCCGTCGGGTGGTACTGGACGGAGTCCATGTACATCAGCTTCGCGCCGGCGCGGTAGGCCATCACCAGCCCGTCGCCGGTGGCGCCGTAGTGGTTGGTGGTGTCGTAACCGCGGATGTGCAGGCGGCCGTAGCCGCCGGTGGCAATCAGAGTGGATTTCGCCTTGACGACGAAGAACTCCTCGCTGTCCATGCTGTAGAGGATGGCGCCAGCACAACGGCCATTGGTATCCATGATCAATTCCACGGCCGGCATGAATTCCTTCACGTCGATCATGCCGGGATGGTTGCGTACTTCGTCCATCAGGGTGCGCATGATCATTGCACCGGTGTAGTCGCGGCAGGAAAGCATGCGCTTCCTCGATGTGCCGCCGCCGTGCATGACCTTCATCGAACCGTCCTGCTCCTTGTCCCACACCACACCCAGATCTTCGAGCCACTTGACCACGCCGGGGCCGTCCTCGGTGAGCGCCCTGACGAGCTCGGGCTTATTCTCGAAATGGCCGCCACCGATGGCATCCAGATAATGGCGGGTCGGTGAATCTGTACGCGACACGGCGGCCTGCATGCCGCCTTGGGACATCATCGTGTTGGCATCGCCCATGCGCAGCTTGGTAGCGATTATCGAGCGCATTCCGTGTTCCTTCATGGCGACCAACGCAGCATTGCAGCCGGCGCCACCACCGCCGATGATCAGAAGGTCGGTCTCGAAATCCGGGTGCTCAAGATCCACCTGTTCGCTGCGCAGCCAAGAATGAGACTCCAGCAGGTCGGCCACTTCTGTGGTCAACGACTCGTCCCGATTGGGGCCGACGCGCACCGGACGACGGGCGCTGGACTCGAAATCTGGGTGGAAGCCTTCCAGAACAGCACGACGTTCCTCTGCGTTCATGGGTGGGTAAACGGGGTCCGGCTTCCGTGCCAGCTCCAAACGTCTGGGGCGCGTCTGGGCTACTTTGCGGAGCGACTCCGCCATGTAATCTGGATACATCTTAATCCCCTCTATTCCGTGTGCTGGTTATTCAGAGTCTCGGGCGTAGTAACGTTTCGATAAGGCCTCGCGGCTCATCGCCATCAACTCGGCGTATTCATCATCGTAGGCGCCATCCTCCACGGCCTTGACCCGCACCGCCAGTTCCGGGCTGTCCTTGCGCAGATAGCGGCCATACAGGCGTTTCGCCATGATAGCCATCAGGGGTTGCGTGATCTCGGCGGGGCAACGCAACATGCACAGCCCGCAGACGACGCAGTCAAAAGACAGATCCATCACCATCGCAATGTCGCCCCGCTTGGCGGCCTGAACATAGTCCATGACCTGAAGCCCTTGGGGGCATGACCTGGTGCAGGTGTTGCACGCGACACAGCGGAAAACAGACGGGTACATCTGCTCGATGGCGCTGACGTTGGGCTTGAGTTTCTCGATGTCGTAGATCGCCTTCTCGGCCGGAACATAGGGTATCTGGGCAAGTGACATACCCTCCTCGACCAGAGTCATGCAGGCCAGGCCCGTGCGGATCTTGTAGTCCCCGGGTAAACGGTAGATGGTGGCGCAGGCGCCGCAATAACCTTCGCGGCAACCGGCGCCGCGGATGATCTGGTGCCCGGCATATTCGATGGCGCCCATGATGGTTGCCTCGGCCGGCACTTCGTAGGCCTTGCCCATGATGGAGATTGTGATTAACCGTTCCTCCACTGCATCGCGTTTTCCATCAGCCTGTGAAGCCGACAAACCCTTAGTTGTTTCTGCTGGCACGCTCGTCATAATAATTAAGCACCTTGTATCTATACTTTTTCCAGCATCAGATCCTCAACCGCACTGCGGGCGGCGCCAGCATCTTGAGCCAAGGGGAGGGCCTCTTGAGTGAAGTGAACCGATCGGTTCCAACACTTCGATTTTTTCTACTAGCGGTAGATTATAAAGAAGTTCATAGGATTGACAAGAGGGTTAAAAAAATTGTTAACCCCGAGCAGCAATGCCCGCTGGCGATGCAAATCATCATTAAAAAGAAGTGCAACGGGCACAAATACTTAGACGCGGTTACCGCGAAGTGATGGGCGTGTTCCTGAAGTATTTCAGAGCTTGCATTCACCCTATTCTGTTGAAAAACTATTTTTGCAGCTCAAAAATCACCGCTTGAAAAACACTGGCCTCATAGAACGCTCTACAATCGACGAACGCCTTTCGATTGATGGTTTGATGACCCCCAAAATT
>CAITJF010000090.1 GCA_903892645.1 uncultured Nitrosomonadales bacterium | reverse complement strand
CTTCCAACTCATACCGGATTGTTTTCCGAGGACGACGACCTGCGCGCCATGTTTCTCCGCCTCAGCTGCAAATGGACCTCCAGTTTCAAGACAGACAACAAGTTGCCGGTAATCCTTGGCGGCAAACCCACGCACAAGATTGACGACCACGCGTTCTAGTCCGCCAATCTGCAAGCAGGTTACAATATGGGCGATATGTGTTGGCTTCATTGTGGCGGCAATTCAGAGATGGTAACGCGAAACTTGCCAGAGGAAGTAAGAGGTATTTCCGTGAGGCGTTCGATGTCCAGAATAATTGAGGTTTTTAAGTCCGAACAAGCGGGATTCGGGGGTTAGAACCTGCAGGTTGCCCAAATCTTTGATTGCCAAACCGGTTTGCTGGAGCGCACTGATCAGACCGGCGTAACGGAGCGCGTTCAGCCTCATGTCAACTCCACTGCGTTGGGTGCCGAGGTCGATGGGGACGCCAATGATGTGAATCGGACGATTCACAGAAGTTCCTGTAATGGTGTAAACGGGAGGCTCTTCTTTTGCGCGCTGAGTTTGTGGGTTACTTGACCACGATGACACATCACAGCTTCGAACAGAGACGGACAAGCCGTCACGGCTGATTCGAAACCTTTTGCCAACTTCAATACATAGGGGAAAGTGGCCGTGGTCAGTAAGCGGGTCGCCGTGCTTGCAGCAAGTGAGGGGATATGATCGCAGTTGTAGTGGATAACTCCTTCATCCCGATAATAATCAGTCAGGCTGGAGGATGAGATGCCGGTTTCAATCAGATCTTGATTACAAGCGGTCGCATCGCAGATCACACTATTGCGCGGCATTCCAGCCACATCTTGCCGAGTAATTAGGTACTCGCAGATTTGCTTGGACAGCGACGGGCGGCGAACGGCGGAGCAGATTACGATGTCAGTTTCCGGTAGCAATGCGCGCAATTGCTGCACGGATTCGACCGGTTGCTGTTCATCAAACTTTACGACCTGCAGATTGCTTTGACACGCATCAAGCAGATAAGCTGGGATTGCATGGCGCAACCGCTCCGCGACAGTATCGGGAGTCTTGTCAATTATCGTGACATGGAAGCCATTGCGCAGAAGGACGTTGACCGCGTTGGCGCCAAGGTTGCCAATCCCAATCACCATAGCACGGGGATTCGGCAGGTCTGGGCAATAGGCTCCACCCATAACTCCGCGATGTGCGAGAAGTAATTCCATCGCCTTCAAGGCAAACAGCGAGCCGGTGATGCGGCTCATCGGTTCGAGAAGTGGTAAACTGTTGCCTTCCCGAACCCATTCGTACGCAATGCCGGTGACACCAGATTGGACGATCTGACGAATTTTTTCCGGGGGAATATTTTCGTCAAAGTGGAGATAGGTACACAGCATCTGCTGTGCGCGCAGTAACTGATATTCTTCTGGTTCGGGACATTTCACTTTCAGGAGCAGATGGCATTTGTCGTAAATCGTTTCACGGTCGACAAGTCTAGCCGCTCCGTACGCACCATCAGGGTAGCCGGCAATCTCACCGGCACTGTGTTCGACAAACACCTGATGCCCTTTTTGATGCAACACTTCAACTTGGTCGGGGCGTAAGGCGACCCGTCGTTCGTCGCGTTTGCGTTCTTTCAATACACCGATGTTCATATTAGCCTCCGGTAAGGATCTGGTGGAACCTAGTTTTGTTTACGGTCGATCAGCGAAAGTAGATGTTGGACCCGCAGGTTACACGAGCCGTTCTGACAAAAGAATCCCTCCTCAAACTGCCACTGCCCGTTTGTGGTGGGAATGAGCCGTCCTGGTTTTTCGTCAATGTACATTTGGGACGGATCGTATGATCCGAATAATGCCTGCAACTCGTTGACGTAATACCGGCCTTGGTCGTCCTCGAAAACGTCGAGGCACATGGAGGTGAACTTGCCAGTGTCACACACGTATTTGACAAAATTGAGCAATCGATCCGGGGGGCGCACCCAACCGACCAGACCAGTTCCGCTGTGGAACTGGCCTTTCTTGAGCTTTTGATGGCCAAAATACGAGTCGCCAATGCGGATCATGCGCCATTCCACAACGGTCGGGATGAATTGCTGCAGTAGTGCGGTCTTGTATTCG
>CAITJF010000089.1 GCA_903892645.1 uncultured Nitrosomonadales bacterium | reverse complement strand
GAGAGGGTGGCGCGCAGCGCCGGGAGAGGGGCGAACCCAACCTCGCCACTCTGCTCGACATAGTGGCGCTGGGCACGGTGGCGGATGTTGTAAAGCTGGATGAAAACAACCGCATCCTGGTGCAACAAGGCTTGCTGCGCATCCGCGCCGGGCGCGCTTGTTGTGGCATTAACGCGCTGTTACAGGTGGCGCGCAAACAGGCGGCGCAGGCATTTGCTTACGAGTTGGGCTTCGTCATCGGGCCGCGCTTGAATGCCGCCGGACGATTGGAAGACATGGGCTTGGGTATCCAATGCCTGCTCAGCGACGCCCCCGCCGAGGCCGCAGAAATCGCCGCAAAACTTGACACACTCAACCGCGAACGGCGCAGCATCGAAGCCGACATGCAGCAAGCAGCACTGGCCGCATTGGAGCATATCAATCCCGCAGATAGCCATACTCTCGCAATGTTCGACGCGACCTGGCACCAGGGCGTGATCGGCATCCTCGCCTCGCGCCTGAAAGACCGCTTTCATCGTCCCGTCATCGCCTTTGCCCGTTCTGCCCACGGAGAAATCAAAGGCTCCGGGCGCAGCATCCACGGCCTGCATTTGCGCGACGCACTCGACTTATTATCCAAACGCCATCCTCACCTGCTGCAAAAATTCGGCGGCCATGCCATGGCAGCGGGCGTCAGCATCCGCGAAGAACATTTCGATGAATTCCAGAAAGCCTTTGAAGCCATCGCGCAAAGCCTGCTCTCCCCTGCCGACCTCACCAAGCTCATCGAAACAGACGGCGTTCTCGCCCATGAAAATTTTTCGCTGGACATTGCGCGCAGCCTGGAACATCAAGTATGGGGACAAGGCTTTCCGCAACCGCTGTTCGAGGGAAATTTCATCGTGCAAAACCAGCGCGTGGTGGGCGAGAAGCATTTAAAATTAAGGCTGTCCTCCGACTCTGAAACGCATGAAGCCATCCGCTTCTTCAACGCCGACCTGATGCCGGAACGCATCCGCGCCGCCTACAAACTTGCGCTCAATGAATACAACGGCATGACCACACTGCAACTCATCATCGAACATTGGGAAGCGGTATAATGCGCCCCTTGTAAGGAACCGAAACACATAGCGTAGGTTGGGCAAAATGCAGTGTGCCCAACATTAATTAACGATGTCTTTATTCGTTGGGCACGCTACGCTTTGCCCAACCTACGAAAAAACAGCTGTCCATTTTTGGTTCTACGTTTCACCCTAAAAACAAATTTATAGAGGTAGTTAAATGGAAGCCGAACAACTCAACGCCATAACCAACCAGCTACAGGATTTGCGCGCACGCAGCATCGAACTGCGGAGGTATCTTTGACTTTGATGCCAAGCAGGAACGCCTGACCGAAGTCAGCCAACTCGCCGAAGACCCCGCCATCTGGCAGGATGCCAAACGCGCTCAGGACTTGGGGCGCGAGCGCAAGATGCTGGAAGGCATCGTCCACTCCCTCAGCCAACTCGACCAAAACCTCACCGACGCCGCCGAGCTGTTTGCAATGGCGCAGGCGGAAAACGACGATGCCACCCTCAACGGCGTCGCGGAAGATGTGCAGCAAATGGAAAAACTGGTGGCAGGCATGGAGTTCCGCCGCATGTTCTCGCACCCGATGGATCCCAACAACTGCTTCATCGACGTTCAGTCCGGATCAGGCGGCACCGAAGCACAGGACTGGGCTTCCATGCTGTTGCGCATGTACCTGCGCTACTGCGAGCGCAAGGGCTACGCCGCCGAGGTTCTGGAGCAATCGGAGGGCGAAGTCGCCGGCCTCAAGACGGCGACGGTCAAGGTCAACGGCGACTACGCCTACGGCTACCTGCGCACCGAAACCGGCGTGCACCGCCTGGTGCGCAAGTCCCCGTTCGATTCCGGCAACCGCCGCCACACCTCGTTCTCCAGCGTGTTCGTCTATCCCGAAGTGGACGACTCCATCGAAATTGAGATCAACCCCGCCGACCTG
>CAITJF010000088.1 GCA_903892645.1 uncultured Nitrosomonadales bacterium | reverse complement strand
CTGACCCTCTGCATGATCGACACGGCCATGCTTCCCGGCGGTACTGTCAAGACTACATTAACCGCGCTGGGCGCCTTTTTCAGGCGAAATTACCCCAGCCTTGCCCTTGTCCTGATGGGTGTCCTGGCGCATTACCTGCTCTTCAGGAATCCGGACGTTCAGAACGATTTTAGTTTCGTGCGTCTGGGAATAGGATTTACCAAAATTAAAACCACTTCTTTTTACTGGTACGTGGTGGCCATGGTTGGTTTGTCGTTCCTGCTCCTGCTCAGGCTGCGCGCAAGAGTTCCCCGCAACTATCTGGCGGCCGGTTTCTGTCTGATCTACCTGGTGATCGGGAATTCTCTCTACTTCTTCGGTCATAGCCATGAGAACGCCCTCATCGTCCTGTCGGCCGCCCTGCTGCTGCTGTTTTTTCTTTTGCTGGATCTTGCCGGGCACGCCGTAGCCATTGGCCAAGGTAAACCGGCAAACCCGTTCATTCACCGCAACCTGGTGGTCATCGTTTCTCTTGTATTCATCGCATCCCTGACTATCTGGTACGGGGACAGAATCGCCTACAAAGTGACAATCCAGACCCAGAACGCCGGCAAGGGGCAGCTTGTTTACCCATCGGAAATCCCGGAGCAAGATGTCATGCGCGTGATCGCTGATGTCAAATCGGTCATTGGCGATAATCCGAAAGTCTATTTTATCGATGATAATGATTTTTTATTAGGCTATTACGGTGGCTATGCCCCGGTTGGCTATTACAACCCGTGGCTCTCATGGGTATCGAAGCGTGGCTTCAACCGGTTTTTGCAAGGGCTGGTGGATCAGGGATATTATCTGGTCATCGATGATGCCCTTGCCAGATATGTGCTGACATACGTCAAACTTCAAAACCAGAGGAAGATACCCAATTACGTGGTAGTGTGGAAATAACGCACTCAAATTTTCAAGGGCAGCAAGGTCATGTCGTTACTGAATACACTATGCTTGCCGTGAGGTTGTCCAAAGGTTTGGCGAGCATAGTTTGAAATTCGCCTTGGCAAACCGGTCACTGATGCTGTATCGGGTTCAAGCCGCGTTCGCGCATTGCGCGTTCGAAGTCTTGCAAGCTGAAGCGCGGCGTCTTTGGTGCTGGCATTACGGCATGCAACACATTGTAATGTGTCACACGCTTGCCGTTCCTGGCGTTCAATGCAAGCAAGTGGTAACTGCCGAGGGGTAATTGCGGCGGGGCATGCACTGTGAGGATGCCCTTCCCGCTTTGTCTGACCGTGGCATCCGGCAGCAATCGCACACTGGTCAAGGTTTCGTTGCCCGCCATGAATGCCGTACCGGAAAACACATCCAATTTGGTTACGCTGCTTGCTGCGGGATAAGCCGCTTTAAGCGCAGGCTTTCGCGCATTCGAAATGTCGAGCACCAGCAATCCGGACAGGCTGCCGCTGGCGTAAAGGCGGTCGCCAGTAATTTGCAAATCGGAAATATTTTCTCCTGGATTAAAACGGCTCAATCGTTTCAGTTTAGCGTAATCGTAAAGTGTGATGCCCGTGGCCTTGTCATAGAGTACCAGCAAGTTATGCTGTAGCCGCAGCAGTTCGGCGTGTTGCGGCATGTGTCGGATCAGGCGCGGGTGCGAGGGGTCACTCACATCCAGCATCTCGATACCGGCTGGCGTGGCAAGCAACAGCCGGTCGTTGTTGGCAGGCCACATATCTTTAATCTCGGCGGCATACCATGATGCTTGCTGCCCGGTAACGGCATTGATGATGGCGACACCGTGCTGCTGATCAGCCACATAAATATGACTGCCTTGCGCGCGCACCAATTCGGCGTGCAGTGCATATCGCTTTAATTGCTGCGGTTCGAACGGATTGCTGATATCCAATACAACCAAGCCATTCTCACCTGTGGCGAGGTAGGCGGTATTGCTTTCGAGCCACAAACTTTTTGCATCGCCCGCCATATCCACTCCGGCAGCCCAAATCGGGTTCTGCGGATTCTTGACATCAAAAATTTGCAGGCCATTTTTACCGTCGGCCACATAGGCGTAACTGTCTTTGACTGCCACATCACGGGTTAAGCCGCGCGCGTGGTATGCGCCGGCCAAAATCGGCGCGGCAGGGTCGGCCACATCGAGCACCGCTATGCCGCCCCACCAGTCGAGCACGTAAGCGTAATGGTCTTGCACCCGCACGCCCCATGACCAGCCGATAGTGTCATAAGCGCCAACCAAAGTCGGTTGCTCCGGGTTGGCAATATCCACGACCTGAATGCCGGAAGTCCAATCCGCGATATAGGCGATATTGCCATCCAACTCGATGCCGCGCGCATTGCCGGGGGTGGCGATGCGGCCAATTTCGCGGGCCTGCAAGGGCTGGCTGACATCTAAAATATGCAGGCCGTTGTCGAAGCTGGCCACATAGGCGAAATGATTGCGGATCACCACATCCTCTGCTGCGCCACCCAGATCGTATGCGGCAATCTGCCTGGGCTGCCGTGGGTCGCTGACATCGAACACCAGCAGCCCCGCATTGTCGGCGGCGACATAAGCCACCCCATCCACCACCTCCACCGCCCATGCCTTGCCTGCGGTGGGCACACTGCCAATGATGGCGGGGTGTGCGATGTCGGCCACGCTGATGATGTGGAAGCCGCCGCGATGATCGGCGAGGTACAAATTATCGCCAACCAGTTTCATGGTATAGGCAAGGCCCGGCGTGGCGACTTCGGAAACTTTGCGCAACTGCTTAGGGTTTGAAATATCGATGACTTGCACGCCGTGGTCGTCATCGCCGACAAACGCATAATCGCCGCGCACCAGTACGCCCTTTGCGGAGCCTTGCGTGTGATAGGCGGCGAGATGGCGCGGTGAAGCCGGTTCGCTGATGTCATACAAATGCAGCCCGGAAAACCAGTCGGCGACATAAAGAATGTGATCGCGAATCACCGCGCGGCGGCTGCCACCAAAATTTGCGCCGAGATTAACCACGTTCGGCACAGGTGCGGAAAAGTCTATTACTCCGAGGCTGGCATCGGTTCCTGCCCAAACTTTTTTTTGCACCAACGCGATAGTGTTGGGCGGTTGTTCCGCATGATGCACCGCAACAACTTTCGGCAATTTTGGATTGCGCGCGTCTATCAATGTGATTTCTGAACGGTCATTGCGCAAGGCAACGTAACCGTCATCGTAGCTTAGCGCGAGACTGTTTCCGATGTGGTTAATACTACCCATCCAGCGCGGTGCTTGCGGCTTGCTGACATCCACCACAGTGAATCCTGTGCCATTGGCAAGGAAGGCACGGCCCTGCGCCACCACCAAGTCATGCACTTCACCGCGAAAGCTTCCCGCTTGGCGAAGGCTGGATAGGTCATGCACATCAAGAATGTCCAAGCCGGCCTTCGGTAACGCAAGATAGGCGTAGCCATCGGCAACCTGCACTACGGTTGCTGCGCTGGGCAGAGTGAGCTTGGCAAGTTGCAGAGGAGTTTGCGGGTTGCTGACGTCAAGGATATTCAGATGGTTGTTGCTCACCAAATAAGCGCGGCCCTGGTTGATACACAAGGCATCCAGAGGTTGCGCTAATGGATGAGTGGCAACTTGCCGTGGCTGCTGTGGGTTGCTCACATCCACAATCAACAACGTTCCTGTGCTGTCGGCAAGATAGGCGTATCCACCATTTAATGCGACGCGGGTGATTTTGCCTTGCACCTTCATCTGTGCCAGCAGACGCGGCGGCAAATCCGGGGCAATATTGAATATTAACAAGCCGCTGTCTCCGGCAGCGACATAAATATGATGACCATCGCTGACCATAGACAACGCCGGTGCTTTTAATGCGGTGCTGGTTTTGAGATAAGGCCCACCGGGGATCAACGCCAACTGAGCACCAAGTGGCGAACCGGGTGCATTGATTAAAACGCTGCCACCCTGTTTGTAATCTACCGTTGGAGGTGCCGCCGCCGTAGCGGTGGATAACATGCCGGCAAACAGAACGCCGGCAAGTTGGTTAAGAAATAGCTGAAAAATTGCCACAGCAGTTACCAAAAGGATGAGAGCACTGCATAGCCCACACTACCGCCGCGTGATGGCAAACATCCCATCCTTTTGACCATCACCTTTATCCAAAGGACTTGCTGCGATACATATTGCCTAGGCGGTCAGGTGATATCCAATATTTACTTTACTTGGCGACTTCTGCCTTGCCTACAAATATGACAGATTCGAAAGTGCGGTTAAGGCTCTTGCTAAAAAAATTGGACATCACCGCACCATCGCTAAAGCGGACCATATCGCCTTTTTTTACTTTTACTGTTGGAGCGGCAATCCACACATTTTTTCCGTTCTCGGATAGCTCAATGTATGTGTAGATACTGGCGTCAATACTACTGAGTACCTTACCCTTGCGTGGCAATTGGCTATTGGCGGCAATAAGCTGCACACTTTCACCCGTATGACTAATGGAAGTTTGGCTGGAAGGCGTTGCGGCAATAGCGGAGACGGGGAAAATGGCTAACGCAAGAAGGGCGGGCAGAGATCGCATGAAAACTCCTTAAAAAATTATAAAATAATAAACCCAAATATTATACTCAACCCGAATCCACACGTCGAGCACCGCGCATACCAAAAATATGAATGGCGAATTAATTCAAAGCATAATATCTATCTAGTTCGACTGAGGAATAAAGTCAAAGTTCCGAATAATCATGATGCATGGCATGACGATATGCAACAAAAGAGGGTGGATAATGGCAAGCTAAAAATAAAAATTGGCTCATTAGAGGATTCACCGTATTTTTTCATTGGATGTGAGACTAGTGCAGTTGGCTTCGGCGCGTGCTGCTTCCTCGACCCGCCCGGTCTGTTTATATATAGCTGAGAGCAGGCAGTGCGCCCGCAAATCGGGTTGCGACTGTTCCAAGGCAGCCCGTAGCGGGACTTCTGCTTCGACAGCATGTCCGCTGTTCATCAAGGCAAGGCCGAGGCTATAGAAAGCTGTTCCACGTACGGATTCAGGAAGGTGTTGCGATTCG
>CAITJF010000087.1 GCA_903892645.1 uncultured Nitrosomonadales bacterium | reverse complement strand
TGGCGATTTCTCGATTGGCGCCGGTATATCCAGTGGCGAAGGGTTGATATTGACTGCCTCAGTTACGGAGCGCAACCTGTTCGGTTCCGGCAGTTACCTCTCTACTCAGGTCAATACCAGCAAGGTCAGTCAGGTGTATTCGGTATCGTACACCAACCCCTATTACACGGATGACGGGATGAGCCGTGGCTTCGACGTGTACAAACGCGATGTGAATACGACCAGCACTGCGGTCAGCCAGTATAGTTCTTCCACATTAGGTGCCGGAGTGCGCTATGGTGTGCCGATCAGCGACGACGATACCATCCACTACGGACTGGCGGGCGAGCAAACCAAACTTTCGCTAACCCCTACCAGCCCGCAGCGCTATCTGGATTACGTCAACACATTCGGCGCTACCACGACCAGCTTGCTGGGTACGGTGGGTTGGAGTCATGATAGCCGCGACAGTGCGATCTACACCACGGAAGGAATGGTGCAGCAGGCCGCTACGGAAATCGGCCTGCCAGTATCGAACCAGCGCTATTACAAGCTGACATATCGGCAGCAGTGGTTTTATCCAGTGAGCCGTGCAGTTACTCTGATGCTGAATGGCGAAGGCGGGGTCGCGAACGGCTATGGTGGTAAGCCTTTGCCGTTCTTCAAGAACTTTTATGCAGGCGGTCCCGGTTCGGTGCGCGGTTATGGGCCCAATTCCCTGGGGCCGCGTGACGCAGACAATAATGCGCTGGGTGGCAACAAGCGCATCGTCGGGAATGCTGAATTGCTGTTCCCCATGCCGGGGATGGGCAAGGACAAATCGGTACGCCTGAGTGCCTTTGCCGATGCGGGCACGGTGTATGGGCAGGGTAACCTGATAGCAGGAGCAACCGGCTTGCGTTATTCTACTGGCGTGGCACTCGCTTGGGTGTCACCAATCGGCCCGCTCAAGATCAGCTACGGGAAACCACTGAATGCGCAAACCAACGATAACTTGCAAAAATTCCAGTTCACGCTGGGTAATATATTTTAATTTGATGAGGAGCGAAAATTGAAAACCTGGATCATGAAACTCATACCGATCCTGTTGCTGGTCGTTTCTGTCCAGGCATTTGCTGCCGGTGACTTCAGGATTGGAGTGGTAGATACCGAGCGCATCCTGCGCGAGTCCGTCCCCGCATTGAAAGCCGAGAAGCGGATTGAAAAGGAGTTTGCCGTACGCGACCAGGAAATCAAAAAGATTTCCCAGCAGGTTAAGGATATCCAGGTGTTCCTGGACAAGGAGGGCATGACGTTGCCGGATGCCGAGCGCCGCAACAAGGAGCGCGAACTGGACAACCTGAACGTGAATCTGCAACGCCTGCAGCGCGAATTCCGCGAGGACTTGAACCTGCGCAAGAATGAGGAGCTGGTAGTGGTTCTGGGGCAGGCCAACAAGGCCATCCAGCAGATTGCGGAAAGTGAGAAATATGATTTGGTGTTGCAGGAAGCTGTCTATCGCAACCCAAAAATAGACATCACCGAAAAGGTGCTGAAATATCTGGCGAATGAAAAATAACCTTGTTGCGTGAATGAAGCGGACAGCTTATCGTTTATCAGATATCGCGGCGCGCTTCGGTGGCCGCGTGCTGGGTGATGCCGACACCACGGTTAATCAGGTCGCCACACTGGACAGCGCGCAAACCGGGCACCTCACTTTCCTGGCAAGCAGCAAATACCGCGTGCAACTTGCCGCTACGCACGCAGCAGCCATCATTGTGGGCGAGGCGGATGCCGAGGCGACACAACTTCCGCGCATCGTATGCGACAACCCGTATGCCTATTTTGCCAAGGTCTCTGCTTTACTGAACCCCGCACCACAGACCTTGCCCGGCAACCATTCCAGCGCCGTGATCGGGGAGGGCACACAGATTGACCCGACAGCCCATATCGGCCCTTATGTAGTGGTCGGGGCAGGCGCCAGAATCGGCGCGCGTTGCGTGATCATGGCGGGATGCAGCATAGGCGCAGGCACTACCATCGGCGAGGATGCGCTGCTGTATCCGCGCGTGGTGGTGTATCACGATTGCGTATTGGGAAACAGGCTGATCGCGCATTCCGGCGCCGTGATCGGCGCGGACGGCTTCGGGATTGCGATGGATGAGGGGCGCTGGCTGAAAATACCGCAGATCGGACGCGTGGTGATCGGGGATGATGTGGAGATCGGCGCGAATACCACCATAGACCGCGGCGCGCTGGATGACACCGTGATCGAGGACGGGGTCAAACTGGACAACCAGATACAGGTAGCGCACAACGTGCGCATCGGGGCGCATACCGCGATTGCAGGATGCGTCGGCATTGCCGGCAGCAGCACCATCGGGCGCCATTGCCGCATCGGCGGCAGCGCCGGCATCCTCGGGCATTTGCAGATAGCGGATTATGTGGAAATCTCTTCCTTTACGCTGATTGGCAAATCCATACGCGAACCCGGCAGTTACACCGGAATTTATCCGTTCAGCGATAACGGGGAATGGCGCAAGAACGCCGTGCATTTGCGCCATCTGGACGACCTGGCAAAACGCATCAAACAATTGGAACAGGAAATCGCCGCGCTTAAATCGACGCATCAAGGGAAAGAAACTGCATGAATACCCAAATGGACATTCACGAAATTCTGGAGCACCTGCCGCACCGTTATCCGTTTCTGCTGATAGACCGTGTGCTATCGGTCGACCCCGGCAAGGAAATTGTGGCGCTGAAAAATGTCACCATCAACGAACCGTTCTTTCCCGGCCATTACCCGCACCACCCGGTGATGCCGGGCGTGCTGGTTATTGAGGCGATGGCGCAAGCCGCTGCGCTGTTGTCATTTAAAAGCATGGGAAGCAAACCGGATGACGATACGGTGTATTACTTTGTCGGCATAGACGGTGCGCGCTTCAAGCGTCCGGTCGTACCGGGCGACCAGCTGATACTCAAGGTCACTTCCACGCGCAACATGCGTGGCCTGTGGAAGTTCAGCGCGTTGGCCGAGGTGGATGGGCAGGTGGCTGCTGTGGCAGAAATCATGTGTACCATGCGGAAAAAATAATGCGTCATCCGACTGCGCTTATCCATCCCAATGCCAAGCTGGCCGATGACGTCGAGGTTGGCGCTTATTCCATCATCGGCGAGCACGTCGAGATCGGTACCGGCACCTCTATCGGCCCGCATGTGGTGATCGGCGGGCACACCCGCATCGGTGCAAACAACCGCATTTTCCAGTTCAGCTCGCTGGGCGAAATTCCGCAGGACATGAAATATGCGGGTGAGCCGACGCGGCTGGAAATCGGCGACAACAACAACATCCGCGAATTCTGCACTTTCAACCTGGGTACCGCGCAGGATGCCGGCGTTACGCGTGTAGGCAACCACAACTGGATCATGGCCTACGTGCACCTAGCGCATGACTGCCAGATCGGCAACCACACCATTTTCGCCAACAACGCGCAGCTCGCCGGGCATGTGCAGGTGGATGACCACGCCATCCTCGGCGGCTTCACCGTGGTGCACCAGTTCTGCCAGATCGGCGCACACGTGATTACCGGCATGGGCACCATCCTGTTGCAGGATATTCCCCCTTACGTCACCGCCTCCGGCAATCCCGCCGCACCCTACGGCACCAATTCGGAAGGGCTGAAGCGGCGCGGCTTTTCAAGCAGCGCGGTGATGGCGATCAAGCGCGCCTACAAGACATTGTACAAATCCGGATTGACACTGGAGGAGGCAAAAAACGCCATTCTGGGGCAGGCGGATACCCACCCAGAACTTCATGCGCTGGCAGATTTTTTGAGTCATTCGCAACGCGGCATCATCCGTTAACTTTCCATCATGGAGCAGCAAATCAAAACCATCGCCATGGTGGCAGGCGAAGCCTCGGGTGACCTGCTCGGCAGCCATCTGATGGAAGCGATTAAGCAGGATATGCCAGACGTGCGCTTCATCGGCATCGGCGGACCCAAGATGCAGGCGGCGGGCATGCAGGTTCTATTTCCCATGGAAAAACTCGCGGTGCGCGGTTATGTCGAAGTGCTGCGCCATTACCGCGAGATCGTCGGCATCCGCCGCAAGCTGCGTGCACAGTTCAGCGCCAGCCCGCCGAATTTGTTCATCGGCGTGGATGCGCCGGACTTCAATCTCGATCTGGAACTGGCGCTCAAGCAGCGCGGCGTACCCATCGTGCATTACGTCAGCCCATCCATCTGGGCATGGCGCGGCGAGCGCATCCACAAGATCAAGCGTGCCGTGTCACATATGCTCACGCTGTTCCCATTCGAGGCGCTGCTATATGAAAAGGCCGGAGTGCCGGTAACCTATGTCGGCCATCCGCTGGCCGACATGCTGCCGGACATGCCCAACCGCACTGCGATGCGCGAGCAGATGCGCCTGCCCAGGGAAGCCAGGATATTTGCCTTCTTGCCGGGTAGCCGCCAGAGTGAAGTGCGGCAACTGGCCGCGACCTACATCGAAACCGCGAAACTGATTTTGCACAAGCTGCCCGATGCGCAGTTTCTGGTGCCGTTGGTCAGCCGCGAAACGCGCATTATTTTCGAGAACATGCAGTGGAAGCTGGAAGCGCAGGACTTGCCTATCACCCTGCTGTTCGGCCATGCGCACGATGCCATGATCGCGGCCGACGGCGTGCTGGTTGCATCCGGCACCGCTACGCTGGAAGCCGCGCTGCTCAAGCGCCCCATGGTCATCACCTACAAGATGCCGGGGTTCACTTACTGGCTGAGCAAGTGCAAAAAATACCAGCCGTATGTCGGCCTGCCCAACATCCTGGCCGGAAAATTCGTGGTGCCTGAACTGTTGCAGGAAGACGCCACGCCGGAGAATCTGGCGCAGGCGCTGCTCAATTTTGTCAACGACAAGGGCGCGGTGGCGCAGCTGGAAGACACATTCACCGAGATGCATCAGACGCTGCGCCAAAACACCGCGCAAACAGCAGCAGCGGCGATTATGCCGTACCTGCGAGCCGCCTGAGAGGCGGCCCGCAATAATCATTTCCCCTTGCCCGTCTGCGGGAGAGGGGTGGGGGAGAGGGAATATTTTTTCATCAACTATCCTCATCTGCGGCGTAGATGAAGCCGGGCGCGGCCCGTTGGCAGGCCCGGTAAGTGCGGCAGCGGTGATACTCGACGACACCAACCCTATCGCAGGCCTGAATGATTCCAAAAAACTTTCCGAACGCCAACGCGACCGGCTTGCTCCCCTCATTCGCGAGCGCGCATTGGCTTGGGCAGTGGCCTATGCCGAAGTCGGCGAAATAGACCAGCTCAATATCCTGCAAGCCACCTTGCTGGCGATGCGCCGCGCCGTGCTGGCGCTCCACATCCAGCCGCAGCAAGTGCTGGTGGATGGCCTGCATTGCCCGCAAACCGGCATCCCCAGCCAAGCAATCGTGAAGGGCGACAGCAAGGTCGCCGCGATTTCCGCCGCTTCGATACTGGCAAAAACAGCGCGCGATGCGCTGATGCAGCAGCTGCACGAACAATACCCACACTACGGCTTCGCCGACCATAAAGGCTATCCCACCGCTGCGCATCTTGCTGCCTTGCGCGAACACGGCGTGTCAGCCGTACATCGCAAGAGTTTCAGGCCGGTGCGCGAGTTGTTGCTGTCCGACAAATAATTCATTTGTAGAAGCGGGCCATGCCCGCTCCTACAAAACTCAATTTGTTGAATCATTCGCCATGCAGTTTTGCGCCGCCCCAGTTATCATTGCGCCATTCGGCAACAGGAAGGCAAGGCGATGTACCCATCCATAGAAAATTTCGTCGGCAATACTCCATTAGTCGCGCTCAAGCGCATACCCGGCAACAGCAGTAACGTGTTGCTAGCCAAGCTGGAAGGCAATAACCCTGCCGGTTCGGTGAAAGATCGTCCGGCGCTGTCGATGATCGTGCATGCCGAAGCGCGCGGTGACATCAAGCCCGGCGATACCTTGATCGAGGCGACCAGCGGCAATACCGGCATCGCACTGGCGATGGCAGCAGCGATGCGCGGCTACAAAATGATATTGATAATGCCGGAGAATCAGAGCGTGGAACGTTGCCAGACCATGCGTGCGTTCGGCGCGGAACTGGTGCTGACTACCAGGGAAGGCAGCATGGAACTGGCGCGCGACACGGCGGACAAGCTGCGCGATGAAGGCAAGGGCATCATCCTCGACCAGTTCGCCAACCCGGATAATCCGCTGTCGCACTACGAAGGCACCGCGCCGGAAATCTGGCGCGACACGCAGGGGCGCATCACCCATTTCGTCAGCAGCATGGGCACCACCGGCACCATCGTGGGCTGCTCGCGCTACTTCAAGGAAAAAAATCCAGCCATCCAGATCATCGGCGTACAGCCGGAAGAGGGCGCGCAGATACCCGGCATCCGCAAATGGCCTGAAGCCTACCTGCCAAAAATATACGATTCCAGACGCGTGGACAGGCTGGAGTATGTCAGCCAGCAGGAAGCCGAAGAGATGACGCGCCGCCTGGCGCGCGAAGAAGGCATCTTCTGCGGCATCTCGTCTGGCGGCGCGCTGGCCGTGGCGCTGCGTGTTATGCGCCAGATCGAAAATGCGACCATTGTGTTCATCGTGTGCGACCGTGGGGATCGCTATTTGAGTACGGGGGTGTTTCCGACGTAGGTGTGGCTATTTGATGCCTGGCAAAATCTTTGATGCAAAGCGCTAATGGGTGAATAGGGCTGCGGCGTCCGGTTTTTGTTCGATAGCCTGTTCGACTTCGTTTTGCGTCAGAGGACCTTGGTGACGACCGACCAGTTTGCCGGATGGGGAATACAGGAAGCTCGTCGGCATGCCATCCATTCCGCCAAAATCTCCGGCAGTATCTTCATTTCCGAACACGATGGGGTAAGAGATGGATTTCTTAGTAACCACATCCATGACTTCTTTGCGGCTTCCATACATCACCGCCACGCCAATCACCTGCAAGTTCTTATGCTGTTGTTGCAACGAATTGAGATCAGGCATTTCCTGGATACAGGAGGGACACCACGGTGCCCAGAAGTTGACGAGCACCCATTTGCCGCTTAGGCCGGATAGGGTGTAGTGTGTGCCGTCCTTGTCCTTGAGGTTCCAGTCATTGGCTCCGGCTGGTTGGACAAGGCTCAATGAAAGCAGGAGCGCTGTGAACAGCGCTCCTTTGGTGGATGAAGAAAACTTTTTAAAAACCTCCATGTTTACGAACATCCTCCCGATAGTGTTACTAGAAGGAGTGCGAAACTCCCAATGTTAGAGTATAGCGCGGGCTTAACTGCAAGCCGTTTACATCCTGAAGGATGGGTAGTTGAACGAAGCCGTAAACGGATGTCCCACCGCCGACACGGAACGAAGCCCCAGGAGCAAGATATACCATGGTGCCGCCGTCAATCGGGCCACCCAAGTCATCTGGCGCGCGATGGATGTAGTTGAGTTGCAGCATGGGGGTGAATTTGGCGCCGAATTTCGCGTAGCGGATGCCTGTATTCAGCGAGTAGGCGTCACCGGGGCGGTAGTTTGTCCCATTGAAGGATTTCGTTGCAACGGAATGTTGCACCGTGCCCTGCGCAAACCAGCCATATTCCCCAGCGGTGCCTGTAAGGAATCCGCCCAGAATAACGTCGGTCGAACCATTGCCGATTTGCAGGCTGGGATCCAGTGGGGTGACGCCGTCACTGAAGTTGGCATTGGTGCTTCCGGTTGGCAACTTGATTCCGGCAATGATTCCGGTTGTCTTGTCGGCAGAAAAACCGGTGTATCTTCCGATGACGCTGATGTCACCAATGCCGCTGTCTGATGATGAGGCGTAATCGGTAGTTGCGGGCCATGCTCCCAGATTCCCAAATGTGCCATGCGTCCGCTGCACGAAGGGGAATTGAGCGTTGACTCCCCATGTATCACTTGTGTAATTAAGCGATGCCGTAGTCGTCCGTGTAGTGGTGTAGTCTTCGATTTCCTGGCCTGCAGCACTTAGAGTACCGATTTGCCCTGCCGATGCTGCGCTGGAGCCATAGCGCAACTGATTCTGGTTGATGTAGGTGTAGGACAGGTCGGCGGTGAAACCCGGAGTGGTGGTGATTCCTTGAGCTCCCCAATCCTTTGACAAGGTGCATCCGCAAGCCGCACAGGCAAGGGCATCATTCATCGCGATGAGCGGCAATATGGCTAGTGCGGCAGAAATAATAGTGCGAACGGGGTTGCTCATAATGGAGAAACTGTGTGCAGCGTTCATGGGGCTGTTCCTTGCTAGTTGGTGACTGCCAGAATTATATAGAGCAATTTTTTCTGCCACCTGCGACAAATTGTCGCACCCCACGGGCTGGAGTTAATTGTTCTGCGCCAGTTTTTGCCTGGAAAGTGCGGGATTCTGGGCAAAGTAGCGCTTGACGCCGCCGAGGATGGCACGCGCCAGTTTTTCCTGATAATCCTTGTCATTCAGGCGGCGCTCTTCGGCGGGGTTGCTGATGAAGGCGGTTTCCACCAGCACGGAGGGAATGTCGGGCGACTTCAGCACAGCGAATCCGGCCTGTTCGACGAAGCCGCGATGCAGGGTGTTCATGCTGCCCAGCTCGCCCAGCACATGCTTGGCCAGTTTCAGGCTGTCGCTGATGGTGGCAGTCTGCGAAAGGTCGAGCAGGGTGCGCGCGAGGTAGGGGTCCTTCACCGCGATATTTACACCGCCGATCAGGTCGGCCTCGTTTTCCTTTTTCGCCAGCCAGCGCGCCACCGCGCTGGTGGCGCCATGCTCGGACAGGGCGAACACCGATGAGCCGCGCGCATCCGGCTTGATGAAGGCATCGGCATGGATGGAGATGAACAGGTCGGCGTGCATCTGGCGCGCCTTCACGACGCGCCCGCCGAGCGGGATGAAATAATCACCGTCACGGATGAGCACGCCGTGCATTCCAGGCGTGTTGTCCACCAATTCTTTCAGTTTCTGCGCAATCGCCAGTGTGACGTGTTTTTCGAATGTGCCGCCGCGCCCGTGCGCACCTGGGTCTTCACCACCGTGTCCGGCGTCGATGGCGATGATCAATATGCGTGTACTGATTTCAGGGCTATTTTTTACAAGGGGTTTGTCGGCCTTGGCGCTCGCATTCGGCACAGTGGGTAATGGTGCTTCGACAGCAGGGATCTCAGCGATTCTGGGCAGTTCCTGTGTTTCGGATAGAGCCGGTGCGGTGGGCTTTTCTTCTTGCGCGACAGGTGGCTCCGGAAGCTTGTTTTCAGGGCGTAGCACCAGCGCCATCAGCGGGTCAATGGGAACGGCAGGATAAATGTCCAGCACCAAGCGATGGCCATATTCAGCGACAGGCTTGAGATTGAATAGCTGCGGCTTCACCTCGGCCTTGAGGTCAAGCACTAGCCGCGCCACTCCGGGTTTGAAGCGGCCCACGCGCACGCTTTTGACGTATGGATCGTCGTTGGCAATCTTGCCGGCGAGCCCATTAAGCGAGCCGGTGATCTCAACATCTTCCAGGTCAATCACCAGTCGATCGGGGTTCTTCACAGTGAACATGTTGTAGCGGATCGGCTGCTTCGATTCCAGCGTCAGGCGGGTGTATTCCTGCGCTGGCCAGACACGTGTGGAGCTGATGGTGATGGCCGCCTGTGCGTGAGGCAGCCAGAGCAGGCACAGCACTGCGGCTAGTTTGGCAACAACTTTAAGCATTTCCTGCCTGTCTCTGTATTTGCGCGGATGGTGATGTTGCGGCCACTGGGCAGTATTTCAAACAGGATTTCCACATCCGCCTGCGGCACCAGACTTTGCGCTTTTTCCGGCCATTCCACCAAGCACACGTTGCGCCCATTAAACTCATCGCGAAACCCGGCGGCTTCCCATTCTTCCTCGCTGCGGAAGCGGTACAGGTCGAAGTGGCACAAGTGTAACCCGCCCGCTTCATACTGCTCAAGCAGCGTATAGGTCGGGCTTTTTACGCGCCCCGCATGGCCAAGCGCCTGCAGCAACGCGCGCACCAGCGTGGTCTTGCCCGCGCCCAGATCGCCGCACAGATGGATCACCATGCCTGCCTTGAGCGTGCTTGCCAGCCGTGCGGCGAAGGCCACGGTAGCGTCCTCATCGGCCAGTGGCAGGAATATTCGGCTATCATCCAGCTTATGCAAAATGGAACCTCTCAAACGGATTACGCAGCGCTCGCCGCCAACATCAAGGAGTGGGGCAGGGCGCTCGGCTTTCAGGCAGTGGGCATCAGTGATACCTCACTGGATGACGCCGAAGCACGCCTGCTGGAATGGCTTGCGCGCGGCAATCACGGCGAAATGGATTATATGGCAAAACACGGCACCAAACGCAGCCGTCCGGCTGAGCTGGTGCCCGGCACGTTGCGCGTCATTTCGTTGCGCATGGATTATTACCCGCCCGATGCAAAGGATGGAGGGGAGGTGTTGCAGGATGGCAGCCGTGCGTTCATCTCGCGTTATGCATTGGGGCGCGATTATCACAAGGTACTGCGCAATCGGCTGGAAAAACTGGCGGAAAAAATCCGCGCCGAAGTGGGTGATTTCAGCTATCGCGTATTCAGCGACAGCGCACCGGTGCTGGAAGTTGAACTGGCGCACAAAGCGCACATCGGCTGGCGCGGCAAACATACTTTGCTGCTGTCGCGCGAGCACGGCTCGTGGTTTTTTCTGGGCGAACTTTATACCGATCTACCGTTACCCATAGACATGCCTGAAGAAAATCATTGCGGCACCTGCAACCGCTGCATCGAAGTCTGTCCCACACAGGCCATCGTCGCGCCATACCAATTGGATGCACGGCGCTGCATTTCCTACCTCACCATAGAACTCAAGGGCAGCATTCCGCTGGAGTTGCGCCCGCTCATCGGCAATCGCATCTATGGTTGTGACGACTGCCAACTGGTTTGCCCGTGGAACCGCTTTGCGCACAAAAGCGTGGAAGCGGATTTCATCGTACGGCACGGACTGGATGATGTCGCACTCACCGAGTTATTTGCGTGGGACGAAACGACCTTTAAGGAGAAGCTTGCCGGTAACGCCATCCACCGCATCGGGTATGAACAATGGCTGCGCAACATCGCTGTGGCGCTGGGCAATGCACCCAAGAGTGTGAAAGTTCAGGCCGCATTGCAAGCCCATGCGCAACACACGTCACCGCTGGTGCGTGAGCATGTTGCGTGGGCGTTGGAGCAGCAACAGGCCACCGAAAAATGCGAATAGTGTTTGACTGGCCCCACCTGTTTTGCTATAGTCGCACTCCTTCCTGACGCGGGGTGGAGCAGTCTGGCAGCTCGTCGGGCTCATAACCCGAAGGTCGTAGGTTCAAATCCTGCCCCCGCAACCCAACAAGTTCATATTACCGAAAGCACTTACCGCTCTAGCCCCTTTTGAAGGGGTGTCATTTTACGGTATCATTGCGCCCCATGACCAAATACATATTTATTACCGGCGGCGTAGTGTCCTCATTGGGCAAAGGAATCGCCGCAGCCTCCCTCGCGGCAATTCTTGAATCGCGCGGCCTCAAGGTAACACTGCTCAAGCTTGATCCCTACATCAACGTTGATCCCGGCACCATGAGTCCGTTTCAGCACGGCGAAGTGTTCGTGACGGAAGACGGCGCGGAAACCGACCTGGACCTCGGCCACTATGAGCGTTTCGTCTCGGCCAAGATGCGCAAGGCCAATAATTTCACCACCGGGCAGATTTACGATAGCGTGATTCGCAAGGAACGCCGCGGCGAATACCTCGGCAAGACGGTGCAGGTGATTCCGCATATCACCAACGAAATTCAGGCGTTCATCGAGCGCGGCGCGGCGGCCTCGTACGACGGCAATGCCGATGTAGCGATTGTCGAGATCGGCGGTACGGTGGGCGATATTGAATCGTTGCCTTTCCTTGAAGCCGCCCGCCAGATGGGCTTGCGTCGTGCCCGGGGCAACACGGCATACATCCATTTGACGCTGGTACCTTACATCGCCAGCGCGGGCGAACTTAAAACCAAACCGACCCAGCACAGCGTGCAGAAGCTGCGCGAGATCGGCATTTTTCCCACCGCGCTGCTGTGCCGTGCGGATCGCCCGATTCCCGATGACGAGCGCGCCAAGATTTCGCTGTTCGCCAACGTGCGCGAAGAGGCGGTGATTTCGATGTGGGATGTGGACAGTATCTACAAGGTTCCGCAGATGCTGAACAAGCAGGGGCTGGATCGCATTGTCTGCGAGGAATTGAAACTGGATCTTCCACCAGCCGACCTTTCGGTCTGGGGCAAACTGGTGGATTCGCTGGAACATCCGCAGCATGAGGTCATCATTGGCATGGTCGGCAAATATGTCGACCTCACCGAATCATACAAATCGCTGATCGAATCTTTGCGCCATGCAGGCATCCATACCTCTACGCGCGTCAACATCGAGTACATCGATTCCGAAACCATCGAAAGCGGCGGGGTGAGTAGTTTGAAGCACCTCGATGCAGTGCTGGTGCCGGGCGGTTTCGGCGTGCGCGGCACCGAAGGCAAGATCGCGGCGATACGTTTTGCACGCGAGAACAAAATACCCTACCTTGGTATCTGTCTCGGCATGCAGCTTGCGGTGATCGAATATGCGCGTGATGTGGCGGGCATGGCGGATGCCAACAGCACCGAATTCAATCCGGAAACCGAACATCCTGTAGTAGCGCTCATCACCGAATGGCTGGATCGCGACGGCAAGGTGGAGACGCGCAGTGCAGACTCCGACCTCGGCGGCACCATGCGCCTGGGTTCGCAACGCTGCCCGATCAAGCCCGACACCTTGGCCGCACGCATCTATGGCGCGGAAGTCAATGAGCGCCACCGCCACCGTTATGAAGTCAACAACCATTACGTACCGACGCTGGAAAATAATGGGCTGGTGATTGCTGCGCGCACCCCGAGCGAGTCCTTGCCGGAAATCATGGAATTGCCGCAAACGGTGCATCCGTGGTTTGTCGGCGTGCAATTCCATCCGGAGTTCACCTCCACGCCGCGTGACGGACATCCGCTGTTCAAATCCTATGTCGAGGCGGCGGTGCAACACAGGCAAGGCGTGCAAGCCAAGCAGAAGGTAGCGGCATGAACAATGTTTTGAACCACGGTAATGAGGTGCCTGCTTGAAGCTGTGCGGATTTGACGTGCAGCCCGGACACGGCGGCGCGGAGCGCTTGGGGCGGGCAGGGCTTGCCCGACATCGTGCAGTGAGTGGTGATATATGAAGCTGTGCGGATTTGATGTCGGGCTGAACCACCCATTGTTTCTGATTGCCGGGCCATGCGTGATCGAGTCCGAACAGATGGCGCTGGATACGGCGGGGCAGTTGAAAGAAATTTGCCAGCAGCTTGGCATTTCGTTTATTTACAAATCGTCTTACGACAAGGCCAACCGCAGTTCCGGCAAATCCTTTCGCGGATTCGGGCTGGATGCGGGCCTGAAAATCCTGGATGAAGTTAAAAAACAGATCGGCGTGCCGGTGCTGACTGATGTACATTCGATAGAAGAAATTGCGCCGGTAGCCGCCGTGGTGGATGTGTTGCAAACACCCGCCTTCCTGTGCCGCCAGACCGATTTTATTCATGCAGTGGCCAGTGCAGGGCGTCCGGTGAACATCAAAAAGGGGCAGTTCCTGTCGCCGTGGGACATGCAGAACGTGGTGGAAAAAGCACGCGAGGCCAGCGGCCAAGACAATATCATGGTGTGCGAGCGCGGCGCATCGTTCGGTTACAACAATCTGGTATCGGACATGCGCTCGCTGGCCGTGATGCGCAAGACGGGTTGCCCGGTGGTGTTCGATGCCACGCACTCGGTGCAATTGCCGGGCGGGCAGGGTACCAGCTCCGGCGGACAGCGCGAATTTGTGCCCGTATTGGCGCGTGCAGCAGTGGCGGCGGGCATTTCCGGGCTGTTCATGGAAACACATCCGCATCCGTCACAAGCATTGTCGGACGGGCCAAATACTTTTCCGTTGGGATATTTGAAAGAGTTGTTGCAGACTTTGAAGGTGCTGGATGCAACGGTGAAGCAACAAGGAATGATAGAAGAAAATTTTGATTTAAAGAATATTTAGAGAGAAAGAAGAAAAATTATGAGTGCAATCGTTGACATCGTAGCGCGTGAAATACTGGACTCCCGTGGCAACCCCACGGTCGAGGCGGATGTGTTGCTGGAGTCCGGCGTGATGGGCCGTGCCGCCGTGCCGTCCGGCGCATCCACCGGCACCAAGGAAGCCGTGGAGTTGCGCGAGGATGACAAGCAGCGCTACCTCGGCAAGGGCGTGTTGCGCGCGGTGGAATTTGTGAACACCGAAATCGCCGAATCCATCATCGGCCTGGATGCGGCGGAACAAGCCTTTATTGACCAGACCATGATTGATCTCGACGGCACGGAAAACAAATCACGCTTGGGCGCGAACGCCATTCTGGCCGTTTCCATTGCCGTGGCCAAGGCCGCTGCGGAAGAAGCCGGCCTGCCGCTATACCGCTATCTGGGCGGCGCGGCGCGCATGGAAATGCCGGTGCCGATGATGAACATCATCAACGGCGGGGCGCATGCCACCGGCGGCGCGGACATTCAGGAATTCATGATCATCCCGGTGGGCAGCCAGAGTTTTCGCGAGGCATTGCGTTGTGGCGCGGAAGTATTCCATAACCTGAAAAAAATCCTGCACAACCGTGGCCTGAGCACCACGGTGGGCGACGAGGGCGGTTTTGCGCCTGCCCTAGGTTCCAACGAGGCCGCCCTGAAAGTCATCGTGGAAGCCATTGAAGCGGCCGGTTACGTGCCCGGTGCGGACGTGGCGATCGGCATAGATGCCGCCGCCTCCGAGTTTTACAAGGATGGACAGTATCACCTGAAAGCGGACGGGCTGACCCTCAATTCAACCCAGATTATTGACCTGTACGCCACCTGGGTTGATAAATACCCCATCATAAGCATCGAGGACGGCATGAGCGAGCACGACTGGGACGGCTGGAAGCTGTTGACCGACCGTTTGGGCAAGTCGATTCAAATCGTGGGCGACGATATATTCGTGACCAACACCAAAATCCTGCGTGAAGGTATCAAGCGCGGTATAGCCAATTCCATCCTGATCAAAGTGAACCAGATCGGCACCCTCACCGAAACTTTTGCGGCGATTGAAATGGCCAAGCGCGCGGGCTACACCGCCGTAATTTCGCATCGCTCCGGCGAGACGGAAGACTCCACCATCGCTGACCTTGCTGTCGCCACAAACGCTCTGCAGATCAAGACCGGCTCGCTGTCGCGCTCCGACCGCATAGCGAAATACAACCAACTGCTACGCATCGAAGAAGACCTCGGCGATAGCGCGTCTTACCCCGGACGTGATGCGTATTATCAGTTGGCGTAGGCGTGTCCTTGTTAGATGCGCTGGATCTCGCTGATACTTGTTGTTTTGATCCTGCTGTTGCAGTATCCGCTCTGGCTAGGCAAAGGCGGCTGGTTGAAAGTGTGGGATCTCGACCGGCAGGTCGAGGCGCAAAAACGAGTTAACCAACAGACACAAACGCGCAATGCGGTGCTGGATGCAGAGGTGCGTGATCTTAAGCAGGGAACCGAAGCTGTTGAGGAACGTGCGCGTAGCGAACTGGGCATGGTCAAACGCGACGAAGTATTCTTCCAGATAGTAGGCAGTCATGCACAGTTATTACCTGCGTCTGCAGTGCACGAAACCAAACCCTAAAAGGCACCTAATTCAGTGAGGTACTCCCAGTTCTGCCAGGAGATTCATAAAGGTTCGAATTATGCAATGTCTTGCTCCATGTTGTTGTTTTGAGCAAGGCGCTTTCCCCTTAAGTCTGTTCTGCGTTTGTCAAAGCGGCCACCGGCAAGGGTTATTGCTCTTCAAACTCGGTCGCTATAAACGTGTCTGTCAGAGTGCCTGCGTCCGTTGTTGCAGTAGTGGTAAGAATGGTTCCATGCTTGGGAATGTAACCACCTCCGCCAAGCATGGCGAGTTGAAATAGCAACTCCTCGTCTGTTGTGCTGAGTATGGTTTTTCCGTCTGCTTGTATTTGTATGCGCATATAGTCTCCAAAATTTTGTTTTTCGAAAGCGGAAGAG
>CAITJF010000086.1 GCA_903892645.1 uncultured Nitrosomonadales bacterium | reverse complement strand
ATGCGCATCAAGGCGCGTGCGCTGGGCCTGTCCGCACAGGATTACTTTAACGACAAGGTGCTGGAAGACACCGACCTGCTCTATACCGGGGTGCTGGCATTACCGCAGGATTTCTGGGACAAGAACGGCAAGGACATGAAGTCCGGTTTGCAGGACGGCCACACTTTTTACAACATCAATGGGCCGCTGTGCCGCGACCTGCTGGTGAACCAGTTTGTGTACCAGGAAAACGGCGGCAACCCGTTTTATGCCGTGGTAACCGCGCAGGACGGCAACACTGCCATGCTACGTACGCTGACCGATTATACCCACCACAAGAATGCCATCTGGGGCATCACCGCACGCAACCGCGAGCAAAATTTTGTGCTCAACCTGCTGATGAACCCGGAAATTGATTTCGTCACCCTGCTCGGCCAGGCGGGCACCGGCAAGACGCTGCTGACGCTGGCTGCCGGGCTGATGCAAACCCTGGAACACAAGCTGTATTCAGAAATCATCATCACCCGCGTCACCGTGCCGGTGGGTGAGGACATCGGTTTCCTGCCGGGTACCGAGGAAGAAAAAATGACGCCATGGATGGGCGCGCTGGACGATAATCTGGACGTGCTCAACAAGTCCGATGAGGAAGGCGGCGAATGGGGGCGCGCCGCGACGCGCGACCTGATCCGCAGCCGCATCAAGGTGAAATCGCTCAATTTCATGCGCGGACGCACCTTCCTCAACAAGTACCTGATCATCGACGAGGCGCAGAACCTCACCCCCAAGCAGATGAAGACGCTGATCACGCGCGCCGGCCCCGGCACCAAGGTGGTGTGCATGGGTAACATCGCGCAGATCGACACGCCCTACCTCACCGAGGGCAGTTCCGGCCTGACTTACGTGGTGGATCGCTTCAAGGGATGGGAGCACAGCGGGCACATCACCCTGCAACGCGGCGAACGCTCGCGCCTGGCCGACCATGCAGGCGAGGTATTGTAATTTCCCATGGCCGCACCCATCGAAAAGTCCGACGCCGAATGGCGCGATGAACTTACACCGGAGCAATACCATATGTGCCGCCAATGCGGCACCGAGGCACCATTCACCGGACAATATTGGGATTGCCATGATGCGGGAATTTATCGCTGTGTGTGCTGCGGCAATGCATTGTTTGATTCCGAAACCAAGTTTGATTCCGGCTCCGGCTGGCCGAGCTTCTGGCAGCCGCACCAGCCCGGCAGCATCGCCACACGCAGAGACAACGGCCGCATTGAAGTGCTTTGCAGCCGCTGCAACGCCCATCTCGGCCATGTGTTCGAGGATGGGCCGGAACCGACAGGACTGCGCTTTTGCATCAACTCCGCGTCACTTGCACTGGACAGAAAATAACCTATGAAACTGCTGTTCGATCTATTCCCCATCATCCTGTTTTTCGCCGCCTTCAAGCTGTCCGGCATCTACGTCGCCACTGCCACCGCGATTGCCGCCACCATTGCTCAAGTCGCATGGACCAAATGGCGGCACGGCAAGGTGGATACCATGCTGTGGGTAAGTTTCGGCATCATCATCGTGTTCGGCGGTGCGACGCTGCTGCTGCACGATGAGACCTTCATCAAGTGGAAGCCCACCATCCTGTACTGGGTGTTCGCCACTGCGCTGCTGTTTTCCAACCTGCTGTTCAAGAAGAACCTGATGCGCACCCTGATGCAGGAAAAGCTCACGCTCCCGATCAGGGTATGGAACCGCGTCAATCTGAGCTGGAGTTTGTTTTTTGCCGCTCTCGGCGTGATCAACCTGTATGTTGCATTCAATTACTCCACCGACACCTGGGTCAATTTCAAGCTGTTCGGCACCACTGGCTTAATGCTGGTGTTTGTGCTGTTGCAGGCCATGGCGCTTTCGAAATATATGGACGAGGATAAGGAAAATAACTGATGCTTACCCTCTCCTCAATCCT
>CAITJF010000085.1 GCA_903892645.1 uncultured Nitrosomonadales bacterium | reverse complement strand
TTGGGAATGTAACCACCTCCGCCAAGCATGGCGAGTTGAAATAGCAACTCCTCGTCTGTTGTGCTGAGTATGGTTTTTCCGTCTGCTTGTATTTGTATGCGCATATAGTCTCCAAAATTTTGTTTTTCGAAAGCGGAAGAGAGGTTCTGGAAAAAGCATTTTGAGATATTGCGAAGCCAGTCGCAACCCGCTTGATAGCATCTTCTGCAATTTGACATAATATACATTATGCGAAGTAGTGAATTAAAATAAATTAAAAAATGAAGGTTGTGAAATTGAAGTTTGTTGCATTAATTCATGCAATTCACCTATTAAGTTAAACTTAATTATGTATTGTGGTTATGTACTATGGGTTTTGCCCTTGTTCTGTTTTTGTGGAACCTTGCCTATCAAGTGAAGATTGCCATCCTCCTCCCAACGCCTTGAACAGATCAGCAACTGCAACTCGTTGGGCTCGTTCGGCATCCAGGCGATTCAACTGGGCTTGCAAGTAATTCCGCTCCACATCTAACAATTCCAGGTGGCTGGCCATCCCGGTTTGATAGCGTAATTCGGCTTGCTTGCAAGCTTGCGCCAGCGCTTCGCTGCGCGTACTTTCTGAAGCCAGCACCTGCCGGGCGGATTCCTGCGCCGACAAGGCATTGCGCACATCTGCGAAGGCGCTGGCGACGGCTTGTTTGTATTGAACCAGCGCTTGGTCACGGCGCGCTTCCGCCACATCCACCATGTAACCCACGCGCCCCGCATTGAAGATTGGCTGGCTGATATTGGCGGCAAACTGGAAAATTCCCGCCGGGCCGCTAAACAGGTTAGCGAGCGCGACACTTTCGCTGCCGAGATATGAAGTCAGGGCTATCGATGGAAAAAACTGAGCGCGAGCCGCGCCAATGCGGGCATTCAGCGCCTCTAAGCGCGACTCGGCGTCTTTCAGGTCAGGCCTGCGCAACAGCAGTTCAGCTGTCAATCCATCAGGCACCCATGCATTTGCAAGACTAGGACTGCCGCGATGCAGGTTGCTGCTCATCACGTCGCGTGGCGAGCGCCCCAGCAGCAAGGTTAGAGCGGTTTCCTGCTTGTCGCGCGCTTGAACAATGGAAGTGAGTTGTGCTTGCACTGTGGCCACATCGGCTTCTGCCTGATGCAAGTCGTATTCAGAAATCACACCGACCTCAAGTTGCTTCCTGTTCAGCGCAAGCCTTTCCTGGCGGCCTGCCAGTACGCGGCGGATGGCTGCTTCCTGTGCACCCAGCGACACGAGGGTGAAATACTGTTGCGCCACCTGCGTGGTAAGCGAAAGGCGCACCGTCTCCCTCGCTGATTCCGCAGCGAGCAGTTCCGCGCGAGAGGCTTCGCTGGCACGGCGGAGCTTGCCCCATAGGTCGATTTCATAACTCGCATCCAGCGTAACGTGCGATAAATTCTGGATGCGCGGCAAAGTGGTCGGGTGCGCTGCTAAGCTGCTCTGGGTACGGCTCTCCGCCACGTGCGCGCTGACTGACGGATATTGATCCGCCCCGGTGATGCCCAATTGCGCACGCGCTTCCAGCACCCGTGCCGCCGCCACCTGGATGTCCGCATTGTGGGCCAACGCCTCTTCTTCAATCTGGTCGAGGAAGGCATCGGCATAGAGATGCCACCACTGCTCACTTGCTCCGCTAACCGGCTTGGCCGTGTTATCTTGCTTCGCCGGCCAGCTTTCCGGCAATTCCATACGCGGACGCTGGTAATCTGATCCAACGGCACACGCTGCCAATAAACAGCTAGAAAACAGGGCCATACTCAATTTCTTTTTCGGCTCACTCATGGTTTTCCTCCTGCTGCCGAGGCGCATGGCCGGGGAAGATGCGGCGAACAACCACGAAGAAAACCGGCACTAGAAATACCGCCAATACTGTCGCAGCGATCATGCCGCCCATGACACCGGTGCCGATAGCATGGCGGCCATTAGCGCCGGCGCCAGTAGAAATGGCCAGCGGCAGGACACCCAGAATAAAGGCGATGGAGGTCATCAAGATAGGGCGGAATCTCAGGCGGCATGCTTCCAGCGTGGCCTCAACCAGATCGTGCCCGCGATCCTGCAAGTCTCGGGCAAACTGGATAATCAGAATCGCATTTTTCGCCGCAAGTCCGATGATGACGATCAGTCCGACCTTGAAGTAAACATCGTTAGGCAAGCCACGGAGCGTGACGGCGGTTAGCGCGCCCAGAACGCCGATGGGCACCACCAGAATCACGGCAGCCGGAATCGACCAACTTTCATACAGCGCTGCCAGGCATAAAAATACTGCTACCACCGAAAGGCCAAACAGAAAAGGAGCCTGGCTGCCGGAGAGGCGCTCCTCGCTGGATGTTCCAGACCATTCAAAACCAAAACCGGGCGGTAACTTTGACGCCACTTCCTCCATTGCCGCCATGGCCTCACCGCTGCTGCGGCCGGGAGCAGGATTACCGGAAATCTTCATCGCGGGCAGGCCGTTGAAACGATCCAGCTTTGGCGAACCCACGACCCAGTGTGGGGTTGCAATTTCGGACAATGGCACCATCCCGCCCTGTGCATTCCGCACCGGCATCCGCAAAATATTCTCAGGGGTGGAGCGTACGTCAGATTCAGCCTGCATTTGCACGCGCAGGATGCGGCCTTGGCGCACAAAGTCGTTAATGTAGGCGACACCGAGCACCGACTGCAAGGTTTCATTCAAATCGGCAATATCTATGCCCAGTGCCCGCGCCTTCAAGCGATCAATATCCAGTTGCAATTGTGGCCCGACCTCCTGCCCTTCCGGCCGCACCCCGGCCAATGCAGGATGCTTGCCTGCCATGCCGAGCACCATGTTGCGAGCTTCAAGCAGCTTCTCTCTCCCCTGCCCCGAACGATCCTGCAGGCGAAAATCGAACCCACCAATCGCCCCCAGCTCTGGAATCGGCGGCACGTTGACAGCGAATATCATTGCCTGTTTGATACGGAACAACCCCATGTTGGCGCGCTTCACCAGCGAAGGCGCTGAACTGTCCGGGCTTGGCCGTTCATCCCAACCCTTCAGGCGAACGAAGGTGATCGCGGCGTTTTGACCGCGCCCGAAGAAAGAGAATCCGGCCACCCCGATGACATGCTCCACTTCGGGTTGCTTGAGATAAAACTGCTCCACTTCCGAAAGCACCTCCAGTGACCTCTCCCGCGTGGCACCGGGTGGCAACTGGATCACGCTTATGAAATAGCCTTGGTCTTCATCTGGCAGGAAGCTGGTGGGCAAATGCACGAACAGCCAGCCTACGGCGCCCAGAATGGCTGCGTATAGCAGCAGATAACGACCGGTTCGCTTCAGCACGCCAGCCACCCCGGACTTGTAATGCTGGGTGGTTCTGGCGAAGAAACGATTAAACCAGCCGAGAAACCCACGCGTCGGCACCATTTCATGGCTGGGGGAATTTTTTAACAGCGTAGCGCACAGCGCCGGGGTCAGGGTCAGCGCCATCAATACCGAGAACAGGATAGTCAAGATCAACGTGACCGAGAACTGGCGATAGATAGCACCCACCGAGCCGCTAAAGAAAGCCATGGGGATGAACACGGCAGAAAGCACCACGGTGATGGCGATGATGGCGCCGAATATCTGCCCCATGGCCTTGCGTGTTGCCTCGCGGGGCGCAAGACCTTCTTCGGTCATGATGCGCTCTACGTTTTCCACCACCACGATAGCGTCATCCACCACAATGCCAATGGCTAGCACCATGGCGAACATAGTCAGGGTATTGATCGAGTAACCAGCAAAGTAGAGACCCAGAATTGCACCGGTCAGGGCGATCGGCACGACAATAGTGGGAATAAAAGTGGCGCGCAGGTTTCCCAGAAACAGGTAAATGACAATAAATACCAGAATCATGGCTTGCGCCAGAGTTTTTACCACCTCGCTGATGGATATCTCGACGAACTTGGAAGTGTCATAAGGCACCACCCAATCAACTCCTTTGGGGAAGCCCTTGGATAATTCCTCCATCCTGGCCTTGATTGCCTTGGCGGTATCCAGCGCGTTGGCACCCGGCAGTAGGCGAATCGCAACGGAAGCGGCGGGTTGGCCATCAAGCCGTGCAGAGATTGAGTAGTCTTGCGCACCCAATTCCACCCGTGCCACGTCCTTGACCCGTACCGTAGAGCCATCCGGATTCGCCTTGACAATCACCTCGCCGAATTCCTCCGGCGTGGACAAACGGCTCTTGACGACAATAACCGCATTCATTTGCTGTCCTGCCGCAGCCGGCAACTGCCCGAGCTCGCCGGTGGCAAGCTGCGTATTCTGGGCGCGTACAGCCTTGGTGACATCGCCGGGTGTCAGGTTGTAGGAATGGAGTTTATCGGGCTTCAGCCACAGCCGCATGGAATATTCGGTGCCGAACAGAATGGCCTCGCCCACGCCAGGCACGCGGCGGATATTTTCCAGCACATTGGAGGCCACATAGCTGCCAAGCGCCACATAGTCCAAGCTTTTGTTCGGCGAAAAAAGCGAGACGAACATCAGGTAATTGCGCGCCGACTTGGCTACGGTAAGGCCAAGTTGGCGGACGTTTTCAGGGAGGCGCGCTTCCACCCGCTTGACGCGGTTCTGCGTTTCGACAGAAGCGACATCCAGATTGGTGCCCGCCTCAAAAGTCAGCGTGATGGTGCCGATGCCCAGTTCGGAGGATGAGTCCATGTAAAGCAAATGCTCGATGCCGTTCATCTCCTGTTCGATCAGCGAGACGACCGTTTCCTCGACGATTTGGGCGGATGCGCCGGGGTAGTTGACGGTAATGGCCAAGGCTGGCGGTGCCACCGCCGGATAAGATGCGACCGGCAGGTTGCGCAAAGCCAAGCCCCCGCCCAGCAGGATAATCAGGGCGATGACCCAGGCAAAGATCGGGCGGTCAATAAAAAATTTTGCGAGCACGGCGGCTTTCTATTTTTTCTCGTGAGCTTTTGCTGGCTGTGTGCTTACAGCCGGAGTGCCCGATGCTGGATTCCACTGTACGGGCTTCACCGGAGTTCCCGGCCTCGCCTTCTGCAAGCCGTTGACGATCACCTGCTCGCCAACCTTCAGGCCTTCGGTAATAACAAAGTCGCTGCCCGCCATGCCTCCCGTCTTGATTGGACGGGGCGCTGCCTTACCTTCCGCATCCACCAACATCACAAACTGCCCCTGCGGTCCCGCCTGCACCGCGCGTTGCGGCAATCGGATGCTGTTGTTGGCGCTGGCTTCCGGGAAGCGGATGCGCACGAACATGCCGGGTAATAACTCTTGTTTCGGATTGGGAAATGTGGCGCGCAACGACACGCTGCCCGTGCCAGGGTCAACGGCGAGGTCGGCGAACAGCAGCTTGCCGGGCTGGGGATAGGAACTGCCGTCTTCAAGTACAAGCTCCACCTTTGCCGATTCGGCGCGTTTCAGCTTGCCGGCCTTGATCGCCTGTTGCAGGCGCAGCAAATCGGCACCCGACTGCGTGAAGTTGGCATAAATGGGATCGACCTGCTCGATAGTGGCGAGCAGAGTGGCTTCACCGCGACCCACGAGCGCCCCTTCCGTCATCTGTGTACGCCCTATGCGCCCGGCGATAGGAGCTGGCACATGGGTATTTTCCAGATCGAGTTGCGTTCTGGACAAGGTAGCCTCGGCCAGCTTGAGCTTGGCCTCGGCCAAGTCATAATCCTGCTGGCTAACCGCTTTTGCTTCAAGAAGATGTCTGTAGCGTCCCACGGTCTGGCTGGCAACGGCTACATCGGCCTTGGCAGAATCATAGGTCGTTTGATAGTTACGCGCGTCGATCTGGAACAACGTATCGCCTGCTTTCACGTCGCTGCCTTCGACGAACAGGCGTTTCTCGACTATCCCCTCCACCCTGGCCCGCACTTGGGCAGTCCGGTAAGCCTGCAGGCGACCGGGAAGATCCTGTGTCAGCACCACTGAACCGGCGGCAACCGTTACCACATCAACCTCAGGCGGAGGCGGCACCGCGCTGCCTGCGGGCGTTTGCTGCCCTCCTTCCCTGGGACCGCAAGCGGCAAGCAAAAGCATGGATGCCGCGAGGATAGTCACGCCGGTTAGGTAAGAAGTGCTTAGCTTCATCTTGGAAATCTCCGCTTAATCATTCGCCGTGTTCAGGCGCAAACATTTTCAAAAAACTTTTACCACACACTACCCTATTTACTTCATACCCGTCTCTCTATCAAAAACAGGTTTTAACTAATTTTTTGATGGTACGCTCATTGGAAATAGGTCACACGGGGAATTTGAACGTAAAGAACCCTCAACTCATTACAGCCGGCTGCCTTCGATGGTCGCTGTACTCAAAAAGCACTCCTTATTGACTCCGCGAACAGGCCTGATTCCGCAAATAGGCGTCAATTCCGCAGCCTAATTGCAGCATCCACCAATAAGCGGCGAGCTTAGCATGTGGTATCTGGGATACACAAGAGTGCAGGAACACGATGAAAAAACTGATTATCTGTTTTGCCACAATGCTGGTACTTGCCGGTTGCCTGGGTAAAACAGATACATTGGCTGATGCGCGAAAGGCATACGTAATAAAGGACTACGCGCAAGCCATCAAATTATTCCACCCGATAGCCGTAAAAGGGAGTGCAGAGGCACAATTTAACCTTGGTGTAATGTATTCCAAAGGGGAAGGCGTAGGGCAAGATCATCAGGAAGCGATGAAATGGTATCGCTTGGCCGCCGAACAAGGGCATGCAGAAGCACAAGTTAAAGTGAAAGCCGATGAAGAAGTGCGGGTAGCTGAGCGGGCCAAGAAAGAAGCCGAGGCCAAGGCAGGTGGAGAAGCCTTGGCAGCGGAAGAAGCCTTGGCAGCGGAAGAAGCAAAGCTAAAAATAGAGGCTAAAGCTAAAGCTGCAAAAAAGGCGCGAGCAGCCAAGCAAGCAATGGTAGAAGCGAAAGCGAAGGCAGAAGCTGAAGCGAAGGTGTCGGAACAAGCCAAGACAGAGGAGCAAGCCAAACTAATAGCCGAGGAAGAAGCACGCGCCACCAAACAGGCGAAGCTGGAA
>CAITJF010000084.1 GCA_903892645.1 uncultured Nitrosomonadales bacterium | reverse complement strand
GGAGAAAACAAGAGCGCAAGCAATGCCCTATATGGCGGCCTCAAGGATGGTCTGGTAATCGATGATGGCACCGGTAACTGGTCAATGCAGATCAATGGCCGAGTTCAAGCGGATTACCGCAGTACAGCGCCCTCGGAGTGGAAGAATGACACCTTCTCCATCCGCCGTGCGCGATTGGGCGGCACCTTCACCTATCTCAAGGATTTTTCTATTCGAGTCGAAGGGGAGCTTGCCAACAGTAATGATGGCGCCAAAGGCACGACTGCGCTGACTCATGGGTATATGGATTACAACCACTTTCCCGGTGCAAGACTGCGAATCGGCCAGTTCAAACCGGTGTTTGGCCTTGAGCGTGCAGAGAGCACCAACTTCATCGATTTCATGGAATCCTCTTTTGCAACCGCAACGGGGCCTGTCTTCAACTCTACGTTTGATCGCGGCCTGATGCTGTTTGGCGCCCCGTTCAAAGGCGCCTACTACAATCTATCCTACGTGAACGGCAGTGGTCAGAATAACGATGCATTGAACGATTCCAAGGATATTGTCGGAAGATTCGCTGCCAATATTGCCGACTGGGCAGAATGGAAAAACACGGTAGTACATCTCGGCGTATCCGCCAGCAAGAACCAGGTCGAGCCTTCCACATCGCCTGCTGCACTGCCCTATTCCACAGCGCTCTCGGCCTACACGGAGGCTAACGGCATCACATCCAATACGGCGGGCAACACCGGCGCAACCGCAACCAAGTTTTTCGGCACTGACACTTTTGCCGGCGGCGATGTGAATAGAAAACGCAGGGGGCTGGAGACCGCTCTGGCGTATGGGCCAACCAAGTTCCAGGGGGAATACATAGCGACAGATTTTAATCAATATTCGGTAACAAATACGGCGACACATAAAATTGATGCCTGGTATACCAGTTTGACTTGGCTAGTCACAGGCGAAAATTATGCTGATGCCTACAAGAATGGCATGTTTAACCGAATCAATCCGAAACAGAATTTCTCATGGGGCAACCCCGGTCTTGGCGGTATCGAGCTTGGGCTGAGATACAGCAGATTCGATGCTTCCGATTTTGTGACGGTAGCCCAAGGTTGTGTGGCTGGTACCGGGTGTTTGACTGCGCCAACGGCCACCACCGCATACACCAACAAAGCCAATGCTTGGACTTACGGGGCAAAATGGATGTTGACGCCTTACGCGCGCTTGATGCTGAATTATATACGCACCACTTTCGATACGCCGGTGACGCTCAACGGAAAAACAAGCAGCGAGGAAAAGGCCGTGGATGCGCGCGCCCAGTTCGATTTCTAAATCTGCAACAGAACGATCGATGAGTATTACCATTTGATAAGGAGATATGACATGAAGACGAGCGCGCGTAATCAGTTTCCAGGCAAGGTGAAAAGTGTGAAATTGGGGGCGGTCAACGCCGAAGTGATTGCAGACATCGGCGGCGGCAATACGCTGGTTGCCGTGATCACCAACGAGAGTGTGGATCATCTCAAGCTGAAAGCGGGTGCAGAAGTATATGCGCTGGTCAAGGCGCCGTG
>CAITJF010000083.1 GCA_903892645.1 uncultured Nitrosomonadales bacterium | reverse complement strand
GCCTGTCTTAAAATCAAAATAGTTAAGCCAACCCGTGCCGCCCGGCGAGCAATCGGTATTTGAAGGAACAATCGTGGGCACCAGCAGTGTTCCCAACACCAGCTTACCCTCAATGTTTACGCGTTCCGCGCCGGTTCCCATATCTGGAAAATCAATATACCAACCTCGACCGAAATCGAAATCCACCGGGTTGCTGGATACCGTACGGGTGGCACCCGAGGTTGTTATCGTTTGCTGCACCAGTGTGGTACTAACCCTTGGGCTGCCACCCGGGTTAGTCAGGGTAACAGCCGCATTATCATCCTTGATTGCATACAGGCTCTGTGGCTGAACATTGGAAAGGTCAGCCATTTCCAGATATTTTCCGGTGCCCACAAATATGACGCGCTTGCCCCCTATTTCGCCCAGTACGGGAGAGGTGGTAATGGGCTGGGCATTACCGGCAGCGTTCTTCAGGGTTGCAAACAGGAAAGCCGTTTCCGCATTGATGTCGAAACGCCAGAGATTTCCCAGTAAATCGCCGCCATAGACATAGCCCGCCGTGTTGCTTCCGGGTTCGTTGTTCCATGCGGCGATCCTGGCCAGTCCACTTGGCGTGGCGACGGTGCCCACACCGGTGTCGATCTTGCTGATTTTGGAACCTGAGGCGGCATCCAGCACGTAAAGGTAGCCGTGACCATCACCGGGACCGGTATTGTTGTAGCCGGAGGTTACCAGCACGACCCATGTCCCGTCTGTCTTCTTGGTAAAGACAGCCTGCCCGAAGCTGTAACCCACATCGCTGTCAGCAGCTGTCGTGAACTCCCACAATAACGTAGGAACGAGGGGGTCAGTGATGTCCAGTGCATAATAACCGCGTCCGCCAGCGTTCAACCCCCCCACCAGTATGGTACGCCAGACAGCAAGCAAATCATCCGCGCAATGGGCTATGCACACATCCGACATGATTGGGCTGCCGTTGACAAAATTGACGTGGGAATTGGTGCTGGGTGGAACATTAAAAGTGGTGGCTGCATTGGCGTAGTTTTTATCCGCCAGCTTCCACATATTGGGCACTACCATGCTCGGCACATAAGCCCAACGCTCCACTCCGGTGTCGGCTGCAAAGGAGTGCATCATGCCATCGTTGGCTCCTATGTACACCGAACCGACGCGATTGGCATGATCGCTGACGTAGGTGCTGTAACCCGGGTCAGCATAGCTGAATATGGGCTTGCTGAGAAAGGCGGGCTGGGATTCCAGCGCATCTCCCATCACAGCTTCGCGGTAACGATAGAGCCTGTCGTTGGGCACATTGGAGGTGCGATCCTCAAAGCCATTCCACCCGCGCAGGAAATTTACCAGGTTGCTGCCTGCGGCAGCAGTTTTCTGTGCTGCAGTAAAGCCGCTCCACTGGCTTAATCCGGTAGCGGTGAAGGCTGCCGGATAGAGTGGGTTGAGGTTGGCATAGGTGAAAGCCCCGAGCACACCACCGATGTTTGTGTAGATCGTTCGCGTGTCGCTGGCGGAGCCCACTTTGGCGGGCATGGTGCCGGTGCAGGCCTTCGGCAACTCCACTTTGCATTCAGAAGAAACCCCATCAAGCATACCGGGGGCCGGACAGGTGGCAGGAGTAGCACTTGGCGTGACGCAGTTGTAAATGGTACTGGCCCCGCTTGAATCAGCAACAACACTGCTCGGCAATGCGCAAGCCCCTCCCACGATGTTTTCCACGCACCAGGTTGCAGCTTCGCTGATCTTGCCGGTGACCACGTTGATGCTGCGCGATTCCAGATTGCCCTGCCACTTTACCGTGGTGTAGCTGGCAACGTAAGCGAAGTTGTTGCCGGCAACAGGATTCAGCGTGCTGGTGGCGGCGGCGGCAGATGAGCCAAGTTTCGCGCCAACGGCAACGAGTGCCGCATTGAGTCCATTGGCGAGCTGGGTCGGGTTCTTGGCGCTGAAATAAGTTCCCTGCCCGTTGACGGCGGCATGCCACAGGTCATCCACCGCAGTCTCGGTGTCTGCGACGGGCACGGGCCAGTTGGCGGTGGGTGTCCCAAGCCCCTTCAGGATATTGTAATAATCGCCCGAGGTTGCGGTTTTGTAATCGGTGGCGTAAGCCACCGTGCCATCCACACCCAAGCCCAGGGTGAAGGTTGTCATATGTTGCTTGACGTTGTTATCGGTACCGCTGACGAATACATTGTCCGGACACACGTCCTTTCCCAGGGCCCCGGTGCAGTTTCCCAGCGCCACATTGCGCAAGTCATTATCGTAGTACCACTTGGCGACGTCGGCCAGAGAGCCGGAAGAGGCCGTGAGGCCTTCATACATCGGGCGCGGGGTACCCGGACCATCCAAATTGCCGACCGGGCTTCCGGATGCTGCGGGTAATATGGTCCCGTCTTTCACGGTGGCAGCGGTGTCCGTGTTCCAGTAACCATCCGTCGTGAGCAGGGTAAAGTTCTGCTGGCAGGAATACTCTATCGGGTCTTTTTTGCGTATATCGCCTACAGCAAAACCAAACGGATTGAGTCCCTCGTACATACGCCCCACTGACGCAAGCGCAGAGCGGAGTGGCGTGCCGCCGCCGGGTACAACAGCGAACAAATCCGCATACCAGTTGGTTTTCTGGTTGAGCGGGGGCGTGACGTCGTCAAATTTGGAGATAGCCAGGAAATGGCCCGCCGTGGTCTGGCTGGAAATGGTGGAAAAACCCACACGATAGCCGACGCCAATCGGCTTGAAAGCCTGGCTCACAGAGGTCTTCATATTCTGCATGCGGGTGTGATAGTAAGTCCACCAGTTGGCGAAATTGGTCATTTCTTCCGCATAAGTGCAAGTGGCTCCGGCGCAGTCGGTGCGGGCGGGATCTTTGGGATAGGTGGGAGTGGTGGGAACGATGTCCGTCCGCACGAAGGATCCATAATAATGTGCCGGCTGAGCGAGGACTTCTGGGATATAGGGGCTGCCAGGTGATGCAGCTACAGCATCAACCCCGGCAACATAGGTAGGTGCGCTAGTGGTGGCGGTGCCGGGCGCATTCTCCGTTTTTACAATAGTGGCGATGTTCCAGGCAGGGCCAAATGCAGACGCCGTAATGGTGACTGTGCTGGCGCTGTTGGTAATAACGTAGCCGGCATAACTGGAATGGCTCTGAACCCAAGTGGCCATTCCCGAGCTGGATGTGAGAGCAGCCGGGGTCGTCGCGGTCATGATCTCCGTTCCGTTGACTTTGATACTAAATCCATTGGGGTTCAGGAATGTTGGGTTAGTGAAGGTAATAGTCCCTGCAGCCTTAACCCCTACTACAGCAGTAACACCGCCAGCCGTTGCTGTCGTGGATACGGTCAAGGGAGGGAAGTTCGATGTCGCCCCGATGGTAACGGCACTGCCGTTGGCATAAGTTGAGGTATCGACAAGACAAACCACATTAGAAGTCTTGGACGCACAGGTCGGTGTGATAGCGTTGCCGCCCACATAAGCCTTAATCGTGCCCGCAGTACCGATGGATGCAACAACAGCGGCAGCGGCTTGGATAGCTGTTTTACCTGTGCCAATCGTGAGGGGGTTGGCACTGGACGCAGTATTTGCTCCCACCGTTATGGTTTTGCTGCCTGCTAGTGATCTAGTGATCGTGGCGACAGCGACGGTAGTGCCTCCGCCGAAGGTAATCAGGCCGGTAGGCCTCACTGCGGTTACCGGGTCTACTCCACTAACCAACGTTGGATTGGTGGTATAGGTGACGGTCACGGGGGGAGTTTCTGTAATGACGACTGTATTGATGTTTTTGGCAGTGCCCGTCGTAGTTGCTGTAATGGTGACCGTGCTGCCGCTTTTTGAAATGGTGTACCCGGCAAGGCTGGAATGGCTCTGAACCCAAGTGGCCATTCCCGAGCTGGTCGTGAGAGCCCCCGGGGTTGTCGCGGTCATGATCTCCGTTCCGTTGACTTTGATGCTGAACCCGACAGGGTTAAGGGAGCCGATGAAATTAAAGGTAAAGCTCGCTGAAGCTGCAACTCCGGTTACGCCAACCACCGGGGGCACGGCCGGCACAGCGGCTGAATACGGAACAGCGGGGGTAAAAATCTTTGTCGGATACCGGGCATACGGATATGCAGAGGTTTTCAACTCCTGACAGGTGGTCAGCGCGGTCGTGGTGCACCAGCGCAGCTTGGCCGGAAAGCTGAAGGTCGCTGTTTGGGTATTTTGGCAGTTTTTAAAATTTGGTGCGTCACAATAATCGCCTGGATTAATACTGTAATAGTGCGGCCCCACGGGTTTGGCGACTATAGTCGTCGGTGCGTCCGGCATACCGGTTGCCATATTGGCGGTGCCGGTTGCCACGGTGGCATGGAAAGTATTATAAGTCACCCCCCCGACAGTGCCCGGCAGCAGGTAATTGTCGTTGCGCTTGCAGGTGGTGAAGGTGCCGTCTGTGCACCATTCCGTATCCGGGAATTGCGTCAACAGGTTGATGGAGGTGGTGCTCTGTTTGTTGTAGGCATCGGTTTTTACCACTGTCCAGCCTGCGGTGTTGGCGGAAGTCTGGCTCAGTTTGCTGGTGCCATCGGCATTGGCCGCAGGCGTATAAGTAATGGCCGGATTGTAGTACACCCCGTTGAAATCCGAAGTCAAGAAAGGCGGGGCCCCACGCCAATTGCCGAAGGGTGCTGCGGTAGCCACCGCGCTGGCCCAGCATGCGGTGCTGGTGCCGTTAGTGTTCGTGGTGCCGCCATCGTCGGAACAGCAATACGCAGTATAGGTACCGTCTGTTTTCTTGCAATGATTGTCATTCGCCCAGTCCGGCAGGAAATCCCAGTTCATGCTACCGGAGTTATCCAGGACGAACATCAGATTGGGCAGCACACTGGAAGTGGTGGCGTTTGCCAGCGGCGCCGTCGCCAGTGCAACCGTAGCTGCGAGCGAAGGCAGCGGAAGAACCATGCTGGCGATCAGCGCAATCCATAACAAACGACGAACAGCGGGTTGAGTGCTCGGGTAGCGTTTCATGGTTGCCTCCTAATAGACAAATGCCTGTATGTAGCTGAAGGTGTTTCTTGGACCTGTGGCTCTGGCGGTGATGCGAATTTGAGGGGTCTGGCCCGCTACAGGGCAACCGGCGCCAGTGCAAACATCCTGCGGGAGAGGGATGTTTTTCCCGTTGTCGTCGACAGCGGCACTACTGTAGAGACAGTTTTGTTTTGTGGGAACCTGGTTGGCGACACGGCACATCCGCTGGATGATATAGCGTATTTTGTTGCCACTTGGATCAGTCACTTCAGGGATGGTGGAAACATTCCATGTCGCATCGGCAAAGAGATCCAAAGCGGGATTGGCGTTGGTGTAATAGCCGTTTGCCGGAGCATCATTGTTGAAAGGGTGGAGAGGGTCCATGAAAACATTCAGCGGGCTTCCCGCCTGTGTCGCTGTCAGCCAGGCAATGGCGGCCTCATTTCCAACATCTGCGGAGTCGGTAGCTGCCCGTTTGAACGCCAGATTACCCGCAACCATGGTGCTGGTGTCCACCGAGCGTATCAGGGCTACTGCGGCGAGCGACATTACAACCAAAGCGATGAGGGCAAAAAACAGCACTACGCCGCGCTGCTTCATGGCGTGCCCGCGTTCATGGCAGGGATTGGACAGGAATTTCATAGCGTGGACCTTGCCCAGATCACGTTGCGCAGGGGAATAATAGTTTCAAAAACCCGGTAGCGATAACGTGCCCAGTCGGGATCATTGCTCACATCAATCCTCGGGGCGGGGGAGGCGACGCTGCCTTCCCATGCGCACAGGCCGGTAGGCGCCGCGAGCGTGAGGGAACTGCATGCGGTGGTTACGTTCGTTTTTTCCAGTAACCCGTTGCGCGCCACGACAGCGATACGGATAGCCTTGATACGGTTGCGGTTGGCAGTCGTAGGCGCAGCCCATATGGCACCGGTGGCATCCACCCATTGAGCAATCAGGTTCACGTTGGCAGCGGCAGAAACCCCGTATTGCGCCTGTATGTTGACAATACTCGCTATGCTGGGAACGCCATTCCGTTCCAGGTTGCCATTGTTCACGCGGTATGTGATCTCATTCCAGGTTCCCAAACAAGCGACCTCGGAACCGGCGATAGCCCCGGCAAGGTTTTGTAGTGTTATTCCCGTGTAATTCGGGGGGGGCGTCAAGTTGAGCACTTTCGTTACGTTGCAAAGGGCTGGCCCATTGATGATTATTGCAATATCGTTAACTTGGCAGCCCATATTGTTATCAACGGTTATAGGCGGAGCCATTGCAGTAATCGGAGTAGGAATCCCCCCCATGGGCGATGTGCCATAGCGTATGGTAATGCTGTCGCTAGCGCCCGCAGCCGCTCCGCCATCCGTAATGGTGACGGGAGACAGGCTCCCTACCCCGGTGGCGGGATCAATGATAGGCGCCGTGCATTCGAGTGCCGAATTGGTAACGGGAACCAGGCCAAAACCGGCCAGGCTTAATTCACGTCCTATGGTATAGAGGGTGGTGCTGCCATTGGTTTGTGCATCTGCCGAGCCAGTGGTAGAGCGTTTTTGCGCTTCAAAGACGGAAAAAACCTGCATGATGACCAAGGTCGTGAGCAGGCCGATCACCAGCCCGACCATGATTTCTATCAAGGTGAAACCGGCTTGATACAAAGGTGCGTGTTTATTGTTCGACTCCATGATTCTAGCCCCCGGTGATGCTGGCAGTAGTGGTGAAATTGTGTTGAGCCTCCCCCGGTTGCTGCCAGGTGACTGTAACCACAACTTGACCGGCGACCGGCTGAATGACAGTTCGTGTGCCGTTGGGTAGTTCGGAAATTTGAGTGTTTAGCTCAACGTAGGCTCCGAGGTTGGTCGGATCAGCCCACATCGCACCTATCCTTTGCTGGGCGATATAACTGGCCTCGGCACGGAATTTTGCGTCAGATGTGTTCCTAATCATGGCCGCCTGCAATCCGACCACCGCGAGCACCCCTATAGAAAAAAGCAGGATGGCAATCATCCCCTCCAGTAAAATAACACCCTGTTGCGCAGGTCTGGGTGAGGATGTTTTTGGTTTGCTCATGATCTTTTCTCTACCTAACATGCAAGTGGGCTAGGTGGAACAGAAACCGGCATGTTGGGGTCGCACATTCTGACATTACCGCCGACCCCAACCGTTATCCTCAAATCCCGAAATTGTCCCGGCCTGGAGGAGCCAATATCAACTCGCACGAGGGCGGGAGTTCCATCCGCATTGACCGCCACTGCCCCAAAATTATTGAACGTAATGGTTGATGCAACTGTTACCAAATCTGCTGCCAAGCCGATGCTGGTAGCATTTGTTGAGCCTTCGTTGTTAGCTCTTGACTCAATTACCGCTGCGGGATTAACCACATTGACAGCCCAGGAGGAATTTCCCGCCACCCCTAACACAAAGGCAACGTTGGTGTTGCGCCCCACAGCCTCTGCACGTGCCCGCTGCATCCCATTCTGAATAGATTCAGCCGCATTGCGAATCTGGGTATTCTGAATCCACGTCTTATAACCAGGTATTCCCACGACCAACGCAAAGCCGATGATCGCTATACCAATCATCAGCTCAACGAGTGAAAACCCCAAGGGCCTGGCTGTGGGAAAAGCGTTCAACACCTGGCCCCTTTATTCATGACCCAGCAGGTAGCACTGTTACCCCAGGGCGTAGCCGATGTCTTTGTATTGGTTTCATTGATAGTGTAGCTGAACGTATTCAGGGGGGTGGCTATGCCCGTTGCGGTTATCGTGTAAGTAGTTGCTGTGGGGGTGACGCAGTTTAAGTTGAAGAATCGAGTCGCTGCAGGGCACGGCCCCCCAATATAAGTTCGGTTATCCTGGAAATATTGTTCCATCTTGACCCGTCCATCAGCTAGCTGTGTCGAGGCTTCTGTCAACTTGCCACGCGTAACATAATCGTTATAGGCAGGCAATGCTACAGTTGCCAAAATGCCGATGATTGCGACCACAACCAACACTTCAATCAGGGTAAATCCTTTTACATGTTTCATTACATCCTCCGTTGGGTTGGTCAGCATACTAGGATTATGTACTCAAGACGTCCACTCCTAACCGATAACCGGCTCCGTTTCCGGAATTAACGGCATGACACCGGAACAAGCGGCTCCCTTGAGTTATTGGGTGGATGTCGCTGCTTGCAGCTTGCTGGCGTTATCCGGGATGCAAGCGATTCATATTGTGCGCTACTTCGCGCGGCAAGTTTCTCAATAGGATTTGTTATGAATACGCGAAGTGGTATCAACCAGGCGTTGCGTGATGGCATGAAGAATGGTGACGATGATACTTGGTGATTGGGACATGAGTTCGTCGAATTTGGTTTTGTCTATTTCGATTACCTTCACATGGCTTATTGCTTCAGCAGTGGCAGTCCGCACTTGCTCCCTGGATAAAAGAGCCATTTCGCCGAATATGGTGACAGGGGATAATTCAGCCAGCACAACCTTTGTTCCATTAGCCCTGGTGGATATTCTTACCCATCCCTCCTTTAAAATGTAGGCGGTATCTCCAAGGGAGCCTTCCTTAAAGATAATGCTCGTCTCCCTGAATTCCTTGAGCAGAAAATTTTGCATGATGCCCCCACTTATGGTCAGGGCATTCTAAACGATTTTAATTAGAGGGCATTACCAACTTCACGGTAGACGCCGTGTGTTCAATCAGGGGTAACCATAAATTTCGGAAACCAAAAAACAAAGCCGACTTGCGCCGGCTTTGTTAAGGTTACTTCCAGCTTACTTTGCCAAACCAGCGATAAACTCTGACATAGACTTGATTTCAGCGTCATTCGCGCCCATGCCTTTTGCCGGCATGCTGCCAAGTTTCCAGCCAAACGCGCCGCCCTTGGTAACATTGGCAGCGATTTTGCTGGCCGCTTCCTTATCGCCCTTGTATTTCGCGGAGACATCCATAAAGGATGGGCCAACGACTTTTTTGTCGACGGCGTGGCATGCGCCACACTTAGCCTTGCCCTCTGCCGGCATATCTACCGCCAGTGCGGAACCTGCAATAATCAGACCTGCTGCTGCAACCATGCTTACGATAATAGATTTCATGTTCTCTCCGTTTAATAAAAGTTTGGGGTTATTACCCGCCGGGCATTCTAAACAACTCCGTACGGTTTGCAAGTGCGCATTCCTGACGGTAAGACAATAACGTTCATCACGGGTTGATCGTTGACAGGTGACAAGTGCGGCTTACCCCCTAATAGCCCTGTCTTTGATAGGTAGTAAAACCATTAGGGTTGTAAGGCCACACAAAACGAATTTTTTGGGCTGGCACGCGGGAATATTAGATGATGTTAGGTTACGGCATGTCGGCCTAACCCGACCTATGCTAAAACGGAATTGGTTCTACCGCAATCTTGAAGATCGCCTTGCGGATGCTTCCCGTGCTGACCAAGGGTGCATGCGCATCGTCCGGAAAGAAGATGCAGAAAACACCGGGTGGTGTGGCAATCCAGCTTGCCGCGGCATCGTGAAAAAACTGGAGGTCTTTTTCCGCGCTGTAATCGCTTACCGGCTGTGTGCAATCCGCCAGTGGTTTCCAGCCCATCTCATCCACGCCTTCCAGCACCAACTGGATGTCGATGTACTTGCGGTGGCATTCCAGCTTCGCCGCTTCGCGTGTGCGTCCGGTAACATTTTCCACAATAACGAAGAGCTGTTTATCGAGGATGGGATAGCGTCCCGGCGCAAGCGCCAGCAGGTCGGTGTTGCGAATGTATTCGAACGCACGCGGAAACAGCGGATGCAGCGCGGTGTAGCGGTCGGATTGGGAGAGGGTAGATAAAATCATGGTGGTTGGTTTTTAGTTGATGTGCACAGTAAAGTTAATGGGTGCATTATATGCAATCTTGTATAGTCAAAAGCAATTCGCGAGTCTTACAGCTTATGGAGCCTGCCGTACCTTTAGACCGCCCCCCGTTCGTCCTGATAACCAGCGACTTGGCTGGTTATCAGGACGAATGGTTTAGGGATACTCCAGCCTACAGAAACCGCGCCACCATGCCCTTTGCCAGTTCGCCCTGCAACGGTATCTGCACGCGATGCCCGCTACCTGGCGCTACGTTAACCACTGCGCCTTCGAGATTGCGCATCTCGCTCAACGTGATGATGTGGTTGCCAGAGGGATGGATAATTTCGAGTCTGTCGCCGACCTGAAATTTATTTTTCACGTCGATCTCGGCCATGCCGTTCGCGCACGCCACGATGTCGCCGACATATTGCTGGCGCGTGCTTTCGGAGTGGCCGCGCAGGTAGTTCTGCTGTTCGTGGGTGTGATGGCGTTCGTAGAAGCCGTCGGTATACCCGCGGCTCGCCAAGGCATCCAGCGCGCCGAGCAGCGCATAGTTGAATGGCTTGCCTGCGACGGCATCGTCTATCGCCTGCCGATATACTTGCGCAGTGCGTGCCACATAGTAGATGGATTTGGTGCGGCCTTCGACTTTCAGCGAATCCACGCCGATCTTCACCAGCTGCTCGACATGCTCCACCGCGCGCAGGTCTTTGGAATTCATGATGTAGGTGCCATGCTCGTCTTCCAGCACCGGCATCAGTTCGTCCGGATGGTCGGCACGCGAAATCAGGTATGCACGGTCGGCCAACGGGTGGCGCGGCTGTGAGCCGCAGTCGGACAGAGCACTTTCACTTAACGCTTTGTCGAAATCGAAATCTATTTTCTGAATGTCGCCGGTACCGTCCTCTTCCGCATTGTCCACCTTGTAATCCCAGCGGCAGGAGTTGGTGCAGGTGCCCTGGTTGGCATCGCGGTGGTTGAAGTAGCCGGAGAGCAGACAGCGCCCGGAATACGCCATGCACAGCGCGCCGTGGATGAATACTTCGAGTTCGATGTCCGGGCATTGCTGACGGATTTCTTCAATCTCGTCCAGCGATAGTTCGCGCGACAGGATCACGCGGGTCAGGCCGAGTGATTTCCAGAATTTCACCGCCGCATAGTTGACCGTGTTGGCCTGCACCGAAAGATGAATCTGCACCTCCGGCCAGCGTTCGCGCACCATCGCGATCAGGCCGGGATCGGCCATGATCAAGGCGTCCGGCTGCATAGCGATGATCGGCTCCATATCCGCCATGTAGGTTTTTACCTTGGCATTGTGCGGCATCAGGTTGCTGGCGACGAAAAACTTTTTGCCGAGTTGGTGCGCTTCTTTTATACCAACACCAAGCTCTTCCAGCTGAAATTCGTTGTTGCGCGCGCGTAACGAATAGCGCGGTTGCCCAGCGTACACAGCATCCGCGCCAAAAGCGTAGGCGGTGCGCATTTTTTCCAGGGTGCCGGCGGGTAATAAGAGTTCGGGAGATTTCATCGAGCTTTCCCTCTCCCTAACCCTCTCCCGCGAGCGGGAGAGGGGACTGAGAGCAGCGTGCGGTGAGGTTTCCCCTCTCATGCTTGCGGGAGAGGGTGGCCGAAGGCCGGGAGAGGGAGCGCATCAAAGTCCCAAACGCCTACAGATTTCCAGCGAGGGCCCTGCCTGGTTCAGCGTGTAAAAATGCAGTCCGGGCGCGCCACCGGCGAGCAGCTTCTCGCACAGCTGCGTGACGACATCAAGACCGAATGCTTGCACCGAGGTGTTGTCATCGCCATAGCTTTCCAGCGTCTTGCGCATCCAGCGCGGAATTTCCGCGCCGCAGGCATCGGAAAAGCGCGCCAGTTGGGAGAATTTCACGATGGGCATGATGCCGGGCACGATGGGAACGGTGACGCCAAACTTGCGCGCTTCCTCAATGAAACGGAAGTAGGCGTCGGCGTTGTAGAAATATTGCGTGATGGCGGAATTCGCCCCGGCCATAACCTTGCGTTTGAAATTGGCCAGGTCTTCGCGCGGTGACGAAGCCTGCGGGTGGAACTCGGGATAGGCCGCCACTTCGATATGAAAGTGTTCGCCAGTCTGGACGCGGATAAACGATACCAGTTCGTTGGCATACTGGAACTCGCCGATGCTACCCATGCCGGATGGCAGGTCGCCCCTGAGTGCCACGATGCGCTTGATGCCCATATCCTTGTAGGTGTTCAGGATGGTGCGGATGTTTTCGCGCGTGGAGCCGACGCACGACAGGTGTGGGGCGGCGCTGTGCCCCTCGGCCTTGATCTGGCGTATGATTTCCAGGGTGCGGCCTTGCGTGGAGCCGCCCGCACCGAAGGTGACGGAGAAAAATTCCGGCTTGAGCATCGCCAATTGCTTGCGCGTGGCGATGAGTTTTTCCACACCTTCCGGAGTTTGCGGCGGGAAAAATTCAAAGCTGAATAATTTAGAGTTTGTCATGATCTATGGTTATTGGCCCATCCTGCGGAGGCTGCCGACTCATCCGTTTTTTCGGGATCAGCAGCGACAGCACATAAGAAATAATACTGTATAGCAATGCGCCCATCACGCCTACCCAGAAGCCGCTAACTTCGAAACCGCGCAATACCGAACCGGCAAACCAGAACAGCAGTCCGTTGATAACGAGGATGAATAATCCCAGCGTCAGCACGGTGACCGGCAGGGTAAGCAGAATCAGCAGCGGACGGAGCAGCGTGTTGATGAGGCCCAGCACGAACGCGGCAATCAGCGCGGAAGTGAAACCATCCACGCGAATGCCGGGCAGCAGGTAGGCCACCGCCAACAGTGCCAGCGCGTTACAGATCCAGATCAGCAGAAGTCGCATAACATTGTCCTTGTTGGGTCGCCAACCGCTCGCCCTCTCCCCAACCTATACGTCCGATGTGACAGGGGAGAGGGTAAGCCTTAGTAGCGGTACATCTCCGACTTGTACGGGCCTTCCTTTGGCACGCCGATGTAGGCGGCTTGCTGGTCGGTCAGCTCGGAGAGTTGCGCGTTCAGCGTCTTTAGTTGCAGGCGCGCCACTTTTTCGTCGAGATGTTTTGGCAGGGTGTAGACACCCACCGGATACTTGCCGGAACCCTTTTCCGATTCCGTCCACAACTCGATCTGCGCGATGGTCTGGTTGGCAAAGGAGGAAGACATCACGTAGGAAGGATGACCGGTGCCGCAACCCAGGTTCACCAAGCGCCCCTTGGCGAGAAGAATAATCCGTTTGCCGTCCGGGAATATCACGTGGTCAACCTGCGGCTTGATCTCTTCCCACTGGTATTTCTCCAGCGAGGCGACATCGATCTCATTGTCGAAATGGCCGATGTTACACACGATAGCCTGGTTCTTCATCTTCACCATGTGGTCGTGGGTGATGACGTGGAAGTTGCCGGTTGTAGTGACAAAAATATCGGCCTTGGCGGCGGCATATTCCATGGTCACCACGCGGTAGCCTTCCATCGCGGCTTGCAGGGCGCAGATCGGGTCGATTTCAGTGACCCACACTTGCGCTGACAGCGCGCTCATGGCTTGTGCACATCCCTTGCCCACATCGCCGTAACCCCCGATCACGGCGACCTTGCCCGCGATCATTACGTCGGTGGCGCGCTTGATGCCGTCCACCAGCGATTCGCGGCAGCCGTACAGGTTGTCGAACT
>CAITJF010000082.1 GCA_903892645.1 uncultured Nitrosomonadales bacterium | reverse complement strand
GCTAATGCAGCCATGGACCATAATGTGCGCTATCGTGCTTAGCGTACCCACTATAGTGATTGCGAATTCGTGGCTTGTCGACACACAACGCATCTTTTGTGAGGGCGACGCTTACTTATGGGGGCCGACTCAGCTTGGACATGTTTTCTTGACGGTCCCCTTGCTCTTGGTCGCCTTTCCCATCAACCTTATGCTCATCAATTGCGCTGAAGCGGGTATACGCCTAGTTGCCGGCAATTCGGATCGCCGAGGATTTATAAACAGCTCACGACTGGTCGCACAGATCGCCTTGTGGGTAAGCGTTCCAGCACTACTTCTCTCACTCTGCGCATTTCCGAGCCGTTACTGCGTCTCCCCGTCAGGTATCTCGTTTCGAACTGCGATCTGGTCGAGGGATTCGCAATACCATTGGGAAGACGTCAAGGGAGTAGCCACGGAGTGTTTGCATCGCGGTCGAGCTCAAACCGACAGCTACGAACTCGTCATGATGGATGATGCGAGAATCAACCTAGCGGAACGCAAACCAGAGTTCATCAAGGCATACCCTCGCATTTTGGACTCCTTGCAACGGGTACCCCTCGTCCTCAAAAGTCGAGGCCTTGACATGTGCCCGAGTGACCTCCGACGGTTGTTCTCCGTCAATCCTGGGCAGTCAAGGGGTTCTCACCCAAGCCGATAGAGGTTGCTTCATTGTCATCCGATGATGACAACATTGATGTACTGCTTAATCTCGCAGACAAGGCGCTATATGAAGCCAAGAATTCAGGGAGAAATAAAATTTGTGTTGGAATGTATTAAATCGAATTCAAGCCAAATAAAATTGGCGGTTTAGGAGAGCTTGATAGCTTTAATTGAAGTTCCTGTTTGTGTCGATAGCGCTACTTCGCGAACGACCGCTCCCGGCAAGTGTAATTATTACTGCTCCACCAACAGAGCTCCGGCCTTTTGTTTTTGCGCTGCGACAAGAGCCGTGACACGCCCATTCCTGCAGATATAAAGCTTCCCTCGCCCCACCCATGCAACGGCCTGACTATACCCATGTATATTCCTGCTACCTTCCCGCATATTACCTGCACCACACACTGTCGATAACGGCTGGCAATGGGGGGAACGATAGCCAGACGGTTTTTCTTTTATAGTGCTGGCATAATATCGGGGTGGCGGCCTTGGCGTGCGTAGCCGTGCGTGTAGCCAGACCAGCAGCAACGGCATCATTGCCACACAATAGAGGGTAACAGCATCTATGAAGATAGCAGTCGCACAAATCAATTGCACCGTCGGTGATCTTGCCGGTAACGCCGCCAAAATTCTCGCCTATGCCGAGCGCGCGAAGCTGCAGGGCGCTACGCTGCTGCTCACCCCGGAGCTGAGTTTATGCGGCTACCCGCCGGAGGATTTGCTGTTGCGCATAGGGTTCTACCATGCATGCGACCGGACATTGCATGAGCTTGCGCAACAGGTGCAAGGCATCAGTGTGGTGGTGGGGCATCCGCACGAGGTGGGCGGCAAGCGCTATAACGCCGCTTCGGTGTTGCGCGACGGCAAGATCATTGCCACGTACCACAAACATACGCTGCCGAATTACAGCGTATTTGATGAAGAGCGTTATTTCACGTGCGGCGTGGCTCCTTGCGTGTTCGAGGTGGAGGGGATCAAGTTCGCGCTCGGCATCTGCGCCGACATCTGGCAGGAACACGCGGCGCAACGCGCGCGGGAAGCCGGTGCGCAGGTGCTGCTGGTGCTGAATGCCTCGCCGTATCACATCGGCAAACACCTGACGCGCTATGAAGCCATCCGCGACCGCACCGGCGAAACCGGCCTGGCAGTGGTGTATGCCAATCTGGTGGGTGGGCAGGATGAGCTGGTGTTCGATGGCTCATCCTTTGCCATGGATGCGCAGGGCAGGCTGACCCACCAATTTGCCCACTTTGAAGAAGCGCTGGGGCTGGTTGAAATTCGTGGCGGGCAGATGCTGGAGGGTGAAATAGTGCCCGCCCTCGGGCACGAGGACAGCATCTATCGCGCGCTGTGCCTGGGAGTGAAGGACTATATCGGCAAGAACCGTTTCCCCGGTGTGCTGCTGGGTCTGTCGGGGGGCATTGATTCGGCGCTGACGCTGGCGGTGGCGGTGGATGCGCTGGGTGTGGACAAGGTGCGTGCGGTGATGATGCCGTCGCCCTACACCGCACAGATCAGTCTGGACGATGCGCGTGAAATGGCCGCCATACTCGGCGTGCGTTACGATGAACTCGATATCAAGCCGGCACTTGATGCCTATCTTGCTACCCTGGGCGGCTTGTTCGAGGGCAGGGCGGCAGACACTACTGAGGAAAACATACAGGCACGCATACGCGGCAATTTGCTGATGGCCTTGTCCAACAAATTTGGCTCGTTGGTGCTGACTACCGGCAACAAATCGGAAATGACCGTCGGTTACTGCACCCTGTATGGCGACATGGCGGGCGGTTTTGCGGTGCTCAAGGATGTCAGTAAAACTTGGGTGTATCGCCTGGCTAACTATCGAAACGGCTTGGACAGGGTAATTCCGGAGCGCATCATCACGCGCCCGCCCAGCGCGGAACTGAAGCCGGATCAGACCGACCAGGACAGCCTGCCGCCTTACGATGTGCTCGACGGCATCATGGCCTGTTACGTGGAGATGAATCTCGGCATCGCGGAAATTATCGCGCGTGGCTATGCAGAGGAAGATGTGAGGCGGGTGGTGAAGATGATCTGTGTCAACGAATATAAACGCCGCCAGTCGCCGGTCGGCGTGCGCATCACCGATCGCGGCTTCGGCAAGGATTGGCGCTACCCGATCACCGCGCGCTATCAGGAAGATTTCTAATATCGTTAATAAGTTATACTTACACCACCATTTATTTCGGGAGCAGCCATGAAAAAAATCGAAGCCATTATTAAACCGTTCAAGCTTGACGAAGTGCGCGAGGCCTTGTCCGAACTGGGCGCCAGCGGCCTGACCGTGACTGAGGTAAAAGGCTTCGGGCGGCAGAAGGGGCATACCGAGCTGTATCGCGGCGCGGAATATGTGGTGGATTTTCTGCCCAAGATCAAAATCGAAGTGGTCGTGGGCGCAGCCATATTGGATGCCGCCGTGGAAGCCATCATCAAGGCTGCGCATACCGGAAAAATTGGCGACGGCAAGATTTTCGTCACCCCGGTGGAGCAGGTTATCCGCATTCGCACGGGAGAAACCAACGAAGGTGCGATCTAGCCACCTCTTGGCCAGTCAACACCGGAGCGCCGCATGTATTTGTTCTTTGACACAGAAACGACCGGGATACCAAAGAACTACAAGGCACCTGTTTCGGATATTAAAAACTGGCCACGGCTGGTGCAAATTGCATGGTTGGTCACTGATAAAAGCGGAAATGAAATCAAGAGCGCCGAGTACATTATCAAGCCCAACGGATTCTCGATTCCAGACGACGCAGCCAAAATACACGGGATTACCAACGAGCTTGCCAGCCAGTCGGGTGTTGATCTGAAGCCCGTTCTTGAAGAAATCACGGCGGATATTTCCAAAGCCGTGGCCTTGATTGCGCACAATATGCAGTTTGATGAAAAGATACTTGGTGCCGAGTTTTTGCGTATGGGCCATCTCAATCATCTGGATGGCAAACCCAAAAAATGCACGATGCAAGCGTCAACGGATTACTGCAAGATTCCCGGCCCTTACGGCAATAAATGGCCAAAATTGCAGGAGCTATACAAGAAGCTTTTTCAGGAAAATTTTGATAACGCCCACAATGCCATTGCTGACGTCAAGGCTTGCTCAAGGTGCTACTTCGAACTTCGACGAATTGGAGTTATGGCCTAAATCCCCGATTTCAGCAATACCAGTACCGCACCGCCACCACCCGCATTCGGCGGTGCTTCGCAGAATGCCAGCACTTCCGCGCATTGGGTCAGCCAGTGACGCACGCGGATTTTCAGTATCCCTTCACCGCCGCCTGCCTGCCATCCTTTGCCATGTATCACGCACACATGGCGCAGGCCGTGCTGCGTAGCATCGCGCAGAAATTCCAGCAGCAGTTTGCGCGCCTCGTCACTGGTTAGTCCGTGCAGATCCAGTCTGTCTTGCAACGGAAATTGTCCGCGCCGCAGCTTGCGTAGTGTCATGCGCGACATGCCATCGCGCAGGAATTCGGTGAGCGGCGTGTCGCTTGCGCCGTGGTCGGACAGGGTGTCCTGAATTTGTGCCGGCTCGGGTTTGTGAACAGGATGTGCTAAAGGGGATGGAGGCGGTGGTGATAAACGAGTTGTTGTGCGATTGGATGGTGCCAACGGAATGACGCCATCCAGTGCCTGCCGGAACAGATCGGCATCAACGGGTGCGGGCGGTTCCTTTTTTTCCTTCAAAGCTTGCTCTGTTGTGCTGCCAGGTATTTATCCGCATCCAGTGCCGCCATGCAACCGGTGGCCGCGCTGGTGCAAGCCTGGCGGTAGATATGGTCCTGTACGTCTCCCGCAGCGAACACACCGGGAATACTGGTGGCCGTGGCGTTGCCGGCTTGGCCGCTGTGCGTGACGAGGTAGTCATTGTCCATTTCCAGCTGGCCGGTGAAGAGATCGGTGTTGGGCTTGTGGCCGATGGCGATGAACACGCCGGTCAATGCGATATCCTGCGTTGCGCCGGTCTTCACATGTTTGATGCGCATGCCGGTCACGCCGCTGTCGTCCCCCAGCACCTCGTCCAGCACCTGGTGCAGTTGCAGCGTGATCTTACCCTCATTCACCTTCTCCATCAGGTGATCGATCATGATGCGCTCGGCGCGGAAGGTGTCTCGCCGGTGCACCAGCGTGACATGGCGCGCAATGTTGGCGAGATACAACGCTTCCTCCACTGCCGTGTTGCCACCGCCGATTACCGCCACATCCTGCCCGCGGTAGAAGAAGCCGTCGCAGGTGGCGCAGCCCGACACGCCCTTGCCCATGAATTTTTCTTCCGAGGGCAGGCCGAGATATTGTGCCGAGGCTCCGGTGGCAATGATCAGCGCATCGCAGGTGTAGCAGCCCGCGTCACCCTCCAGCAGGAATGGCTTCTGTTGCAGTTTGGCGGTATGGATGTGGTCAAAAATAATTTTGGTGTTGAAACGTTCCGCATGTTGCTGGAAGCGCGCCATCAGTTCCGGGCCTTGCACACCGTTGGGGTCGGCGGGCCAGTTATCCACCTCGGTGGTGGTCATCAGCTGCCCGCCTTGCGCCATGCCGGTAATCAGCACCGGGTTGAGATTGGCGCGCGCGGCATAGACGGCGGCAGTGTAACCGGCGGGGCCGGAGCCGAGAATGAGGAGGCGATGGTGCTGGGTAGATTTTTCCATGACAAGACTTTCTGCTCGGGTTGCAAATAATGAGGACGAAATTTAACAGTGGCGCGCCTGCCTGTCGAGTAAAATGCGCGGGTCATGATTTTTCGCCTATTTTTCGCCTTGTTGCTGCTGCTTGCTGCGCCGTATGTGCGGGCGGCTGACCTGCCCGGCATTCCTCAGTTTATCGACGAGATGGTGGCCAAACACCAATTCAAGCGTGACGAACTGGTGCAGGTATTTCAACGCGCACAATATCGCCAGGTCGTCATTGACGCCATTTCCACACCCGCCACCATCAAGCCATGGCCGGAATACCGCGCCATTTTCATCAACCCCAAGCGCATCAATGGCGGGCTGCAATTCTGGCAGCGTTATGCGGATACGCTGCAACGTGCGGAAAAACAATACGGCGTGCCGCAGGAAATAATTGTCGCGCTGATCGGCGTGGAGACCATGTACGGCAACAACAGCGGCAAATTCAGCGTGCTCGAAGCACTGACCACGCTGGCTTTTGATTATCCGCGCCGCGCCGATTTTTTCCGCAATGAACTGGAGCAATACCTGCTGCTGGCGCGCGACCAGGACTTTGAATTGCTCAAGGTGCAGGGCTCTTACGCCGGTGCGATGGGCATCCCGCAATTCATGCCGAGCAGCTATCGCAAGTATGCGGTGGACTTCAGCGGCGACGGCAAGATCGATTTGCTGCACGACCAGGTGGATGCCATTGGCAGCGTGGCCAACTATCTCAAGCAATACGGCTGGCTAAGCGGTGAGCCGGTGGCGGCGCGTGCGAATGTCGGTGAAAACGGGCGCGCGGGGAGTCTTGCGGAAACACATACCGTGGCAGCATGGGCGGCTTCCGGCGTGCAGCCGGACCAACAGATAGCGGCAGACAAGACCGCGCGCCTGGTCGATTTTACGGCAGCGGAAGGCAAGGAATATTGGCTGGCGTTCAATAATTTTAATGTCATCACCCGCTACAACAACAGCGACTTCTACGCCATGTCGGTGCACCAGCTCGCCGAGGCGTTACGCGACGCTTTCCAGATGGATAAGGAAACAAAGCCTCTCGCCCTGAGGGAGAGGTAATTGCTGTTCAGTTGTGCCAACGCCTGAAACTTGGCGGTGCCAGGCGCGTTTGGAGCAGGTTTGTCACAGTTGCTGCCGGGATGGCAGGTGCGCGGAGAGTGGTGCAAATACCGCCGTTGCGGCTGGAGTTCTGGCACTAAGCAATAGCCGATACACGTAAAGTCCGCGTAATATCCAGATAATGAAATAATTCCGCATCATAATATTGACGCACATCAAGGAGATCTCATGGCTGCTTCACACACATGGAATTTTTTTCGCGCAGGCGGTTTCGATCAGGTGCAGCTTGATAGCGGCGATGATCTGCTGGCCTTGAAGGAACTGGATCAAAAGCTTTGGGTGGCCCTGAGTTGCCCGACGCGCGGCATCGAGTTCGATGCCAGAACACTTGATTTGATCGATGCTGATGCGGATGCGCATGTGCGCGCCAATGAGGTGCTGGCGGCTATCGCATGGGCGGGCAAGCTGCTGAAGAATGCCGATCTGCTGGTCAAGGGGTCGGATAGTCTGGCTTTGGCCGACATAGATGACAGCAGCGAAGAGGGCAAGCAGGTGCTGGCTTCCGCGCGGCATATTCTGAAAAGCTTGGGCAAGGCCGATGCGACAGAGATTTCCTTGGCGGATATGGCTGACATCGAGAAGTTTGTGGCGGGACTGGAATTCAATGGCGACGGGGTGATTTGCGCCGGGCAGATTCGCGACGCTGGACTGTGTGCAACGGTTGAGGACATTATCAAGTGTGCCGGTTCGGCAGCGGATTTGAGTGGTGAGGTTGGCATCAATCAGGACATCGCTGACAAATTTTTTACCGAGGCTGCTGCGTATTCAGCCTGGCAAGCCCAAGGCGAGAGCGATGCGGCCATTCAGTTTTTGGGTGGAAAAACTCAGGCGGCGGCGGATGCCTTTCACGCAGTCAAGGACAAGGTCAGCGACTACTTTACGCGTTGCCAATTGGCCGCTTATGACGCACGCGCAGCCGTGCCGCTAAGCCGTTCCACCGAAGATTACCAGCAACTTGCCGCGCAAAGTTTGTCGGCGCAAAGTATTGGTGTGGCAAATTTTCCGCTGGCGACAGTGGAGGCAAACAAGCCGTTGCCATTGGTTTCCGGCATTAATCCTGCCTGGCAGGCCAAGGTAGAAGTGTTGTATGAGCAGGCTACCATGCCGCTATTCGGCAAAAAAGAGAGCCTGAGCGCGCCGGAGTGGGCTGTGCTGTGCGCCAAGTTTACGGCGTTTGAAGCATGGCAGGCGGGCAAGCCGGCAAACAATGTCGAGCCACTTGGCATCGCGCGCATACGCGAGATTCTTGGCAGCGGGCACAAGGCGGCAATTGATGGCTTAATCGCCCAGGACAAGGCAGTTGAGGCCGAGGTAAAGGCAACCCGCTCGGTGGAAAGGCTGCTGCGCTACAACCGCGACTTGTTCAAGCTGGTAAACAACTTCGTGTCCTTCCGCAATTTTTACACCGGCAAGGACAAGGCGATATTCCAGGTCGGCACGCTGTACCTGGACGGGCGCAGTTGCGAGTTGTGCGTCAAGGTTGAGGATGTAAACAAGCACGCCATGTTTGCCAGCATGAGCGGTTTGTATCTGGTGTATTGCGATTGCGTGCGCAACGGCGGTGCAGAAAAGATGAGCATCGCCGCCGCATTTACCGGGGGCGACTCGGATTTTCTGATGGTCGGCCGCAATGGTATTTTCTATGACCGTAAAGGCCATGACTGGGATGCCAGCATCGTGCGCATCATCGATCACCCGATCAGCATCCGTCAGGCGTTTTGGGCGCCGTATAAAAAGCTGACCAAGATGATCAGCGAACAGATGCAAAAGCTGGCCGCATCGAGGGCCAGCTCGGTGGAAGACAAGATGCTCAAAGCGGTGGTGGACAGCGGCAAGCCCGCGGTTGAGGCCCCCCCCGCGCTGCCCAAGCCACCTTTCGATGTGGGCAAGTTCGCCGGTATTTTTGCGGCGATAGGTTTGGCAGTCGGTGCAATCGGCGGTATTCTCGCCTCGATTGTCAGCGGCTTATTGGGATTGAAACTCTGGCAGATGCCCTTGGCGTTAATCGGCCTGATGTTGCTGGTTTCCGGCCCGGCCATGGTGATGGCATGGTTCAAGTTGAAGAAGCGCAACCTTGGCCCGATACTGGATGCCAGTGGTTGGGCGATCAACGCCAGGGTGCGTATCAATATTCCATTTGGGACTTCATTGACCGGCTTGGCCGAGTTGCCGGAAGGCACGCATCGCTCGCTGACCGACCCGTTTGCCGATAAAAAACTGGTGTGGCCGTATTATGTGCTGGTTGCGGCGGGCATCTGTGCGCTGATTGGCTTGTGGTACATGGGACTCTTCGGGCACAAGGCTTAATCAGAGGCTCTTCGTAAAGATGAATAGATTACAGCCTGAGCTTGACATCCGCTATTGAGTCTCCTCAATGCCTTTCTGACGCATGTAGTTGCGAATTCTTTTGGCATGATCCTTGTCGTCTTCGTTCAAGCTCTGAAACAATTTGATGGCTTCTGAAGGATGTTCTGCTTGTTGCATGGCATGCTGGAAATGTATTTCCCCGGCCAATTCTTCCAGCTTGAGGGCAAGATTAAGTGCAGCGGTTCTCGAAGGGGGAGCCTCTTCCTCCTGCCTGAGTATGTTCTTCAAATCATTGTTGGCATTAATGAGAGCCTCCAATGAATCGCCCACAAGTTCACTCGGAAACATTCCGGCATCCAGGAAATGCTGTTTTCCGTTCTTGAGCAGTGCGGCGTGATTTTTTTCTTCGATGGCTATTTTCCACCAGAAACCCGCATCTTCAGGGAATCTATGATGGAAGCTGAGATAGGTTTCAGCCACATTAAGCTCCAGCTTAATGGCTTCCTCTATCAGCTGTTTCAGGTTTTCGCTCATGAGCAGGTTTTCATTTCTTGTCTTACTAACGGCATGGTCATTTCCGAGATGCGCATTGCGGATGAATAACGGCCCACTCATTAACCGGGATTAAAGTCATAGGGATGGGCTTGCAGCATTGGCTTCATCAGCATATCTTCCTTGATGACGTGATTGGTTAGCCAATTACTCAGGAAGTGGGAGTAATGTTCCGCCACGTCTTCGGCCAACACGCCTTTATGGGCTGGCATGGATACTACCGCATCTCTTATGAAACGAAGCGATTTCAGCACGGATATATGCTCCAACTGGTTACTTGTAAAATGGAATTTTATCGCCTGCGCAATTTTTTCCTCATTTATAAAATGAGTGCATAAGTGATGTTCGAGTTGTTCAAATGCTTGTGGCAAGGCGGAGCGATCCCCTGCTCTGATCGCATGCTCTAAGTTGTTGACCAGGACGATAAGATTTTTGTGTTCTGAATCGATCATTGCATTTCCGACACTCAACTCTTCCGACCATGCTAATGTCATCATGAACTCCTGTGGCATACCTTACCAAAAATCATCGTGACCGAAAAAGCGTCCTGCAACACCGCTATCATAACTGAAATCCTGCCGGTCATTTTTTCGAAACGTATTGCGTTATGCAATGCGCATTGCAGCGCCGTTCTCTCCGCGCGCGAGCAATTCCGTCAGCGCAGAAACTTGTCGGCCATCTCGTACAGGCTGATGACAATTTCAAAGATGATCAACCCGATCACATACCATTCCAGCTTGTGCAGCTGCTTGTTGTCCCACACGTCGGCCAGCGTCTGCGCCGTATCCGAGATCAGCCCCAGTTTGCGGTCCAGTGCCGATTGCCGCTCCTTCAGCTCGAATTCGTCTTCCATGCTGGCATACAACCCGCCCAGATGCGGAAAATCCCACAGCGTTTCCGGCTTGTCCCCGATCTCGGCGCGCCCCACCATGCGATGTTCGATCAGCAGCATGTGGCCGATCTTGGACAACAGCTCCTTGGAACCGGCGCTTACCTTGCCATGTGTGGCCAGCTCCTGCGCCAGCGGCTCGATCTTGTCGAACTCCCCGGCAACTTTTTTCTCATACAGCGTGAGCACCAGGTTCTTGCTCAAGGCATCGGCGATCACCTGCAATTTTTCCAGCGAAATTTCATCCAGCGAAACCGCGCCGCTCTGGATGCCGATGCTGCTCATGCCGCAGTGGATTTCCAGCTCCTCTATTTCCGGCGCCTGGTACGGATTGGTCAGCAGCGGTTTGAGCGAATCGATAAACCTGACTTCATCCAGGCTCTTCACCCCAAAAAACACCACAACCCCGTAGCGGAACAACACCGCGATACCACCGTTTGCATCCACCTCCAGCGTCAACGGCGTGGTGGCAAGGCAATCGGCGATCTTGAACAATTTCAAATCCAGCCGGTCGCCCAGCAACAGCGCACGCGCTTTCAGGTCATGCCGATTTTTCAGTTTCAGTTCCATGAGGTTGAACGAATTTTTATTCCGAGGTTAAGGCCAATCCATCTGGATGCGATAGTGAAGCATATTGTACCAAGGGTAGGCAATTCCCTGAGAGGCTTCTGGGGCCGCAGAGGTGCGGAGTATCATACGCACGCTATTCCTGCGCGCATCGGTCACAACCCAAAATACACAGAGGCCTGCATTGACTTCCATCCAAAGCGTTCTGGCAGCATTTGCCATCATCCTGATCGACCTCTTGGGGCGTGCGGGGCTGGACAAGGTGCTGGCGCTGACCGGTGGCCCTGCCATGGTTGCGCTGTGGGCGCAGTTGCAATCCGTGGTGGAATTGGTTAACGCCGTGGCATTGGCGGGAGTGTTGCAGGGCTTGACGGTGCTGGTTGCCCAGGTGCGTGACCCGCGCGACGAGCGCAGCCTGCTGCAAGCAGCGCTCAAACTAGGGATGGGCACTTCACTGGCTGTGGCGCTGGTTGTGGTGCTGGCGGCACCTTGGCTTGCAACGTGGCTCACGCAAGGGAAAATAGAACCGATTTTATTTTTGCTGGCTGCATGGGCTGGCTGCATCGCGGTCATCCCCTCCACGCTCAGCTCCTATTGGCTGGGCAAACACCAGCAGCAGCGCATGTTGGGGCTGGCTCTGCTGGTTGGTATAGTCTGGCTGCTGGTAGCAGCGGGCGCGTGGACGGGGCTGTCCCTGCGCGGGCTGGCGCTGGTGCAATGCGGTGCGCTTCTGGTTATCGGCAGTATGACTTGGCGCTATTTGCGCAAGCTGTCGCAGGCGGGCGAGGGGCAAGCGGATGGAACGGAATATTTTCACAAGCTGGTGAAATTCGTACCGGTTGGCTTGGCCATCGGCATCATGAGCCCGGTCTCGATGCTGCTGATACGCGGCCTGCTGTCCGGCATGCTGTCCTGGGATGACGTTGGATTTATGCAGGCGCTGTGGCGCTCGACCGAGTGGGTGACTGCCACGGCAGCCGGAGTATTGTCGCTGGTCTTTCTTCCGCGCTTCAGCAGTACTTATGGCTCGGCACAATTCAAAAGCGAAATGTTGCGTGCAGGTGTAGTCGTGCTGATTCCGGCGGCATGTTTGCTGCTGCTGACCTTCTTTAACCAGCGCGCTATGCTGGCAACGCTGTACGATGCGCGCTTCGCGGTGAGCGATGAAACTGCCGCACTGTTTATGCTGGGCTGCTGGATACGCATCGCTTCATGGCTGTTTCTCTACGGCCTGTTCGCCGCACACCGTACCTGGCTGATTGTGGTGGGAGAAGTGTTGTCGCTTCCGTTTTTTGCGCTGCTGCTGCGGCTGTTTGCCGAAGGGATGACGTTGGAGCGGACAGCGCTGCTTTATCTGGCAAGCTATCTTGTTTATCTCGGCTTCAACGCCGTTGCTTTGCTGTATTCGTCGCACAAGGCAACTGTTGTCCGGCACGGGGCGGGATAGGGCTGGTCGGCCAATGTCTGAACAGCTTTAACATCCGCAAACCCACTCGATAACATTTATACTCTGCACCGTGAACGATTTTGTATATCCACTCTCCGCCAAAATTCTCATCCGGCCATGAGCAAACACCCCCTGGATCGCATCCTGCAATCGCAAGGCTTCGGCACGCGCAAATATTGCCGCGAATTAATCATGGGTGGGGAGGTGAATGTTGCCGGTGCAATCGCCACCGATAGCCATGCCGGCATTGAGACAGACGGCCTCGAATTCAGCGTGTTCGGCGAGCCGCACCGCTACCGCGAGCATGTGTACATCGCGCTGAACAAGCCCGCCGATTGTGAATGCTCGCGCAAGCCCAGCCATCACCCCGGCATACTCAGCCTGCTGCCGGAACAATTCGCCCGGCGCGACGTGCAGCCGGTGGGCCGCCTCGACCACGACACCACCGGCTTGCTGCTGATGTCGGATGACGGCGCGTTCATCCACGCGCAATCTTCACCCAAGCGCCACATCTCCAAGGTCTATGTCGCCACCACGCACGACACGGTGACGCCGGTGCTGGTCGCGCAGTTGCTGGGCGGCGTGAAGCTGCATGACGAACCTGCACCATTGGCGGCGGTTACCTGCCGCATGCTGGACACGCGCCAGCTTGAGATCGTACTGGAACAGGGGAAATACCATCAGGTGAAACGCATGCTGGCAGCTGCCGGAAACCACTGTACGGCATTGCGCCGCACTGAAATTGGCGGATTGAAACTCGACACGCTGGGACTGGCGGAAGGCGAATGGTGTTGTCTTGACGAGGGGCAGCGGGCGCTGCTGGTGTCGCGTTGAAAATATTTGAAGCTGACACTGATGTCTAATTGATGCTGCCAATTTAACCGATGAAGACTCCCAAAAGAATTGAACCACTCGTTCAGGACGGCCTTGTAGACAAAGTCATACGTCAGCTCATGAGTGGAAAAGAGGCGATGGTCTATGTCGTCCAGTGCGGCGATGAGATTCGTTGCGCAAAGGTTTACAAGGAAGCTAACCAGCGCGGCTTCCATCAGGCGGTTCACTACACGGAAGGCCGCAAAGTGAAAAACAGCCGCCAGGCTCGCGCGATGGAAAAAGGCTCGCGCTATGGGCGCAAGGAGCAAGAAGCAGCTTGGCAGCACGCCGAAGTTGATGCCTTGTACAAACTCGCCGCTATGGGTGTGCGTGTACCGCACCCTCATGGCTTTTACAAGGGTGTGCTGCTGATGGATCTGGTGTCGGATGAGCATGGCGAACCTGCCCCCAGGCTCAACGACCTTAAACTCACGGCAGAACAGGCGCGGGAATTTCACGCCATGCTGATCCGGCAAGTTGTACTCATGTTGTGCGCAGGCATCGTCCACGGCGACCTGTCCGAGTTCAACGTTCTCGTCGACGGCCAAGGGCCGGTCATCATCGACTTGCCGCAAGCGGTGGATGCCGCCGCAAACAACAATGCCAGCCGCATGCTGGAGCGGGATGTCGAAAATCTGGCCAACTACTTCGGCCAATTTGCCCCCGAGCTGCAAGCCACCCAGTACGGCAAGGAAATATGGGCGCTCTATCAGCGCGGCGAGCTGCTTCCTGACACACTTTTGACTGGCCGCTTTCAGCAAAGTGAAAAACAAGCCGACGTGCGCTCCGTCATGCGTGAAATAACTTCCGCACGCGACGATCACGCGGCCAAGCTGCGCTATCAGCAACTCAAGAGAGAAGAGGGTCGGTAGCGGACTTTATGCCGACTAATACAAAAATAATGAAAGACTCTGTCGCGTCAGCACGGGATGGGCGGCCTGGTAAATCTGCTCAAGGCTTGGTCGATTTTTTCGCTTTGTGATACACCGAACGAGATATTTTTTACGATTCTTTCGGCATAGAACATCCCTCCATATTCACCGACGGACAGGCAAATACGCCAGCCATTGCCCGCCCCAGCGGTGCAGGCACAAGCCCAGAATAATGCTCGCCGTTCCCAGCCACACCTGCGGCAGCACCGCCTCATTGTTCAGCCCATGCCCCAGCAGCAAGGCCAGCACTGGCGTGACCAGCGTAATCAGCGCGATATGTCCCGCCTCCATGTGTTTGATCATGTAGTAATACAGCGCGAAGCCGAGCACCGAGCCAAATACGCCCAGATACACCGTCGCCGCCAACGCGCGCTCCGGCCACACCGCAGGAAAGTGGCCATCGGCCAGCCACCATGCCGCAAAGAAAAATGGCAAGCCCACGGTCAGGCTGCCCAGCGTTGTCGCCAGCGGCGGGCTGTCGTCGCCGATACGCTTGATCCACACCAGCCCCAGCGATTGCACTATCACCGCGATGAGCAGCGCCGCCACACCGAGAGCCGCTTTTTCGCCCAACCCCAGCCCACCGCGAAATACCAGAGCTAGGCCGAGCATACCCAGCAGCATGCCCGCCAGCTTGTTTGGCGTAATCGCTTCTTCCTTCAGCCATAGTGCGGCTCCCAGGCTGGTGATCAAGGGCGACAGGCCGAACAGCACCGAGATCATGCCCGAGCTAACGTATTGCGCCGACCAGTAAGTCAGCGCCATCGCGCCAAACATGCTCAGCCCGCTCGCCGCATAGCTCAGATGCGCTTTGCGGTGCAGCGGGAAGCGCACGCGCAGCAGCACCAGCACTACCATGCACAACAGAGTTCCAAGTGCCATGCGCGAAAACACCGCAAAGCTGGAGCCGATGCCCAGCGCGCTCCACTTGATGGCGAGCGGCGTGGTGGACCAGATCAGGATCACCGAGATGAATGCAGCGGGCAATGACATATTTTTTCTCCAACTCTCAAATTCAATCTGCGCAAAAACAAAAAGGCCACAGAAACATTCTGTGGCCTTTGGGAAACAACTAAAGCGGTTACTGCTTAAACGCTAATTCTCCAGGCCACAATACGCAAAGCACCATACCATGCGCAGGTATGCGCTGGTAATGGCTCGGACGTGATGGCGTGTGGGCAGAGAAATCATCGATGGATTAGGCTCTGTTGTAGTTAAGTAGTGATATAATGTCAACCATCAATAGGGGCAAGACGTTAATAGCTATATAGAAAAACGATTGATTTCACATGAAAAAACCGTCCATTTACACCCTGATTTCAACCCTCCCAAAACTGTCAGTAGAAGAGTTGTTATTTCTCAAAGCAGAAGTTCATCGGCAAGAAAAAAACCAAGCCATCGAAGCGTTATGGCAATCCAAAAATCAAGAGATTAAATCTTGTCCTCATTGCGATTCGGAAGAGTTTACAAAGAATGGATCGAAAGACGGACGGCAACGTTTCCGGTGTAAGTCCTGTTCAAAAACTTTTAATGCTCTCACCAATACTCCGCTCTCACGTTTGCGTTTTGCTGAAAAACATCTTCAACAAACCGAAGTGATGTTGGAAGGTTTAAGTATTCGTAAAGCGGCTGAAAAACTGAATGTAAATTCAAGAACAGCGTTTTTATGGAGGCATCGTTTTTTAGAGAATCTTGAAAAAGAGCAACCTATCAAACTAGGCGGTATCGTAGAGGCTGATGAAACCTTTTTTCTAAAATCCTATAAAGGTCAACGGAATGGTCTTCCACGTTCCTCAAAAAAGCGTGGCACACCAGCAACCAAGCGTGGCCTCTCTGCGGAACAGGTTCCTGTTCTGATTGCTCGTGAACGCACTTCTAATATCACTCTTACTCAAATATTGCCGAAGCGAAATTCGGTTGAGTTAGGGAAAGTCTTGAAGCCCGTATTAACCAAGGACGCAATGGTGTGTTCTGATGGAGCTAAGATTTACAAGCTCATGGGAAAAGCCAATGGCATTGATGTACGCTCTTCAAAGAAGGCTCGGAGTGGCACATACCATATTCAAAACGTCAACGCCGCAGGACAGCGTTTAAAGGGCTGGATGTATCCATTCAAAGGTGTAGCTACTAAATATCTCTCTAACTATTTAGGATGGAAACGTTGGATGGAGCAAAAAGATAGTCCGACACCTTCTGAATTTTGGAAGGCATCGGCTGGTTAGTAGATACAGTTTTTTATTATGGTTGGCGAATTTTAGGATGAAGTGCAATTTTGAGTAACGCAGGTCAGGTGGGCGAG
>CAITJF010000081.1 GCA_903892645.1 uncultured Nitrosomonadales bacterium | reverse complement strand
CTCGCCCACCTGACCTGCGTTACTCAAAATTGCACTTCATCCTAAAATTCGCCAATGATGCTAATGAAACTTAAGCCGCCTCAATCTCCGCCACCGCCGACTGTTTGGTCAATAGCGTAATCAGCGTCGCCAACTGCTTCCGCATTTCGCGCCGATCCACGATCATGTCTATCGCGCCGTGCTCCAGCAAAAACTCCGCGCGCTGAAAGCCTTCCGGCAGCGTTTCGCGCACCGTCTGCTGGATCACGCGTGCGCCGGCGAAGCCGATCAGCGCGCCGGGTTCGGCGATCACTACGTCGCCCATAAAGGCGAAGCTGGCGGACACGCCGCCCATGGTGGGGTCGGTCAGCACCGAGATGAACGGCAGTTTTTCATGGCTGAGTTGCGTCAGTGCGGCGCAGGTTTTGGCCATCTGCATCAGCGACAACAGGCCTTCCTGCATGCGCGCGCCGCCGCTGGCGGCGAAACACACGAAGGGAATTTTCTGCTCGGTGGCAAGCTGCACGCCGCGCACGAAGCGCTCGCCCACCACCGAACCCATGGAACCGCCCATGAAACTGAATTCGAATACCGCCGCCACCAGCGGCAGGGCATGCACACTGCCCTGCATCACCACCATCGCATCGGTCTCGCCGGTATCCTGTTGCGCCACGCTCAGGCGCTCGCTGTATTTCCGGCTGTCCTTGAATTTCAAGGTGTCCAGCGGTTGCACCTCGGCGCCGATCTCGAAACGTCCTTCCCCATCGAGCAGCCAATCCAGACGGGTGCGTGCGGTGATGCGGTGATGATGACTGCACTTGGGACAGACGCTCAAGTTCTTTTCCAGATCGGAGTGGTACAGCACCGCCTGGCAGGATGGGCACTTGTGCCATAAACCCTCGGGCACATTCTTCTTGCTCTCCGCGCCCAGTTCGCGGCGCTTGATTTTGGGAGGCAATAATTTCTGGAACCAGCTCATATTTTCTCCATTGCTCAATTTGCGCGCCCTCTCCCGGCCTTCGGCCACCCTCTCCCGCAAGCGGGAGAGGGGTTGGGGGAGAGGGTGCTTTTAGGCTATATCCACTGCCAGCCTCAATTCCTTGACCAGCTTGCTCACGTTGGCAATCACATTCTGTTCAGTTGAGTTTTCAATTTCCTGCACGATGCGGCTGCCCACCACCACGCCATCACACAGCTTCGCCACCGCCAGCGCGGTCGCCGCATCGCGAATGCCGAAACCCACACCGATGGGCAGTTTGATGTGCTTGCGCAGCTGCGGAATTTTTTGTTCGATGGCGGCCAAATCCAGATGCCCCGCGCCGGTTACGCCTTTCAGCGAGACGTAATACACATAGCCGCGCGCCTGTTTGGCAACGCGTTCCACACGGGCATCGGTGCTGGTCGGCGCGAGCAGGAAGATCGGGTCGATGCCGTGGCGCTGCAAGTGGCCGAATGCCTCGTGGCTTTCCTCCGGCGGAAAGTCCACCGTCAGCACACCATCCACTCCAACCTGCGCACAGCGCGTGGCAAAGCGCTCCCAGCCCATCGCTTCAATCGGATTGCCATAGCCCATCAGCACGATGGGTGTGCTCACGTCCCTGGTGCGGAAAGAGGCCACCATGTCGAGCACGTCATGCAGCGACACCCCATGTTTGAGCGCACGCTCGGAAGAACGCTGGATGGTGGGGCCATCCGCCATCGGGTCGGAGAACGGCACGCCGAGCTCGATGATGTCAGCACCTGCATCCACCAGCGCGTGCAATAGCGACACAGTAAGCGCAGGTGTGGGATCACCCGCCGTAAAAAACGGGATCAGCGCCTTGCGCTTGTGCTGTTTAAGCTTGTCGAAAGTGGTTTGTATGCGCGACATGATGTTCCCTAGAGCTGAATGTTTGACGCACGCGCCACCGTCGCCATGTCCTTGTCGCCGCGCCCGGACAGGTTCACCAGCAGTACCTTGTCCTTGCCCATAGTCGGTGCAATTTTCGCGGCATGGGCTAAAGCATGGCTAGACTCCAGCGCGGGGATGATGCCTTCCAGGTGGCACAGATCGTGGAAGGCGCGCAACGCTTCATCGTCGTTGATCGCGACATATTCTGCACGCCCGCTGTCTTTCAGCCAGCTATGCTCAGGGCCGACACCGGGATAATCCAACCCTGCCGAGATGGAATGCGTCTCGATGATCTGGCCGTTTTCATCCTGCATCAAATAGGTGCGGTTGCCGTGCAGCACGCCGACCTTGCTGTTGGTAGTCAGCGGTGCGGCATGCTGCCCGCTGTTGATGCCGTGCCCGCCCGCCTCCACGCCGATCAGCTTCACACCGGGCATATCGATGTAGGAATAGAACACGCCCATCGCGTTGGAGCCGCCGCCGACGCAGGCGATCACCGCATCCGGCTGGCGCCCCGCCAGCTCCGGCATCTGCACCACGCATTCCTTGCTGACGATGGAATTAAAATCGCGCACCATCATCGGGTAGGGGTGCGGCCCCGCTACCGTGCCGATGATGTAAAAGGTATTTTCGATGTTGGTTACCCAGTCGCGCATCGCTTCATTCAGCGCATCCTTGAGTGTCTTGGAGCCGCTCTCCACCGGCACCACTGTCGCGCCGAGCAGCTTCATGCGATACACGTTTTGCGCCTGGCGCTGCACATCTTCCGAACCCATGTACACCACGCATTCCATGCCGTAACGCGCCGCCACGGTCGCCGTTGCCACGCCGTGCTGACCCGCGCCGGTTTCGGCAATCACGCGCGGCTTGCCCATGCGCTTGGCGAGCAGCGCCTGCCCCACGGTGTTGTTCACCTTGTGCGCGCCGGTGTGGTTGAGATCTTCACGCTTGAGAAATATCTGTGCACCGCCGAGTTGCTGCGACCAGCGTTTGGCGTGATAGATCGGGCTAGGGCGGCCGACGAAATGCTTGAGGTCGTAATTCAGTTCGGCGATGAATTCAGGATCGTGACGATATTTCTCATAAGCCTGATTCAGCTCGTCCAACGCGCCCATCAAAGTTTCGGCGACATAGATGCCGCCATAAGGGCCGAAGTGGCCGGTGCTATCGGGATAGTTGTACATCTATTCGTTTAACCTCGTTGATGAACGCGGCGATTTTCGACGCATCCTTGATTCCTTTTGCCGTCTCTACACCGCTGGAGACATCCACTGCCCATGGCCTCAACTCCCTGATTGCGTCTGCCACATTGCCCGCGTGCAGTCCGCCGGACAGCACCACCGGCAGCGGCAGGTTACGCGGGATCAGCGCCCAGTCGAATGACTCACCCGTGCCGCCGTACGTGCCCTCGATGTAGGCATCGAGTAGCAAACCCTGCGCGCCTTGGTAACGCGCCGCGCATTGTAGCAAATCCACCCCCGGCTTAACCCGCACCGCCTTCAAATAAGGCCGCGCGAACTGCGCGCAGAACCCCGGGTCTTCCTCTCCGTGGAACTGCAACACATCCAAAGGTACATGACGCAACACCTCGCGCACCTCATCTTCGGAAGGATTCACAAACAGCCCCACCAGCGTCACGAACGGCGGAACAGACGCTGCCAATTGCGCGGCCTGTTGCACGCTCACATAACGCGGGCTTTTCTCATAAAACACCAACCCGAGCGCATCCGCGCCGCTACGCGCGGCGGCCAGCGCGTCTTCCACGCGCGTGATGCCACAAATCTTGGTTCGGGTCATATTTATAAAGCATTGTGCTGAAAAATCGAAGCGGCATTGTAAATCATCCGGACGGCAACCCCCACTTGGCATCGTAAGTAATCCGGCGCAGATACAGGCCATCCGGCGCAAAGGTCGGGGCAGCCTGGCTGCGTTCGCGGCTTTCCAGCACTTCGCACAGCCAATGCGGCGGATGCTTGCCCTTGCCGATATACACCAGGCAGCCAACGATATTGCGCACCATGTGGTGCAGAAATGCACCAGCAGTTAAATCGAATACGATGGTGTCGCCCTTTTTTTGAATATCGAGTTGCGCGAGATTCTTGACCGGCGTTTTGGCTTGGCATTCCGATGAGCGGAAGGCGCTGAAATCGTGCTCACCCAACAGGTGCTGCGCAGCCTCACGCATCTTGTCCACATCCAGTGGCGCATGGAACCAGCCTGCCTTGCCGTACTGAACGGCGCTGCGCACCGGGCGGTTGATAAGCAGGTAGCGGTAGCTGCGCGCCTGTGCGGAAAAACGCGCATGAAATTCTTCCGGCACGGGATGCGCCCACAGCACGGCAATGCTTTTCGGCAACAGGGCATTGACGCCGCGCACCCAAGCGGACAGCGGGCGCTCTACCCCGGTATCGAAATGCACAATTTGTTCCAGCGCATGCACACCGGTATCGGTGCGCCCTGCGGCGACGACGGCAACGGGTTCGCCGGCGATGCCGCTCAAGGCAGCTTGCAGCGCGTCCTGCACGGTGTGTCCATCGGCTTGGCTCTGCCAGCCGAAAAACGGGCTGCCGTCGTATTCCACTCCCAGTGCGATTCTCACAACAGCACCAGCACGAGCGAAGTACCTCCCATGACCAGAAGCAGGCCATCGCGCAAGGTGAAAGGAGTGGTATGCAGTTCGATGCTATGTTGTTTGACCTCTGCCAGGGCCCCCGCAAGGGGGACGCCGGTGGGTACCCCGCCGCTATGCGGCGACCCTCCCGCAGCCAGCAGATTTTCGATGCTGCCGCGCCAATCTGCGGCGGTATCCAGCATGGCGGATTCGGCATAGTGCAGCGTCAACGCCAAACGCACCGCGATACACTCGCGCGACATGCCAACATAGCGCAACGGATAAGCCAAGGTGTAGAGGCCGCTGATAAGCTGCTGTTGCGACAACAGGCTCAACATGATGGAAAGTGCTGCCAGCGCAAAAGCGAGGCGGCACAACTGGAGCAACCCGTCGGCCAAACCCTCATGTGTAGGGCTGAATTGGGCGAGCGATGCCCATACCGCCTCACCCGGCGTGGTATAGGCATAGATAAGCAACAGCGACAGCATAATCCAGCGCGTGCGGCGCAGCAGCTTCAGCAAATGCGCGGTGGACAGCATACAGGCAACAGCCAGCAGCGGCACACCGGCGAGCATCAGCCCGGTCGTTTGCAATGATTGCATGGCTACGGCAAGACAAACCCAAAGGAGTATCGATGCGGAGGGATGTGGCATCAGAAACCTTCTAACGGGATACTGTGTGGCGCATTGCCGGAATATTCCACTGGCAGAGGCTCCTTAAAATAGAAACGGCAGCCTACAACTTACAGGGCTGCCGCCGGATTGACAATCGCGCTAGGCAAGCAGTTGTTGCAGGACCTCCTCGGCAGCCGCACGCTGCTGGTCGTCACCCTCAGCCAACACTTCTTCCAGAATTTCGCGCGCACCCGCATTGTCGCCCATTTCCTGATAGGCCTTGGCGAGATCGAGCTTGGTGGCGACGTCGTGCCAATGCGCATCTTTAACTTCCGCTACAGGAGCGGAAGCAAGCGAGGTTGGCTCACCCATGTCCAGACTGATGCCACTCAGGTCGATGTCAACCGCCTCCTTGGACGCAGTTTGCACAGGGGCAACATCAGATTTTTCGGCAACGGGGAAATCCAGCGTGAACGCCAATCCATCGTCGGTGCTCGCTGAAACATCTGCTGCCGGTTTTCCTTCCGCAATCGCGGTAAGGGAAGGGTGGGAAGCGGTTATATCAAAAACCAGGTCATCCAGATTCGGCGTGATGGCCGCCGCCTGCTCTGGCTCAGACACATCCAGGGTTTGATGCTTGTCAGTTATGTCAAAGTCCATCGGTGTTTCCGCGGCATGCAAGTCCGCCGACGGCATGGCCATTGTTTTTCCACCCAGAGGCGCATTCAGCACCATGGTGCTTGCAAAGTCTGCAACAGCGCTCGTTGCCGGTGCGCTCGGCTCACCTGAACCAAGATCGAAATCCAACCCGGACATGGTGGCAGTATTTTCGCTCGGTGGTACACTTGGCACCACGGCGCTTTCATTTTTAGTTGCAGTGTCTGCTGGTGCAGCAAAACCCAGATCAAAATCCACTGCAGAGGCGGGGGGAGTTTTTCCACCCAGTGGTGCATTTAGCGCCATGGTGCTTTCAGCGTCTGCAGCAACACCTGTTGCCGGTGGCTCACCTAAACCAAGATCAAAATCCAATCCAGCGGCTTGCTGTGGTTCACTTTTGCCTTGACCCACCGGTGCGGCAATTACCGGTTCGCCACCTGTACCGCCATACATCGGGTTGTTCGGCTCCAGATTGCGGCCCATCTCGGCAGCTTGCGCCCATGCCGCTGCATCACCTGAATCCTGGACTTGGCGCGCAATAACAGAAAGTGACTTGGCATCCTTGCGGTTCGCATAGATGGACAACAGCTTGAGCCGAATCTGATTGCTTGCGGAGTTCTTCTCCAGCGCATCTTTCAGGATCTCTTCCGCCTGCACGTCACGGCCAAAGCTCAGGAACAGGTCAGCTTCATTGATCGGGTCAACGTCTTCAGGCTGTGCCGGACTACTTGGTGTGGCGGTTGCGGCTTGCGTGAAATCGCCTGTTTCCGGGGAGGGTGCAACCGGCTCGGAAATATGAGCACTGGTAGCGCCAATATCTTTCACCTCTTCTTCGCTGCTAGCCGATATTTTTTTCTTGGTCTTGCCACCTTTGCCGCGTCGGATCAGCACAAAACCGAGGCCTCCCAGAGCCAGCAGTGCAGCTGCTCCGCCCGCCAGATAGAGCGGTTCGTCCAATATGGAAGGCGGTGGGGGGGCTACCTTGGGTGCCGCTACCGGCTTGGCGGCAGGCTTGGCAGGTTTCACTGCACTGGCGGATGCAACGGCGCTTGTCGCCGCGACAGCAGATGCGGCAGGCGGTTGGGGAGCGGCGACAGGCGCAACGGTGGGAACCGGTACTGGCGGTTTAACCTCAACCTTGGCGGGTTCCGGTTTGGGTGCCGGTTTAATTTCGGCTGGCCCCTCGACTTTGCCCGGAACAGGCTTCGCCAGTGCTGCGGGTTGTCCCTTCAATTCGATGAGATGCTGCATTTCCTTGATGCTCTTTTCCAGCATGGCAACGCGCTCATTGCTTTCCTTTAGCGCCTTGCTCCTGGCGATAGCCTCTTCTTCCATCGCATGAATCTTGTCCTGCAAAGCTTTTGCATCTCCGGCTGTAACAGCCTTGTCGCCAGGCGCTTCGCCCTTGGACAGCCTCACCACTTCCTTGGCTGATTCCTTGGCGGCGGGCACCTTGTCGGCAACCGTGGTACTGATCTTGCCGGATGCTTCCTGTTTGGGCGCATGCTCTGCCACAACCCCACTGGCAGCCGCAAGTTTTTGGCGATAGGTGTGCCAATCGGCAACTTGCACGCGAATTTCTTTTACTGCGTCCACCTGCGCCAGTTTGTCCAAATCCTGGCTCCCAGGCATATGCAGGATTTTCCCGGTCTTCAGGCGATTCATGTTTTTGCCGTCGAATGCATCGGCATTGGAGCGGTACAGCGCAACCAGCATGCGCTCCAGGCTGACACCTGAAGGCTTGGCCTGACGTGCGATTCCGCTCAACGTGTCGCCACGCTTCACCTTGATGACGCCGGAAGCAACATTGCTGCTTTCAGCGTGTTTTCTGTCACTGGTGGCCGCTTCAGCAAACACTTTTTCATCCACCGGTGCAGTGGCGCGCACCGGCGCGGCTGCAACACTTGGTGTGACCGGTTCCACTTCCACCGCCTTGGGTTGCTCCGGCTTATAATTCGGCGGATCCAGCAGGAAAGTATATTCACGCAACAGCTTGCCGGACGACCAGCTCAGCTCCACCAGCAGACTGACAAATGGCTCGTTCACCGGCTGTAGGGAAGTCACCCTGAGATAGGACTCCCCATTGGTACGCGTTTCGATCTGAAATTTCAGCGTGGGCAGGCCGCTGGGGTAATCCATGCCTGCGCCCTTGAATATATCGGGCGAGGCCAAGTGTGCAGACAGGCTGCTTTTTTCTGCCTTGCCGACTGCCACCAGTTCGATTTCCGCTCTCAGGGGTTCCCCCAAGGCAGTAGTCACATTAATACCGCCCATCCCCATGGCACAGGCAACACCTGATAAGGCTAAGCCGGCAATAAGCCCCAACGCTTTGATGATTGATTTCAGCACGCTGCCACCTTTAAGCATTTATTTAGACAAATAACATAACATCATAGAGTTATCAGCACAAGCTGAAAATGTTTTGCGCATGATGTGCTAATGCATGTATTTTTCAATCAAAATCTCGGCGATCTGGATGCTGTTGAGCGCCGCCCCTTTGCGCAAATTGTCGCTCACCACCCACATATCCAAGCCGCGCGGATGCGATATATCCTCGCGGATGCGCCCGACCAACGTCGCGTCCTGCCCCGCCGCTTCGATGGCGGTGGGGTAGCCGCCCGGCTCGTGCTTGTCCACCACCTGCACACCCGGCGCCTTTTCCAGCAAGGCGCGCGCTTCGTCGGCGGTGATCTTTTTGCGCGTCTCGATGTGCACCGCTTCGGAATGGCCGTAGAATACCGGCACCCGCGCTGTGGTCGGGTTCACCATGATGCTGTCGTCCTCCATGATTTTGCGGGTCTCCCACACCATTTTCATTTCTTCCTTGGTGTAGCCGTTGTCCATGAATACGTCGATCTGTGGCAGCACGTTAAACGCGATGCGCTTGGGATAAACCTCAACCTTCACATCCTGATGATTGAACAGCGCGCGTGTCTGGTCCGCCAATTCATCAATGGCCTCCTTGCCTGTGCCGGATACCGCCTGATACGTCGCGACGTTGATACGCTCGATGCCAACCGCGTCATGGATGGGCTTCAGCGCCACCAGCATCTGGATGGTTGAACAGTTCGGGTTGGCGATGATGCCGCGATTCTTGTATTGCGCGATGGCGTGCGGGTTTACCTCCGGCACCACCAGCGGAATGTCGTCGTCGTAGCGGAAATGCGCGGTATTGTCGATCACCACGCAACCGGCTGCGGCGGCGATAGGCGCATATTTTGCCGATACGCTGCCGCCTGCGGAGAACAAACCGATCTGGGTCTTGGAGAAATCGAACCCCTCCACGTCCAGCACGGTGATTTCCTTGCCATGAAATGTTACCTTGGAACCGGCCGAACGGCTGGATGCCAGCGGGTACAGCTTGCCGACCGGGAACTTGCGCTGCTCCAGGATGGACAGCATCGCCTCACCCACCGCGCCGGTTGCACCCAATATGCACACATCATATTTTTTGCTCATTATCTTCTCTCGTCTGTTAATTCTTACAGCGCTGCAACCACCGCATCGCCCATCGCAACCGTACCCACCTTCTGCATTCCGGCCTCGTAAATATCGCCTGTGCGCAGCCCTTGCTGCAATACCTTGTGCGCCGCCGCTTCAATGCGCTGCGCAATATCTTCTCGTGCAAAAGTGTAGCGCATCATCATCGCCACCGACAAAATCGTCGCCAGCGGATTGGCGATGTCTTTGCCCGCAATATCCGGCGCGGAACCGTGACAAGGCTCGTACAAGCCTTTGTTGTTCGCATCCAGCGAAGCGGACGGCAACATGCCGATGGAGCCGGTCAGCATCGAAGCCTCATCCGACAAGATGTCGCCGAAGATATTGCCGGTCAGAATCACATCGAACTGCTTGGGTGCGCGCACCAATTGCATTGCGGCGTTGTCCACATACATATGCGACAACGCCACGGCCGGATATTCCTTCGCCACGTCCGTGACAATCTCGCGCCAAAACATACTGGTGTCCAGCACGTTGGCCTTGTCCACCGAGCATATTTTTTTGTTGCGCTTCAGCGCGATCTGGAAGCCGACATACGCCACGCGGCGGATTTCCGACTCGCTGTAGTGCATGGTGTCGAAACCTTGCCGTTCGCCATTCTCCAGCGTGCGAATCCCGCGCGGCTGGCCAAAATAAATGTCGCCGGTCAGTTCGCGTAAAATCATGATATCCAAACCCGATACCAACTCCGGCTTCAGGCTGGAAGCATTGACCAACTCGGGATACACCATCGCGGGGCGCAGGTTGGCAAACAGGCCCAAACCCTTGCGGATGCGCAACAGGCCTTGCTCCGGACGCATAGGCCGGGGCAGCGTATCGTATTGATAACCGCCCACCGCACCGAGCAGCACCGCGTCGGCTGCAAGTGCCAGCTTTTCAGTCGCGGCTGGAAACGGATCTCCCGCCGCGTCATAACCCGCGCCGCCGATGTGCGCATATTCCAGCTCCACCGGCAGCCCCTCGCGGCGCAAGGCTTCCAGCACCTTGGCAGCTTGGGCTACGATCTCCGGGCCTATTCCATCACCGGGCAAAACTGCTATTTTCATTTCACGCTTCCAATCAAATCAGGTAAACAGCCACGGCTGCGCCGCACGATGCTTCGCCTCGTAAGCCTTGATCTCACTCACATGCTGCAAGGTCAAACCTATATCATCCAGCCCGTTCAACAGACAATGCTTGCGGAAGGTCTCCACATCGAACTTGTACACCGTGCCGTCCGACGCGCTGATGGTCTGCTGCTTCAAGTCAATCTTCAGCTTGTAGCCGACATTCGCCTCCACCGCCTTGAACAGCGCATCCACTTTTTCCGCATCAAGACGAATCGGCAACAAGCCATTCTTGAAGCAGTTATTGAAAAAAATGTCGGCGTAGCTCGGCGCGATGATGGCGCGAAAACCGTAATCTTCCAGTGCCCATGGCGCATGTTCGCGCGACGAACCGCAGCCGAAGTTTTCGCGTGCCAGCAAAATCTGCGCGCCTTGGTAGCGCGGCTGGTTCAGCACGAAATCCGGATTCAGCAGCCGCATGGAGTTATCCATGCCCGGTTCACCGTGATCCAGATAACGCCACTCGTCGAACAGGTTGGGGCCGAAACCCGAACGCTTGATCGACTTCAAAAACTGCTTCGGGATGATCGCATCGGTATCCACGTTGGCGCGATCCAATGGCATGACCACCCCATCCAGCACAGAAAATTTCTGCATTATTTCGCCGTTTTTTCCAATTTTTCGCCGCCCTTCTTGATATCTTTACCAAGCCCCTCAAAGGTATTGCAACCCACCAGGAACAACACTGCCAACAACAAAGAAAATGCTTTCATCACCGCCTCCTCAAGTTTTGCTCACATCAACAAAATGCCCGGCAATCGCGGCGGCTGCCGCCATTTCCGGACTCACCAAATGGGTACGCCCGCCCGGCCCCTGCCGCCCCTCGAAATTGCGGTTGGAAGTCGAGGCACAACGTTCGCCGAATGCTAACCTATCGTCGTTCATCGCCAGGCACATCGAGCAGCCGGGATCGCGCCATTCAAAACCCGCCGCGACGAATATCTTGTCCAGCCCCTCGCGCTCGGCCTGCTGCTTGACCAGCCCGGAACCCGGCACCACCATCGCCAGCTTCACATTTGCCGCAACGTGCTTGCCGCGCGCTACTGCTGCTGCCGCGCGCAAATCCTCGATGCGGGCATTGGTGCAGGAGCCGATAAATACCTTGTCAATGTTGATTTCCGTAATCGGCGTGTTCGCCACCAAGCCCATGTAGTGCAAGGCGCGCTCTGCACCCTCGCGCTTGACCACATCGCTCATAGTCGCTGGATCGGGCACGCGTCCATCCACCGCCACCACCATTTCCGGCGATGTGCCCCAGGTCACTTGCGGCTTGATCTGCGCAGCGTCCAGCTTAATCATTTTATCGAACTGTGCGCCCGCATCGCTGTGCAACGTATCCCAGTAAGCCACGGCCTTGTCCCACAACTCGCCTTGCGGCGCGAACGGACGGCCCTTGAGGTAATTGATCGTGGTCTCGTCCGCCGCAATCATGCCTGCGCGCGCACCCGCCTCGATCGCCATGTTGCACAAGGTCATGCGCCCTTCCATGGACAAGGCGCGGATCGCGCTGCCGGAAAATTCAATCGCATAGCCCGTGCCGCCTGCCGTGCCGATCTTGCCGATCACCGCCAGCGCGATATCCTTGGCGGTCACGCCCTTGCCCAATGCGCCTTCGACCACTACCTGCATGGCCCTGGATTTTTTCATCAGCAAACATTGCGTCGCCATCACATGCTCGACCTCTGATGTGCCGATGCCGAATGCCAGCGCGGCAAACGCGCCATGCGTGCTGGTATGCGAATCGCCGCACACCACCGTCATGCCCGGCAAAGTCGCACCCTGCTCCGGCCCGATCACATGCACGATGCCCTGGCGCATGTCGGACATCTTGAATTCGTTCACGCCGAACTCGACGCAATTGTTGTCCAGCGTCTCCACCTGCAAACGCGCAATGGGATCGGCAATACCCTGCGCCCGTCCGGTGGTCGGCACGTTGTGGTCGGCCACCGCCAGGATTGAAGCCGTGCGCCACAGCTTGCGTCCGGCCAGCTTCAGCCCCTCAAATGCCTGCGGGCTGGTCACTTCGTGTACCAGATGGCGGTCGATATAGATCAACGCGGTGCCGTCGGCTTCCTGCCGCACCACGTGAGCATTCCAGAGTTTGTCGTAAAGGGTCTGTGCGTTCATGTTGTTACCGTTTTAGAGCGCGCGATTATGCCACAACGGGTAAGCATTTTCACGTCAGGAGAGGCCAATTCATGGCACAGCACGCGCCATGCCCAGCTTCCACCCCATCAGCAGCAGCCCCAGCAACGCAACGCCCGCGCTGCATGAATACAGCACACTTGCGCCGTAGTGCTGCCAGATCGGGCCGCTGGCCAGCCCGCCCAACATGCCGCCTGCGCCATAAGTGAGGCTGCCGAACAGTGCTTGTCCTTTGGATTGATGCCGCCCCTGGAAAAAATGGTGTATCAGCGCCACCGCCGCCGCATGGAAAGCGCCGAAGGTGGCAGCGTGCAACGCTTGCGCAATGAGCAGCAGCCACAAGGAATCCACGCCCCAGCCGATCAGCAGGAAGCGCAGCACGGCACAGGCAAAACTCACCAGCAAAATTTGCGGCATGGTATAGCGCCGCGTCAGCCACGGCATCAGGAAGAACACGCCGATTTCGCAGATCACGCCGAGTGCCCATAGCCAGCCCACCGCACTTTTGGCATAGCCATGTTCGACCAGATAAATCGAGAAGAAGGTGTAGTAAGGCCCGTGCGCAAAGGACATCAGAAAACATGCACCAAAAAACGCCAGCACGTGTGGTTGCAACACGATGCGCATGATCGGCTGGCTATCCGTGTGGTGCGCCAGCACTTCAGTTGGCGGAATCTGGCGCGAGAAGAACAGGATACCCAGCATGATGAACAGCCCCGCCCACAGCACCCAGCCGATGGCAATATAATCGAAGGCATAGCCCAGCCCCAGCACGGTCACGACGAACCCGACCGAACCCCAGGAGCGGATGCGCCCGTAATGTGCCGTGTTCTTACCCAGATAGGTCAGCGTGGTCGCCTCCACCAGCGGCATGGAAGCACTCCAGAAAAAACTCATCACCCCCAGCACCAGCAACATGCCGTAAAAACTGGTGGTTGCAAACACGCCCAGATAACTCAGCGCACCCAAGGCTGCGGCGATCTGCACCACCAGCAGGCGCTTGCCCGTTCGGTCAGCCAACCAACCCCAAATGTTTGGCGCAATCATCCGCATTACCGGCCCCACCGACATCAGGATAGCGATCTGCACTGCATCGAACTGGATAGACTTCAGGTACAAGCTCCAGTAGGGCGCGAACATTCCTATGAAAGCAAAGTAAAAGAAGTAGAACCCGGCAATGCGCCAGTGATAGTTTTTGTTCAGGGTCACGGTAAGCCAAAGGGAATCTTTAAAATATCACGCGGGTCGGTGGCCTTACACCCGCAAGACCACATTATCTCACGTGAAAAAAATAATTTTGCATCACGCCCTTGAAACACGGAAAATCGCCTCCATTTGCCACCAGTCGAATTTTGGAGAAGCACGATGAAACAAAATGAAGCAGCGTCCCAACAACCGGAACAAGCTGCCCAGGCCGAAGTAATGCCCAGTTTGGAGGATCTGCTGAAGCAGGCCGAGCTGAAGGCGCAGGAACATTACGATGCATGGATGTACGCCAAAGCCGAGAGCGAGAACATCCGCAGGCGCGCGCAAGATGATGTCAGCAAGGCGCATAAATTTGCCGTGGAGCGTTTTTCCAATGAAATGCTGGCGGTAAAGGACAGCCTGGAAGCCGGCCTGGCGGTGCAAGCCGCCACGGTGGAAAGCTTCAAAAGCGGCATGGAACTGACGCTCAAGCAGCTCACCAGCGTGTTCGAGAAGTTCAACATCACTGAAATCAATCCGGTCGGCGAAAAATTCGATGCGCACAGGCATCAGGCCATCGGCATGCTGGAGAGCGAGCAGGATGCCAACACGGTGGTGAGCGTGATGCAGAAAGGCTATCAACTGAGTGACCGCGTGTTGCGCCCGGCGCTGGTGATGGTGGCGAAAACCAAGGAATAAACCTGCAGTGCAGCCAATCTGCGGCACTGCGCACGCCTTGGGGCACATACTTGAAACAGGAACTGCCGCCCCCATCTAGGCGACAGGGTTACAACAGCATTCAATTTTCAGCATTCAACAGAAAGGAAGCATTATGGGAAAAATCATCGGTATTGACTTGGGCACCACGAACTCTTGCGTGGCCATCATGGAAAACGGCAAGACCAAGGTGATCGAGAACGCAGAGGGTACGCGTACCACGCCGTCCATCGTCGCCTATATGGAGGATGGCGAAGTACTGGTGGGCGCACCTGCCAAGCGCCAGGCGGTAACTAACCCGAAGAACACGCTGTATGGCGTGAAACGCCTGATTGGCCGCCGTTTCGATGAGAAGATGGTGCAGAAGGACATTGCCATGGTTCCGTTCAGTATCGTCAAGGCCAAGAACGGCGATGCGTGGATCAGGGTGCGCGACAAGGAAATTTCCGCACCGGAAATTTCCGCACAAGTACTGGCGAAGATGAAGAAGACCGCCGAGGATTATCTGGGCGAGCCGGTCACCGAAGCCGTCATCACCGTACCCGCCTATTTTAACGATTCGCAGCGTCAAGCCACCAAGGATGCCGGGCGTATCGCCGGCCTGGAAGTGAAGCGCATCATCAACGAACCCACTGCGGCCGCGCTGGCTTTCGGCTTGGACAAACAGGAAGGCGACCGCAAGATTGCGGTGTATGACTTGGGCGGCGGCACATTTGACATCTCCATCATCGACATCGCCGAGATCGAAGGCGAGCACCAGTTCGAAGTAATGTCCACAAACGGCGATACCTTCCTCGGCGGCGAAGATTTTGACATGCGCGTGATCGAACATCTGGTGGACGAATTCAAAAAGGAAAGCGGCATCGACCTGAAGAAGGACATGCTTGCCCTGCAACGCCTGAAGGATGCGGCGGAAAAAGCCAAGATCGAATTGTCCAGCGCACAGCAAACCGAAGTGAACCTGCCCTACATCACAGCGGATGCCAGCGGCCCGAAACACTTGGCGGTAAAGATCACACGCGCAAAACTGGAAAGCCTGGTGGAGGATCTGATCGCGCGCACCATCGAGCCGTGCAAGATCGCCATGAAGGATGCCGGTATCAGCATGTCTGACATCGGCGACGTGATTCTGGTCGGCGGCCAGACACGCATGCCTATGGTGCAGGAGCGCGTCAAGGAATTTTTCGGCAGGGAGCCGCGCAAGGACGTGAATCCGGACGAAGCCGTCGCCGTTGGCGCAGCGATTCAGGGCGGTGTGTTGCAAGGCGAAGTGAAGGATGTGCTACTGCTGGACGTGACCCCACTGTCCTTGGGAATTGAAACCCTGGGCGGGGTGATGACCAAGCTGATCAAGAAAAACACCACCATTCCGACCAAGGCTTCGCAGGTATTTTCTACCGCCGACGACAACCAAAATGCGGTGACTATCCACGTGCTGCAAGGCGAGCGCGAAGTAACTTCCGGCAACAAAAGCCTGGGGCAGTTTAATCTCTCCGACATTCCACCTTCACCGCGCGGTATGCCCCAAATTGAAGTAACTTTTGATATTGACGCCAACGGCATTCTGCATGTATCTGCCAAGGACAAGGCCACTGGCAAGGAGAACAAGATCAAGATCCAGGCCAGCTCCGGTTTGTCTGAAGCGGAAATCCAGCGCATGGTGCAGGATGCCGAAGCGCATGCCGAAGAAGACCACAAGGCGATTGAGTTGGTCACCGCACGCAATCAACTGGATGCCTTGATCCATTCCACGCAAAAATCCATGAAGGAATATGGAGAACAGTTGGATGCTGAAGAAAAGGGCAAGATCGAAGCCGCGTTGAAGGAAGCCGAAGAAGTGGTAAAAGGCGACGGCAAGGCTGCCATTGATGCCAAGGCGGAAGCACTCGCCACTGCCGCGCAGAAGCTGGGCGAGAAGATGTACGCCGCCGAGCAGGCCAAGGCACAACAGGCTGGAGAAGCCGGTGCGCACACTGAGGCCAAGAAGGATGAAGGCGATGTGGTGGATGCCGAGTTCACCGAAGTAAAGGACGAGAAAAAATAACAGCCCGAGTACAGAAGTGTAGAGACACTGAGTTCATGGACTCTTTATCTCCGCGCCTCTGTTTCGGTTTGTGGTGAACCAACATGGCAAAAAAAGATTATTACGAAGTGCTGGGCGTCAATCGGGACGCATCGGATGAAGAAATAAAAAAAGCTTATCGCAAGCTGGCGATGAAGCACCACCCTGACCGCAACCCGGACAACCCCAAGTCCGAGGAGCACTTCAAGGAAGCCAAAGAAGCTTATGAAACCTTAAGCGACGCGCAGAAACGCGCCGCCTATGATCAATACGGCCACGCCGCTTCCGAAGCCGGCATGGGCGCAGGCGGCTTCGGTGGCGGGGCGGGAGGCTTTGATTTCGGCGACATCTTCGGCGACATCTTCGGCGGCGGGCGTGGGCGCAGCAATGTGCACCGCGGTGCCGATCTGCGCTACAACCTGGAAATTACGCTGGAACAGGCTGCGCGCGGAACCGAGACGCAGATTCGTGTACCGACCATGGCCGAATGCGAAACCTGTCATGGCAGCGGTGCAAAACCCGGCACCAGCCCGACCACCTGCACCACTTGCGGCGGACATGGCCAAGTGCGGATGCAGCAGGGCTTCTTCTCCATCCAGCAAACCTGCCCGCGCTGCCATGGCAGCGGCAAGGCCATCGCCTCGCCGTGCGGCGCCTGCCAAGGCGCGGGGCGCATCAAGAAACACAAGACACTGGCGGTAAAAATCCCGGTGGGGGTAGACAACGACGACCGCATCCGCCTGTCTGGCGAAGGCGAGCACGGGGTGAACGGAGGCCCGGCGGGCGACCTGTACGTTGTCATCCACATCTCACCGCATGCAGTATTCCAGCGCGACCATAACGACCTGCATTGCGAAATGCCGATTAGCTTTTCCACGGCTGCGCTGGGCGGCGAGATCGAAATTCCCACGCTGGATGGCTCCGCGCGCATCAAGATTCCAACCGAGACGCAATCCGGAAAAATCTTCCGCCTGCGCGGCAAGGGCATCAAGGGTGTGCGCAGTTCAACCTATGGCGACCTGCACTGCCATGTGGTGGTGGAAACCCCAATTAACCTCACCGAGCGGCAGAAGGAATTGCTACGCGAATTTGAAGCGATCAACGAGAAAGACAGCGCACGCCACAATCCACGGGCGAAATCCTGGATGAACAAGGTCAAGGAATTTTTCGGGTAATCAGATACTCGCTATAAACTGTGGCGCTTAACGCCACAGTCCGCGCGCGTGTCAGACGAATCGCGACTACTGCACGTCACTTGTGGTCTTCCAGCCATTCCTGCGCCATTTTTCGTGCCTGTTCGATTTGCTGTTGGCTCATCCCATCTTCAACCTGTTTTAGAGCCTTCTGCGCACTTTCGTTTCCCGCCACAGCAGCCAGGTTAAACCACACATGCGCTTGCACAAGGTCAACGGGCACGCCACGTCCCTTGGCATACATCTCTCCAAGGTTGCGCTGTGCCTCTGCATATTTCTGCTCGGCCGCCTTGCGGTACCACCCTGCCGCCACCGTGTAATCCTGCGGAACACCCCGCCCTTCCCCGTATACCACCCCAAGGTTATATTGCGCGCCAGCATATTCATACTCAGCCGCTTTGCGATACCATATTATCGCCATCTTTTCATCCTGCGGAACGCCTTTACCTTGGTAGTACATCACCCCGAGGTTGTTTTGCGCCTCTGCATTTCCCTGATCTGCCGCCTTAAGGTACCAATCTGCCGCCACTTTGTCGTCCTGCGGAACACCTTTACCTTGACGATAAATCTCCCCAAGACTGTTCTGCGCCTCTACATTACCCTGCTCGGCCGCCTTGAGGTACAAACCTACCATCCGCTTATAACCTTGCGCCTCCGCACTCGCCTGTTTGGCTAGATTAAGGTTGTTTTGCGCCTCTATCTTTGCCTGCTCCGCTGCCTTGACGTGTTCCTCCGCCGCTTTGATTTCTACCTCTACCCTTGTTTGCTCGGCTGCCTTAGCCTCTGCTTCGATTTTCGCTTGTTCAACCACCTGTGCTTCCGCTTTTATCCTCACCTCTTCAGCCGCTTTGGCTGCCTCTGCCCTAGCCTGTTCTTCTGCCAAAGCCGCTGCCTTCGCTTGCTCTGCAGCCTTGGCCTCGGCTTCTAATTTGGCTTGCTCCTCTGCCTTCGCCAATTCCCCAGCCTTGATTTTCGCTGCTTCCGCTGCCTTGATTTCCGCTTCTGCCTTGGCTAATTCCTCAGCCCTGGCCTTCGCTTCCTCGGCTGCTTTCGCCTCGGCTTCTATCCCCGCCTGTTCTGCCGCTTTGGCTGCCTCTGCCCTGGCCTGCTCTGCCGCCTTCGCTTCGGCTATGCGTGCTTCTTCCGCAGTTCTCGCTTTAGCTTCTTCTTCGGCCTTGATTCGTGCTTCTTCCGCAGTCTTGGCCTCGGCTTCTGCCTTGGCCTTCGCTTCCGCTTCCAGTCTGGCTTGTTCTGCTTTCTTCGCTTCGGCTTCTTCCCTCGCCTTGGCCTTCGCTTCCAGCTTCGCCTGTTTGGCGGCCCGCGCTTCTTCCT
>CAITJF010000080.1 GCA_903892645.1 uncultured Nitrosomonadales bacterium | reverse complement strand
CTCGCCCACCTGACCTGCGTTACTCAAAATTGCACTTCATCCTAAAATTCGCCATAGTTGATAGCGCTACCCCTACATCTTTAAACACTTACAGAGACGCGGATTTTTCTGGAGGTGCAGCTGCAACATATTTTGACGATCTTATGGTACGCCCGAGCCTTTTCTCTCTGATTCAGCGTGCTCAAGTCGGTCCCCGGAGTCATTAATGTGTCAAAGCCGACAACACCAACAAGGATTTATATTGATGGTGGTGATAGTCGCCATGATGATGCTGGCGCTCAGTGTGTTGGTTAGCAAGACGGGTGAATTGGTTGCTAACGCTGGCAGACGATTATCCACTACTAATGACATACAGGATAAAATACAAAAAGCATTGATTAGTTTTACTGCAACTTACCAGCGGCTTCCTTGCCCGGCTAGACCAACAGGGGCAACCAATCCCGGTTGGCCAGAAGACCTTGCTCTTACTCCTCCTTCGTTACCTGTTGGCTTAAACTCAACGTGCAACAACCCCAATGGAGTAGTACCTTGGAACGCACTTGGACTCTCACAAGCGCAGGTAACAGACGAGTGGGGGAGATTAATTTCCTACCGAGTATATGACGGCTCTTTTGGCTTAACTCAAGACAAGGGTGCATCAGCACTCAATTGTGCCACCAACATTCCGATCATATCGTCCGTTCCACCTAACCCTCTTAATGGCTTATGTGACAGTGCCAGTGGCGTTCACGGTACATTGCATTCCACTTCGTATCCAAGTTTCATAACATACGGACCAACACCATCGTATGATAAAGGGCTTAAGGTTTATGACTTTGGGCCATCGCCTACAGTAGCCAATATAACGAATGTTGCTTTTGTTCTAATTAGTCATGGCCCTTCTGGGCTTGGTGGATATATGCCAAATGGCAATCAGATGCCTATGCCAGCTTCTGATGCAAGTGATTATCCAAATACTCAGGCATCTCCAGGTTTTTTCATTCTGCAAGCGGCAAGTGTCGCGGGAATACAGGCTGACCCTGACCAGTGAAGGGTGCGCCTACGCACAATCGATTGGGTTGCCTGTCGAAAAGATCGGCGGCCAGTGTTCACTTCTGGCCCGTTTTCAGCCTTATGCAATTCGGGCCGGAGGTGTACTGCATCTGGATGACGACAAAACGATCGAAGTCACGGGAACCATGCTACTGGCGACTGCCAGGTCGGACACCGATCTCCCGTTAACTCCCGCACAACGGGCCGGATTGAAATGGTTCTGGATATGGCTGGCTATCGCAATGGTCGCGGGTAGCGCAACTTTCATTTCCTGGCGCAGGAAGTGAAGAGCGAAAAGGAAATAAGCCGTGAGACAGAAAATCAGGAACGCGGTTAACCGCTTTCATGCCGGCAAGAAAACCCCATTCGCTGGAGCGGCACAATGAAAACAAAACGAATCTCGCTTTTTACCTTGTTTTTCAAGCTCGAAGCGGCACACAAACAGTCTCTGGCATCCATCGTTGAAAATCAACGATACCGGCGGGACCGGCAAGAGCGATTCAACTACTGTTCCCGACAGACAGCAAGGCGGGCATGGATGCGGGATCACCGAAGCATTGAAATATGCAGGTTTTTCAATGAAATCGGCGACTACAAACTAAAGGCTAAACATGGGAGGCAATGGCTGCACGGTCGAGGATGCATAAGGCCAGGAACGCCAATGCGAGCAATCCCGCTGACGAATGTATCCCGAATGCGTGTCAGCGCCGACAGAGGGCAGTCAAGGCAGAAACCACAGAGGAAGCGGCCGCGAAAGCCTGGGCATATTTAGCCGCTTCAAGGTTAACCGACTTAAGGAAAAATATTATGGCCAAGAAAGTAGATGGCTTGATGGCAATCGTTGATGGTTTCATCAAGTCAATCAAGACATACGACGAGAGATTCAATATGAAATCCGACAGCGGGCACGCCTGCGTGATGGCCGGCTACCGCGACAGCGGATTCGGGATTCTGTTTTCGCTATTCACCCAAAACCTGATCTCGAGCGGTGATTTTCATAGGAAATTGCATGAGCTTAATTCAGCACTTTATAAAAAGATTGACTGAGGAGAACGAGGTGTTCAGAAGAATGTTCAGTGTACCCATGAACCTGAGTGAATCTTGGGGTGGTAACTGATATGCATTGGTCTGCAATTCTTACAGCACTCACGCTTGCTTCGACCTCTGCGTGGTTGGTGCTCATGCGTGGATGGGAGCCATGGGAGGCGTTTTCCGTGGTGGGCGTTGCTGCATTTGGAATCCTGTTTATATTAATTGCTGCGCTCGTAATTTTCTCTGGATCTGAAAACCGTGCCGAGACCATAAAAATCTTCTGGCAGATGTTCCGGAGGGATCTCGATCAGGCGCTCAGGTATTTCAGGATAAGGAAATGATGATTCATGGGGTTAGGGCAAGCAGTTGACCCTGTGGCCATCATTGTCTTGGTGGTGTTGCTGAGCAATCGCCGTGGTTGCGCATTTCAGTGAAGATGAGCAAGGCAGAAAAGAGTAAGGAGGCCGGTAGTGAAGGAACAAAGGCTTGAAGGCCAGACCAAGGAGGTCTTGGCCAAGCTGGCAGGAAATATCGAATCCAATTCGAACTACTTGTTCGAATCGGCAGGTGATGTGCCAGAGCGCCATTTAGCAAAATGGCGTGTGGAAAAGGTCTGGTCGGATGAAGGCGCCAGTTTTCATTTTTACGGGCTCGACTACCACTGCCTGTATGGCAGGGTCTCAACGGCGATCCAATCCTTTGATTCCCTGACCATGCGTGGAAAAACCACGAGCGGCCGAATTTATCAACTGATTGGCCCTCCTGGATTCTCTGATGATGCCAGCTATACCATGAAGCAATGGTTGTCACGCTTTAAGCATGAAGATGGAACCGATGAATTTATCCTGAAGTATCGGATCGATTTAACCGAAATCACCAAACAGGTAGAGGCTGAGAGGATGAGAAGCTTCCCCGAACCATGACGTATCAAAAGGGTGCTCTGAAGGAGAAGAAGATGGAGAGGGAATTAAAACTGGCACTTGGGGTGATTGGCACATTGATCATTGTTCTGATCGCGATAAGCAATATGGCATTGATGGTTGACCTTCATACCTTCCGGCTGATTCTGACCAGTGAAGGTTGTACCTATGCGCAATCAATTGGCCTGCAAGTTGAGAAAGCCAATGGCCAGTGTTCTGTGCAGGCACGCTTTCGGCCATACGTAATCAGCAGCGGTGGCGTGTTGCAGCTGGATAACGACAAAAAGATATCGATAACCAACTCGATGCTCTTGGCCACATCCCAATCGGACACCGACCTGCCGCCAACAGCATCGCAGCAGGCGGGGTTGAAATGGTTCTGGGCGTGGCTGGTTGTCGCGGTTGTTGTCGGCAGTGCTAATCTCCTCTATTTCTGGTGCGGGAAGAGGGGTGAACGGAAGTCGGCCAATAAACACGGGTAATGCATCTGGGGTGATAGCTTTATCCCGGATGCCGGATTGTGCGATATTTCGACCCGGCATGTGTGTGGCGGCATAAAACCCGCCAATCAAACGAGGTGGAAAGCATGACTTAACTTCTGTGAATGAACTTTTGGACTCGAAAGGCTGATGCCTTCGACGGGTTTATTACGTTCATTCTAAGGAGAAAGTTATCATGTTTTGCAGAAACCAGCCTGACCGCCACGCCGTGGGTGGTCGCATCATCACCATCCAGAAAACAGTCGTCACCGTCGAGCCCAGCAAGGACCGACACAATCCGAAACCCAAGCGTTCATACCGTTACGAACCCTACGCAAAAGGGCAATACTTCGGTGACAGAAACGAGATAGCCGCATTCGTGTGGCTGGACTAACTCAACAAGAAGCCATGGGTACTTCCTAGTCGTTCCGCAAAGATGTGCATAATGCATCATGAAAACTGGATGATTTTTTTAGGCCACAAAAACATAACCCAGTCGATTGACTGGGTTATGAGTTATTGCCCGACATTGCTTTGATCTTGAATAAAACAGCCCGATCAATAATGTCCTTTTCGCGAAAATCCGTTTTGGTCTTCAACAAGCCGTCTATATCCAACGTCCGAATAGACATGCCGTTAAAGCTGATGGTTTTGAGGTGTGGCAATAAAGACTGATATGTTTGCCCATTGGCTGCGAACAATATATCCACCACCAACTCGTCCTGGACACGGATATTTTGAATTTCATCCACATTCGCCTCGGCTGAAAACCATTCGGATTGCAAGTCTTTGGCTGAATTCAAAAATGCCAGTGATTTGATCAGTTTTTTGCCATTCTCCTCATCGAATGGCACAACCAAATCGACATCTTCGGTTGCTCTGGGGAATCCATGCAAGGCAATCGCTTGCCCGCCAATCAGGATGTATTCAACCCCATTTTTTTGCAGGCTTGTTAGTAAGGTGCGCAAATCAAGAAGAGTGTTCATTCAGCCACCTCTGTATTCGCTTTACCCGCTCATCATCCATCTGGTCAAACATGTTTTGTGGACCGCGAAATATCCCTCTTTCACGAAAAGCCGGGACTCCTAACGACTTCGCCAGATCGCTGGCCTTTACCCCAGCAATCCACCTATCTTCATCGGAGGTGATGACTTTTTCGTTTCCAACAATACGCATTTGTCGCCTCCTTTTCTAAGCATTATGGTTTCGATACGGGAATTATAGTCTGCATCATTACCTCTTGTGCAAAGAGGTGGATTGCACAAGTTAAGAATTATTCCATGAATAATAAGCGGGTCTTCATATAAATGCAGAAGAATTTACGTCTGCAATTTAAACTATCACGGCTATACGCAATGGGGCAGGGCAAGTTTATAGCGAAACGATCTACACACCTTTGCGGAACGGCTAGGAGCACTTCCCGTGGCTTTATTCTGGACTGCCTAACAAAAGCCTTTTTCCCAGCGCGGCCAACGAGCCGCGCCAGGCCCACACAGTCATTGCCTGATGATATGCATCATTTCCTGCTTTGCGCTTTTAAATATTCCGCGCAACCTAAAAGCACAGTCGACAACTTTATTTTTTACCGCTGTTCACGGCTGTCTTGAGAGTAGCCCCTGCCTTGAATGCGGGAGCCTTGGATGCCTTGATCTTCAGTTCCGCTCCGGTCTGAGGATTGCGACCGGTGCGCGCCGCACGTTTGCGCACTTCGAATGTGCCGAAGCCGACCAGGGCAACGTTGTCACCCTTCTTCAGGGTGGTGGTGATGATGTCAATCAGTGCTGCGATGTTGCGGTCAGCGTCAGCCTTGGTGCTGCCTGTCTT
>CAITJF010000079.1 GCA_903892645.1 uncultured Nitrosomonadales bacterium | reverse complement strand
TATGAGATCGCACGTCCGATCCGCGACATGGTGGTTTTTGCCCGGCAGGATCTGGTGCTTGACCCGCCGTTCCTGCGCCTTGATCTGGTCAGTTGCCGCAATTTGCTGATTTATTTTCAACCCCTGCTGCAAACGCGGGTGCTGTCCATATTTCACTTCGCGTTGCGGCCATCGGCCCATTTGTTCCTGGGAAAATCCGAGAGCATCGTGCATCAGGACAATCTGTTTGCTCCGGTCAGCAAGGAGGCGCGTATATTCAAGCGCGTCGCATCGAAGGATCAAATTATTCCCATTCCGCTGTATTCCAGCAAGGAAGCCGGTGTAAAAGCGCCGATCACCATCGCGGAGCGTGGGCCGCGCAAGCAAGAAAATAAATTACAGAAAGCGCTCTCCGAGATTTATGCGCCACCCAGCGTGCTGATCAACAGGAACATGGATGTGGTCGAAGTGCACGGCGATGTGCAAAACTATTTGCACTTTCCAGCAGGCAAGCTGGAGATTAACTTGGCGCAACTGTTGCGCCGCGAATGGCGTACCGAAGTGCAAACCCTGGTACATCATGCCGATCTCAAGAACATCAACGCGACGGGCAGGATAAGGCCGATCAAGAACAGGGCTGGCCACAGCATCAAGATCGAAGTGCATCCGGTGGTTTCGCGCGATGACCAGAAACAATTTCTGGTTAGCTTTATATCGCTGGCCACGCTGATGGATGGCTCGCATGTAACGGATCAGCCGCTGGTCAATAACAGCGAGCTGGAGGATGAGCTGATCGCCACCCGCGAGCATCTGCAAACCGTCATCGAAGAACTGGAAACTTCCAACGAAGAATTGCAGGCGTTGAACGAGGAAATGCAGGCGGCTAATGAAGAGCTGCAATCTTCCAACGAAGAACTGGAAGCTTCCAATGAAGAACTCCAATCCACCAATGAAGAGCTGACCACCGTCAACCAGGAGTTGATCGTCAAGGGAGGCGAGCTCAGCCTGGTAAACACCGAGCTGGAAAATCTGCAAAACAGCACCGGGTTTTCGCTCATTTTGCTGGATCAGGAGTTGCGTTTGCAGCGCTACAACAAGGAGGCCGCGAGCGTGTTCGGCTTCAGCGTGCACACCCTGGGAAAGACCATAAGTGGCCTGGTGCTCCCGGTTACCGAGGTGATCAAAACAGCACAGTTGGCGATGTCAGACGGCATCAAGCGGCGGCAACAAACCAGTTTCGGCGGCAATGCGGCACTACAGGCAATTGAGAAAGCGGATCGGGATGGAATGCCTTACCAGCTTGTGGCTATCGACTGGAAAATGCCGGAAATGGATGGCATCGAAACGGCGCGGAAAATTCACGCTATGGCGGGGTTAAACAAGAAGCCGAAGATATTGCTGATTTCCTCTTTTGGCCAGAACGAAATGTTGAAGCAAGTGAAAGACGTTAGTGCGGTCAACGGCATCCTGGCCAAACCATTCCTGCAAAGCGAGCTGTTCAATGCGGCCATGGAAATATTCGGGCGCACCGAAAACAATGGTCAAAGAAGCGCGGTATCCGCACTGTTCCGTCCCGACCTCGTCGCAAAAATCAGCGGCGCCTATCTGCTGCTGGTGGAAGACAATGAAATCAACCAACAGGTGGCGCGCGAGTTGCTGGAAAAGGCCGGGGTGACGGTGGCTGTCTCCGAGAACGGGGAAGAAGCCATTGCCCAATTATCGAAGGAAAAATTCGATGGCGTGCTGATGGACATGCAGATGCCAGTGATGGATGGTCTCACCGCCACCCGCGAGATACGCAAAAATAAAAAATTTGCCGACTTGCCGATTATCGCCATGACCGCCAACGTGATGGCAAGCGACCGCGAGCGCTGCCTCGAAGCCGGCATGAACGACTACATCGCAAAGCCTTTTGACCCGAACCAGATGGTGGTTACCATTGCCAAGTGGATCACTCCCGCGCAACCGACCGCTCTTACCATAGAACACAAGTCGGAAGTGCAGGGTACGGAGACGCTGCCAGACCTGCCGGAAGTGAAGGTGGCAGAAGGCGTGCGCCGCATGGGCGGCAGCGTGGCAAGCTACTGTGCCATTCTGGAAAAATTCCGCAATGGACAACAAAATACCCTTGCAGGAATCCGCTCATCCATCGCGGAAAATGACTGGAAAAAAGCCGAGCATCAGGCGCATACACTGAAGGGCTTGCTGGGCACACTGGGTGCCGAAAAGTTGCAGCACAAGGCCGCAGAATTAGATATTGCAATCCGGGGCAAGACGAACGCCAAGATTGAAGCGTTGATTCCAACCATTGATACCGAACTCACCCAGCTTTTTGCCGCGATTGACCACGCCCTGCAATTACGCGCGGCAGAAGCGGTTCCAGAGGCAACCGCTGCAACCGGCCCGGTCGATATCGAAGAGCTGACCAGCCTGATCCGCCAGGTCAAATTGCAACTGGAACAATTCGATTCCAGTGTGGAAGACACCGTGGCCCGGATACACCAAATTGTGAGCGGTGATGCTTCCATGCACAAGGCGCTGGCCTCGATTGAGCGGCATGTGAGCGGCTACGATTACGAGCGGGGTTTGGCCGAGTTAAACGCCTGTGCAAAGAGTATGGGTATTTCATGTGAATAATGAAAATCCACCACCTTATATCTCGGTGAGTAGGAGTGACTAAGTAGATACTCGCAATGCTCTTTTGGGTTATCAAGCACTGCCGACAACAACCGCGACAATCAGCCATACCCAGAACCATTTCCATCCCGCCTGCTGCGCTGCTGTTGGCGGTAGGTCGGTATCAGATTGGGATGTGGCCAAGAGCATCGAGTTGGTGATCGATATCTTTTTGTCGTTATCCAGCTGCAATACGCTACCGCTGCTGATTGCGTATGTTCATGCGCCCTCCTTCATGATGTGAACGGCTTATATAAAGGATTGCAGCGTGGTATTTTCGAACTACTATGGACGGCTGCGGATGATAATTCGGGTTTTCTTCCGGCACCATCAAAGGCGAATTTTAGGATGAAGTGCAATTTTGAGTAACGCAGGTCAGGTGGGCGAG
>CAITJF010000078.1 GCA_903892645.1 uncultured Nitrosomonadales bacterium | reverse complement strand
TGAGTAGCCCGTGTAGCAGGCGTATCGAAGGGCTCACAAACCACTAAATTACATAGGCCGGCCTATGTATATATAGGCCATCAGACATATATGGCTCATGAGGGAAAGCTGGTAGTGTAGAGCCGTCCCTTACTCTGATTGCGCTCATGAACGTTATCGAGTTGTGCCACAAATGCAGTTCAATTAATACCGGCGAAGCCAAGTCTGAATCAATCACCAAGAGATTGCTGAGGTTGGTAGGCTACCAGTCGCTCTATTGTAAAAATTGTGGGTTTAACTGGAACCAATTTTTCCCCATGAGTACTCTTTTGAATTTGATTTACTTATTGCTTGCCGTGGAAATCATCTTCTTGTTGTTGAACTATATACGCTGAGCCAGCCCATCACGTATCATGAGCAGCATCCGATCTTTTATCATAGGAATGCACCGCTCATGGGTTCGCCAACACATCAATTATTGCGTAGTTTGCTGGTGTTGTATATCGCAGGATCAAGCTTGGTGACAGCAGTCGCGCAGGCAGCCGATGAAGATGTGTTTCTGGGGGGAGTCCAGCCCCCGTTGGAGCTAACCTTGGGGCAAGGTCGAAGTGCGCTTTGGACTATGCCTTTTGTGGCGACCCAATATCAACCCTCGCAGCCCACTCCCGTGATGCAAGCTGCCATGCAGGTGCAGCAGGAAAACCGCTTCCTCGATGCCTTGGCGCTGCTCGACGATGCGCTCAAGAATGTGCAGGCGGGCGCGGATGCAGAGGAAATTAATTTGTTGCGCGCCAGCTTCTTGCTGCAAGGCGATCAATCCCAGCAGGCATTAAAAATCCTCGCCCCCTTGCTGGGCAATACCCGACATGCGGCGGATGCCTACGCGCTCACTGCCATGGCCTATCTGCAACAGGGTCAAATGCAGCAAGCGCTGGAAGCGGCGCAACATGCGCAGGATTTTCAGGGAGGGCTATTGCCGCATCTGGCGCAATCTTATGTCCTGCAAGGCCTGGGGCATTTGAAAGATGCGCGCGACGTGATGCACGGCTTCAATACCCGCACACCGCCATCAGCGATTGCATTGGCGCGCGAGGCCGAGCTTGCGCTGACACTCGATCAGGTTCAAGCGGCCAAGGCGCTGGTGCATCAGGCGCAAGCGGTGGATGCCACGCATCCTTATGTCATCGCCGTGAGCGGCCTGAATTATCTGATAGACGGAAAAGCTCAGGAAGCCAAGGCCGCATTTGCATCCGCGTTGCAGCGCGACCCCAAAGATGCCAAGGCATTGCTGGGTTTTGGGCTGGCCGAAATAAAGCTGGGCAACTTCCAGGCCGGGCAGAAAAAATTGCTGGCGGCGAATGAAGCCGACCCCGGCAACGCGCTGATCCTCACTTATCTGGGGCGCTCGCAACAGCAGAGCGGCCAAATCGAAGCCGCAAGAGAAAGCTGGCGCAGCGCCCAACAAGCCGACCCCAAAGACCCTACCCCCTGGCTGTATCAGGCACAGGCAGCATTGCAGGCCAACCATCCTCTGGACGCGCGCGAAAGTTTGCGCGAGGCACAGGCGCGTGCGGCCTATCGCTCGGTTTATCGCGGCGGAAATCTGCTGCGGGAAGACGAGCAATTATTGCAGGCCAATCTCGCCGAAATACAGCGCAGATTGGGATTGGACAGTCTGGCTTTTCACACGCTGTCCGATTCGGCCAGCGAAAAGAATGCGACCAATTTAAGGAACCAGGCCGACCTGCTGCAAGGGCAGCGCTTCGGCGAATCGGCACGGCGCAGCCTGCTGCTGCAAAGCCAGTTCAACGAAAAACCGGGCAACCTGCCGGCGGCGTTGGACATCTATGGCGACGGCTTAGGGCAAACCGGCGCAACGACCCCGCAGCATGGTGCGATCAGCGGGCTCAACGCACAGCAAGCCAGCTACAACAATTACGATGAGCTGTTTGGCGGACGCACGGTGCTGGAAGCCGATGCCGTTACTGGCAGCAAAAATACCAAGGGGGAGCAAATCCGTCTGGGGGTGGGCAGCGACACGCTGGGGCTGGGCATCGCACAGCGGACGGTTTTATGCCTTTTGAGTATCTTGACAACCGCATAGGGCAAGCCATCGTGCAATGGCGGCCGACTCAATCCACGCAGGCATTTGCGTCGTACCAGACCGTTAATTCGCGGCACGGCGAGACCTATTTTCCGGAGATGTCGTGGGGATACAATACTGCGGTTGAGGATAACAGCTATATGACGCGCCTGGGTTTGCGCCATAGCCTGACGGAGAACAGCGAGTTGCGGGCGTTATGGAGCATCCAGCAGACCGATCAAGCGAGAAACAATATTGATTTTAATAACCCACCGAATACTTGGTCGGACTCTGCCATCAGCAATACGCATAGTGAGGAATTGCAATATCGTCGCAGCGGGGCAGACTATGCCACGCAATGGGGCGTGCAACAGACTCGCGGGCAATTACATAGGCAGGACCCAACAGGTTTTGTCTATAACGATGATACGATAATTGGGCGACAATTTTATGCGGCTTGGCAGCAGACGCTGAACCCGCAGTGGCAACTGGATGCGGGACTGGGTTTGGGTAAAATCGAAAATCTAGATAATGCGGGGTACGGCAACAATCTCAACCTTGAGCGTTGGTTACCCAAGCTGGGAGCGGTTTACACGCCGGGACCCGGAACGCATGTACGTCTTACCGCATGGGACGGTATGGGGTTTGGAGAAATTGGCGATGCCACGCTTGCGCCGGTCAGCCTGGCGGGCATCTTGCTGACTCGCCCCGGCGATAACCAATTAAACCGCATGCTGGTGCATGGCGCTGCCGTGGGCGCGGATAAGCAACTGAGTTCCGCCTGGGTGCTAGAAGGGCAAACGCAGCAGCGCAAGACTGACATGCCGGTCATACTTAATGCGCCACAGCAAGATTTACTCAGACAACAAATTGACGAATCCAGATTGGCCTTGCACTGGCAACCGCAGGACAAGCCATGGAGCGTGAGTCTGGCTTATGACGATGAGCGTATCCAGATTGATCCAAGATATAATGCGGTGGATAGTGTCAGTGAGCAGCGCTTGCGCTCACAACAATTGGCCGTGCGCTGGTTTGCCAGCGCGCAATGCACGGTGAATGGGGTATGGAGCCATAATCAGGTCGCCGGTATGGAACAATATGATTTAGATTCGGCTGGTTTCCCAATATCGCGTGCTTATCAGGATGGTTTCAATCAACTGGATGCCGACCTGAGCTGGAAATTCAACAAGTCAGGTTTGCTGACTGCCGGTGTACGCAACGCTGCCGACACACGCTTTAAATACGCGGAGATCGACAAGCTCAGCCCGCGTTTTAGCAATGGGCGGATGGTGTATGGCAAGCTCAAAATGGCTTGGTGATGAAGCTGGGCGGGCGCTACCCGCCGTTGGTTGTTGTTGTCGGGCGGCGCCCGCATTGGGTAAGTCGTGAATATTTTCTAACTACAAAGGGAGAATAACCATGAAAAAATTGCTGTTGTTACTGTGCGCCTTGATCTTTGCCGCACCTGCATGGGCGGCCGATACAGCAGGCGCGCCTGCCAATCCGTCCGCGTCGACAAGCTCGGGACAGGCCGACCAGCCAGGCAAGGAAACGCCTAAAAAAGCCAAGAAGAAAAAGAAAAAGGCCAAGAGCGCCGCAACTAACAAGAGTATTTTAAGTTGCCCCACGGGGTGTGCCTTAATGGCTTGCCCATCAACTGTTGTGTGTTGCAATACAACAACACATAAACCTTGCTGAAATAGCGGGCGCAGTCTATCGCGTTGGCAACGGCGGATTTAACCGGCAGCTTGCTGCCGATGTTTGTCGGCTTTGGCTGGTTGCATCAGGCTCACCACAAACGGATTTCAATGGACAGCTGTGGGATACAGCGGCGCGGTAAATTTGTTCTACTCCCCTCTCCCACAAGTGGGAGAGGGGATAGAAGCGCGTGACTCCACATGGATATAAATAATCAGGTAGTTACGCGGAGAACAAATTTACCCTGGATACAGCGGCTACCTATTTGACGGGCGTGCCTATCTTGTTGCGACAGTCAATTTCTAGCCGGACAAGCTTGCTGCTTGTTTCGGCTTCTCGCGCTGCAAACCGCATCAGTATCGGGTTTGCAACGGTATTCTTGTGGCTTTTTTATTCGGCAAGCCCCGCCTGCGCCGAGTCGCCTGTTGCCATCAAACCGCTGGTCGTCGCCGTCGTGCAAGGCGAGAGCAGCGAGCCTTATCTGGAATTCACCCGTGCGCTGCATGACAATATCCTCAAAAGGAATATTGATCTTGTAGTGGTTGATGACCCCGCCAAACCGGTTCCGGATGCCGATCTCGTCATCAGCGTTGGGATGAAAGCCGCCACAGCCGTTGCGGCCAGCAATGCCCCCGTCGTTCTCAATGTGCTCATTCCGAAAGCCGGGTATGAGAAGTTGCTGCACGATTTCCCGGCGCGGGCGAATTCAAAAACTTTTTCCGCAATATTTCTGGATCAGCCGGTAGCGCGTCAGATTCGCCTGATTACTGCCATATTGCCGGGCAAGCGCCGTATCGGTGTGCTGTTTGATTCTTTCCCACAAGACGAGCTTGTTCAACTCAGGCAGCAGGTGTCCAAATATGGATTAACCCTGCACGAATCTAAAATTGGCCCGGTGTTGCCGCTGCATGAGGCACTACAAGAGGTGCTGCAAGACAGTGAAGTGCTGTTGGCGCTGCCTGACCCGTGCATCATTGATCTCGCGGTATTAGCCGGGGTGATGGGTAATGACCGGAGAAAAATGCGCGACTTCGCCATGCGGTTCATAGAGTCGGCACGGGAAGATATACCCAAGATGGAAGCCGCACTGGAAAGCAGGGATATGGCAGCACTGGGAGCCTTGGGGCACTACGTCAGGTCGCCAGCTTTAATGGTAGGTGCGATGGGGTTTGCCCATCTGTGTAAGGCAATGGAACACAGTGAGGATATGGAACAGACACGGAACATCGTAAGCCAACTGCGCCCGTTGCTGGAACGTATCAAGGAATACATAGATAAAAATCTGGCATGAACAATTCAAATCCGCAACAGCTCACTGCATGCCGCCTGTGCCCGCGCCTGGCTGATTTCCTGGGTCATGTGCGCCAAGCACAGCCTGATTACTATGCGCAGCCAGTGCCGTCTTTCGGTGATGCGCAGGCGCGTCTGCTGGTAGTAGGGCTGGCGCCCGGCATGCACGGAGCGAATCGCACCGGTCGCCCGTTCACTGGGGATTTTGCCGGCAACTTGCTGTATTCCACCCTGCACCAATTCGGCTTTGCCAGCCGTGCCGAGCCGCTGAATGCTGCGGGCTGGGCCAATGCCGAATTGAGTTTGCATGATTGCCGCATCACCAACGCCGTGCGCTGTCTGCCCCCGCAGAACAAGCCGGAACCTGCCGAGGTGCGGCAGTGCAATTTATATTTGGCAGATGAACTATCCTCCTTGCCGCAGGGCGCGGCAGTGCTGGCTTTGGGGACGGTAGCCCATCAGGCGGTGTTGCGTGCGCTGGGCTTGCGCGCCAAGGATTATGTGTTTGGGCATGGCGCTCAACACGTAACGCCGAACAGCTTGATGCTG
>CAITJF010000077.1 GCA_903892645.1 uncultured Nitrosomonadales bacterium | reverse complement strand
CGTGTACCAGAATAAGTACGCACCAAGACAAAATCTCCAGCCTTACACCATGCTCCACTAGGGAACTTGACCTGATCTTTGTACGCATCGGGGCCAACTTTCACCACAAACAGCACGGCGGTGGCGTGTTCTTCCTGTCGCATGTAAGCTCCAGCCTTAATGATGGACGAATCCTCAAAGGTGTCAGCTACATCAGGTACAACACATAGCAGTTTCCATCCCGTAGGGTCAGGTAACTGGGTCGCTTTCTCTTCTTCAGGCATATCCAGATCGGGTTCTTCCCTTGGCTGGATTGTTCGCGGCAAGGTAATGCCGGGGGGCAGAATAAGCTCACTCATCTGATTGTTCAACTTTCTGTGCAAGGTCAATTAAATAACGCTCTGCGATGGCTAGACCCTGAATCGTCCCGCAAAGTTTTTGGTACTCATCGAAATTGCGACAAGAACCCCCCGCCAAGTCATCGGCGTAGTTGTTCATGTCAGTTCGTATTTTTTCGCGCAATACGCGTGCGAAGTCTTGGATCATTTAGTTGGTGTTTCCTTTCGTGAGTTGGCTGCGATCTGGGCTGATTGCAAAGCGGATTGCGCTTTGTTCTTTGCGATGTCAGCGCCCATCTGGACGCCAGCACGTTCTTGTTCAAATTGTTGTTTGGCCTGACTGTCTTTGATCTGCGCCCCCACGCGCATGGCGTCAATCTGAAGCTGACCGCTGACTTTCTGCTCTTCCAACTGCTGTTTGTCGGATGCAGCGGCGGCGTTAGCCATCATGGTCTTTTCTTTAATCTCAACCTCTTTGGCCCGAAGCTGCAACTCTTGCATCTGCATCTGAACCACAGGGTCTTGCGCCTGTTGCTGGGCCTGCTGCTGTGCAGCTTTGGCCTGATCCTGCATCAATACCTGCTGCGCTGCTTGCGCCATCATCCCGGACAGGGCAATCTCAACCTGTGGCGGCAACGGCTCGTCCTCGGGCGGCAGGGGCATACCCAACTGCTGCTCTATCTTCTGGCGCATCATGAAGCCTACATGCTCCGCAATGTGTGCGGTCAAGGCTGCGCCGATTGCTGGTGCGCGAGGGTTCTGTCCGATGAACTGCTGGATCAGCGGGTCTTGCATCAGCATCATGTGCACCTGTATATGCGACTGATGGTCTTGGTGCAGGAACGCTTTCATCGGCTTGCCCTTGAGCGCAGCCTGATTCTCGGTAACGGGGTCTTTCGGCTTCTGGTCTTCTTCCAGCGGCACGAGCTTGTCTGCATTCTTAATACCCAGCACCTCCAGCATGTTGCGGTGCAACTGAGGCAAGTCGTAGATATCCGGGGCCATCTGCGCCATCTGAATGACGGCTTGGTACTGGACAACCCGCTGGCTCATGGTGGCTGCGTTGGGGTCGCTGACGGGGATAATGTCCACATCGTCGTAGTCTGAGCGCCGCGCCTTGGGGGAGCCTACCTCTGGCTCGTAGGTGTAATCCGGGTCTGTGTAGTCCGCGATGATCCGCGCCAGCAGCTTCAACTCTTGCTTGAACGCGAAGTGCACCCGAGCCTGAACAGCCGTCATCACCTTTAGCTGGCGCTCTAGCAGGGCTAGGGTCGTACCCACCGGAGCTTGCCCGGACATGTCGCTGACCTTCAGATCAGCCGTAGCAGCAAAGCGCCTGCCCTCTTCCACGATGTTACCCAGCAGGGCCATCAGTACCTGACTCGGTTCCTTGTACGGCAGCGGCAGGATGTTATCCCGCATCACCCCAGAGCCAATATCTACGTCCCGCCACTCTCCGGGGGCAATCGGCGTGTCATCACCCTTAATGCGAAGCCCTCGGGTCTTGAGTCCACCGGGGAGGTTGGAAAGTGTTCCCGCGTCCACAAGCTGTCGCATAATACTGGTAGCCGACTTTGCGAACCCACCAATGAGGTGGAACAGTCCGAACCCATACGCCCCGAATCCCGGAATGTATTGGTAGTGAACAAAGTGCTGTCGCTTGAGTCTAAGGTCGTCATCTTCTTCCCAATAACGGCGAATTGCCAAAATATCGTTAGTTCCTTTAATCAGGGTAACCACATAGGGGAGCATGATGCCCGTTTCTTCCCCTTCTTTGTCTACGTCCTCAAACCCCTTAAGGTCGAGGTCGGCGTGCACTTCGTATAGCGTAAACCTATCGTCATTCAGGTCGCTGAAGCCTGTCTCTTTGTCCTTAGCCTTCTCGATGTCCGTCGTGTCCTTGGTCGGATCACCCAAATCGCAGTCCCGGTAGAACCCCGCCGCTTGCAGCTTGAGTAT
>CAITJF010000076.1 GCA_903892645.1 uncultured Nitrosomonadales bacterium | reverse complement strand
TTCATGCACCCGCCGTTCGGCTTTGCGCTGTTCTACCTGCGCTCGGTGGCACCGCCAACGATCAAGACGACCGACATCTACTGGGGCGCCATTCCCTTTGTCTGTATCCAGATCATCATGATCGCGCTGGTCATCATGTTCCCGCAGATGGTCACCTTCGGGCTCGACAAGGACGCCGTGGTCGACCTGGATTCAGTGAAGATCGAAATGCCTGCCTCTGACGACTACAGCGCGCCACCGATGCCTGCCGGCCTCGAAAGCCCGCCAGGAACGCCGGGTGCCGCCGAAGATCCAAACAAGGCGATCATGGATTCAATGAAGCAGGATCAGCCAAAGTAAGTACCGGTTAATACGCAAACCCTTTCAAGCCCCGCCCTCCAGCGGGGTTTTTTTTGCCTGTACATGGTAAAAAAATCGTTTTTCAGGCGAAAAAAACGGGAGCATTTGCTCCCGTATGTTGCCGCGTCAGCGCGCCGGAGAACCGGCGCTGCTGCCAACTATTTTGCGTTATACATGTAATTTGAATAAGAACCTTCGGCAATACGGAACCAGAGATTCTGATCGTCCTTGAACTTCTTGTAGTCGTCATAGACCTTCTTGAACTCGGGATTCTTTGCCGAAGTCTCAGCATAGAGTTCCATCGCGGCCTTGTAACAGGCGTCCATCACCTCCTTCGGGAACGGACGAAGCTGCGTCCCCGACCCCACCAGTTGCTTGAGCGCCGTCGGGTTCTTGGCATCATATTTGGCCATCATATCGACGTGAGCATCGGCACAGGCGATGTGCAGAATGGTCTGGTATTCTTTCGGCAGCTCGGCAAATTTCTTGCTATTGATATAGGCCGACAATTGCGGCCCACCTTCCCACCAACCCGGGTAATAGTAAAACTTGGCGACCTTGTTGAAGCCCAGCTTCTGGTCATCGTAAGGCCCCACCCATTCTGCCGCGTCGATCGTGCCTTTTTCCAGCGCCGGGTAGATGTCGCCGCCCGGAATCTGCTGTGGCACAGCGCCGAGCTTGGTGAGAACCGCGCCGGCAAAACCGCCGATGCGCATTTTCAGTCCGGAGAGATCGGCAACCGTCTTGACCTCCTTGCGGAACCAGCCCCCCATCTGAACGCCGGTATTGCCGCATGGAATGGAAATGATGTTGGATTTGGCAAAAAAATCACCCATCAGCTTGGTGCCATTGCCATGGCGGAACCAGGCATCCATTTGCCGATTGTTCATGCCGAAGGGAATCGCGCAGTCGAAAGCGTAGGTCGGATCCTTGCCGAAAAAATAATACGAGGCGGTATGCCCCATCTCGACCGTGTTGTCCTTGACGGCATCGAGCACGCCCGGACCGGGGACGATTTCACCAGCGGCGAACACCTGTATCTGGAACTTGCCGCCAGTGGCATCCGAAACCATTTTCGCCATGTGCTCGGCCGCGCCATAAATGGTATCAAGACTCTTCGGGAAGCTGGAAGCCAGGCGCCATTTAACGGCCGGAGCATTCTGGGCAATCGCGGGCATGGCCACAGCACCAGCCGCAAGGCCGACACCCGCTGTTTTCAAAAAGGAACGTCTTTCCATGATTCATTGTCTCCTCGATGG
>CAITJF010000075.1 GCA_903892645.1 uncultured Nitrosomonadales bacterium | reverse complement strand
CGCGTGCCTGTTCCAGGGCGGCGCGCCTGACCGGTTCGGTAAACATGTCGTAGCCAAAGGCGCGCAGGTTGCGTTCACTGAAGGGCTCGATGTAGATGATCGAGGTGTAGAGGGCGCGTTCTCCGGGCGGCCGCACGGTGTAGTTGGGGAACCCTTCGCGGCGAATAGCGGCGATGTGGCTGGCAAGTTGATCTGCCGGAATGACTTTTGCAAATCCTAATCCTTGCACGCCGCGAATGCTCTTCTCTGCGTCCAGTGCCTTAACGTAGGTACGCCATTCATTGCGCTCCACAGAGATTGACGCGCTGAAAAGAGCGCTTCCGCCCCGAAGAATAAGCGCGAAATAACCAAGACGTTCCTGGATTTTTATGGTGATTTGATCGCAGGAGTAGGCAAACTGCTTCACCGTTTCTTGTTCGATGTTATGCTTAACCAGAAGGCTAGCGAAAACGGTGACCAATAACCCAAAGCATAACACCAGCCAGGCGGACAATATTTTTCTGCTCAAAAAGATTGTTAGCATAATACTTTCCCGATCATGCCGGTTCAGCCGGTAATTGTGTGCTGCAGGGCAGCCATATTGTGACGCTCGTGCCGGTGCCGATAGTGCTGGTGATATTCAACTCGCCGCCATGCAATTCGACAATCTCTTTGACGATGCTCATGCCCAAGCCGGTGCCGGGAATCTTGCCGGTGGCCTCGGCGCGGTAGAAGCGTTCGCAGACGCGGGACAGTTGTTCCGGCGTCATGCCGATGCCTTGGTCGGTGATGCGGATGCCAACCAGCGAAGCCCGATCGTTTGGCAGCGGTTGCGCTTCGATGGCCGGTGCGATTAATTCGATGGTCACAGCACCGCCGTCAGGAGAGTATTTATAGGCGTTCGAGAGTACGTTGGTGACTGCCTGTATCAGCTTCGAACGGTCGGCGTGCATCTGAAGCGGAATCTCGCCAGCTTGCACTTCTGGTGGCAGCTGCCCCTCCGGTGTCTTGAAGCCGGTCACGATTTCATGCAACAGTTTACGGAGATCAATGCGGGTAATGATGAAGTCTTTGCCGCGTCGAGCCTCGATGCGGGCGAGGTCGAGTAGTTCGTTGATGATATTGGCCATCAATTTGGATTGGCTGAAGATGGTGCCGAGAAACTCGCGCTGTTCGGCTACGCTGAATTCCCGCTTCAGCAGGAGCTCGGAAAATCCGTAGATGCTCGCCATCGGGGTGCGCAGTTCGTGTGCGGCGGTGGAGAGAAATTCGCTCTTCATGCGATCGATTTCGGTTATATGGGTGATGTCCCAGTTGGTGCCTATCATGTTCATTGGCTTGCCGGAAGCATCACGCACTACCTTGCCGATGGCACGGATGTAGTGGGTCGTTCCATCCGGCCAGACAACGCTGAAATCAGTGTCAAATTCCTTTTCACCGCGCAGCGCCATTTGCATTTCCGATTCCATTCTCGATGCGTCTTCCGGGGAGACAGTCGCCATCCATGCTTCATAGACGCCAGCGAACTGCTTCTCTGAGATCCCATAAAGTGCATACATCTGGTTATCCCACGACAGGGTATTCTGGGTAACTTCAAAATCCCAGATGCCCACACCGCCCACGCGCGTAGCCATAGCCAGATGCTCACTGACATTGCGTAGTTTTTTTTCACTGGCTGAAAGATCTTTGGTAAGTTCATCGGCAATGCGAACGGCATTATTTTGCGTATTGTTCAACGAGATCAGTAAACTGAACAGCATTCCGCTGAGCACACAGCCGCTGAGCAGGGTAAACCACACGATCATGTAACTGGTGTCGGTTACTTCGTCTTTATTGAAAATCAGCAGCCACTGATGGCCGTTGAAGCTGATTACCCGCGACTGGCTGATCTGTGAATACGAATGTTTGATAGTGTTCGGCTTGCTATCGAACAGCAAGCTGGCGGGCGTTGCCTTGGAGCCATCATAGATGTGCAGGTCAACAGTCTTGCCTTCGGTGTTTTCCCAGTTATGAATAATTTCTTTCATCAGGTCATTCATGCGGTAGGGGCTATATACCCAGCCGATCAGCGCCGCCCGTCGCTGTTCTACCGTGCCCACTTCAGCGCCATTGCGGTAGACGGGAACAAACATCAGCGTTCCCGCCTGGACATCCGTCTTGCTTTCCTGCACCAGCTCGACCTTGCCGCTCAGTGTTGCTTCGCCGGTGTCGCGTGCCTGTTCCAGGGCGGCGCGCCTGACCGGTTCGGTAAACATGTCGTAGCCAAAGGCGCGCAGGTTGCGTTCACTGAAGGGCTCGATGTAGATGATCGAGGTGTAGAGGGCGCGTTCTCCGGGCGGCCGCACGGTGT
>CAITJF010000074.1 GCA_903892645.1 uncultured Nitrosomonadales bacterium | reverse complement strand
TTCGAGTTCCGCAGGGAGGCACGTTTTGTGTGCCTCACTAGGGCGAGTTGCGCAGCCCCGCTTGCTTGCAGCTGATCGAGGGAACCGCGAAGCGGCGGCAAACCGGGGTCGCCTTTTCTTGGGTTACTTTCTTTTGGCGAAGCAAAAGAAAGTGACTAGCCGCCGGGCTACCCCCGGCACCGCCCCTACAAATCCAACAACACCCTCCCCGGAAATTCCAACGCCTCCTTAATCGCAATCAAAAACTGCACTGCCTCCCGTCCATCAATAATGCGATGGTCATAAGACAACGCCAAATAATTCATCGGGCGTATCACCACTTGTCCATTCTCGGCCACCGGACGATCCTTGGTGGCGTGGATGCCGAGGATGGCGGATTGCGGCGGGTTGATGATGGGGGTGGAGAGCATGGAGCCGAACACACCGCCGTTGGAAACGGAGAAAGTGCCGCCGGTGAGTTCCTCAATCGTCAGCTTGCCGGTTTTGGCGCGTGCGCCGAAATCGGCGATTTGTTTTTCGATGTCGGCAAAGGATAATTTATCCGCATCGCGGATGACCGGCACGACCAAGCCGCGCTCGCTGCCGATGGCCATGCCGATATCGTAGTAGCCGTGATAGATGAAATCGGTGCCATCCACAGAGGCGTTGACGACGGGGAATTTCTGCAACGCCTGCACCGCCGCCCTGACGAAGAATGAGGAGAAGCCAAGCTTCACGCCGTGCTTCTTTTCGAACGCATCCTTGTACTTGTTGCGCAGGTCGATCACCGGCTGCATGTTGACTTCGTTGAAGGTGGTGAGTATCGCGGCATTTTGTTGTGATTGCAGCAGGCGCTCGGCGATGCGCTGGCGGATGCGTGTCATCGGCACACGTTGCTCGACGCGCCCACCCTCTCCCCCGCCCTCTCCCTTCAAGGGAGAGGGAGTAAGTTCTTTGGCTTGCGGTGCAGTACTCGCCAAGGCGTTCAGCACATCGTCCCTGGTGACGCGGCCACTGCGCCCGCTGCCTTGCAAACTGCCCGCGTCGACCTCGTGTTCGCGCGCCAGCTTACGCACCGAGGGTGGCACTGCGGCATGGGCTGCTGCGGACGGCGCAACAGGCTGCGCTGCAACAGTCTTGGCCGCCACCGCCTCGGTATCGATTTGCGCGATCAACTCTTCGCTCGCCACTTTTTCGCCATTGCCCTTGATGATCCTGGTCAGCACACCGCTCTTCGTGGCGGGCAACTCCAGCACCACCTTGTCGGTCTCGACATCAATCAGGTTCTCGCCCTCTGCCACTGCCTCGCCCACCTGTTTGTGCCAGGTCAGCAGAGTCGCTTCGGATACGGATTCGGATAACTGAGGGACTTTTATTTCAATGATGCTCATGGGCTGCTCCCGGATTAGGTTTGATGTCGAGGTTGTCGCGGAATGCGGCTTCGATCACTGCCTTCTGTTGTTCCTGGTGCACCGCCAGATAGCCGGCAGCAGGCGCGGCGGATGAAGGGCGCAACGCGTAATCGAGGTGCATGCCGTGGCGCAAGTGGCGCAGCAGATAATGCTGGATGCGATGCCACGCCCCCTGGTTGCCCGGCTCTTCCTGGCACCACACCACCTCCGTGGCATTGGGGTAAGCGGCGACTTGCGCCGTAAAAGCCTCGTGCGGAAAAGGATATAGTTGCTCCAGGCGGATGATGGACATATCACGGATGCCGCGTTCGCGCCGCGCCGCGATCAGGTCATAATAAACTTTTCCGCTGCACGCAATGATGCGCCGCACCTTGTCGGCTTCCAGCGTATCCGCTTCGGCAATTACCGGCTGGAATGATCCTTGCGCCAGCAGTTCCAAGGGCGAGGCAGCGTCCTTGCTGCGCAGTAGGCTCTTCGGGGTGAACACGATGAGCGGCTTGCGCATGGGGCGCAGCATCTGGCGGCGCAACAGGTGGAACATCTGCGCCGGAGTCGAAGGGATGCACACCTGGATGTTGTAGTCGGCGCACAATTGCAGATAGCGCTCGATACGGCCCGAGGAATGCTCCGCGCCCTGCCCCTCATAACCGTGCGGCAACAGCATCACCAGCCCGCACAGGCGCCCCCACTTGGCTTCGCCCGAGGCGATGAACTGGTCTATCACCACTTGCGCGCCATTGGCGAAATCGCCGAATTGCGCTTCCCACAGCACCAGCGATTCCGGTTCGGCGGTGGCGTAGCCATATTCATAAGCCAATACCGCTTCTTCTGAAAGTATGGAGTTGATCACCACAAAATCCGCCTGCTTCGCCTCCAGGTTGCTCAATGGCACATGCAAGCCATCCTGCCTGCGCACGCGGTTCTGATCGTGCAGTTCGGCATGGCGGTGAAAGAACGTGCCGCGCCCGCAATCCTGCCCCGACAGGCGCACCGGGTAACCCTCGGTCAGCAGCGTGGCGTAGGCCAGGTTTTCCGCCATACCCCAATCCAGTGCCAGTTCGCCGCGCCCCATGGCGCGCCGGTCGGCGATGATTTTCTCCACGCGCGAATGCAACTTGTAATTCGCCGGATAATCCGTCAGCCGTTCCGCCAGAAATTGCAACCGTTCGCGCGGCACCGCCGTGTTCACCGGCGCATCCCAGGTGACATCGGTGCCATATTTAGCCCAGCGCGCAGCACGTGCCCGCTCGGAATCCGTGTGCACGGTCTGCACTGGGCTGCTCCCCTCATCCATCGCGCGCCGGTAAGCGGCAATCATCGCATCCGGCTCATCCGGCGCGACCACACCCTGCTCCACCAGTTTCTTCGCGTACAGCGCGCGCGTGCCGGGATGCTGGTTGATGAAGCGGTACATGAACGGCTGCGTCACCAGCGGCTCATCCTGCTCGTTGTGGCCAAGCTTGCGGAAACACACCAGGTCTATCACCACATCCCGGCCGAACTCCATGCGGAAATCCAGCGCAATTTCGGCCACCAGCAGCACTGCTTCCGGATCGTCGGCATTGACGTGAAAAATCGGCGCTTCCACCATCTTCGCCACATCGCTGCAATACAGCGTCGAGCGGGTATCGCGTGTGTCCGAAGTGGTGAAACCGATCTGGTTGTTGATGATGATATGCACCGTGCCGCCGGTACGGTAACCCCGCGTCTGCGACAGGCCAAGCGTTTCCATCACCACCCCTTGGCCCGAAAATGCCGCATCCCCGTGCAGTTGCACCGGCAATACCCGGCTGCCATCGCGGTCGCCGCGTGTATGCTGGCGCGCGCGCACGGAACCTTCCACCACCGGGTTGACGATCTCCAGATGCGAAGGGTTGAATGCCAGCACCACATGCATTGCCCCGCCCGGCACAACGATGTTGGATGAAAATCCATTGTGGTATTTCACGTCACCCGAAGTCAGGTGCCCGCTGTGCTTGCCCTCGAATTCAGCAAATAGCATGGACGGCAGTTTGCCCAGTATGTTCACCAGCACGTTCAGCCGCCCGCGGTGCGCCATGCCGATCACCGTTTCCTGCACACCCTGGCTACCCGCGCGCTGCAACAGGTGATCCAGCAGCGGAATCAGCGTATCGCCGCCTTCCAGCGAAAAGCGTTTTTGCCCGACATACTTGGTGTGCAGGTAACGCTCCAGCGTCTCGGCGGCGGTGAGACGCTCCAGAATGCGGCGGCGTTGTGCATCGGGGTAACCGGGCATGCCGCGCGCGCCCTCAAGGCGTTGCTGTATCCAGCGTTTTTGCGTGATGTCGCTGATGTACATGTACTCCGCGCCGATACTGCCACAATAGGTCTGCCGCAGCAGTTGCAGGATTTCGCGCAGGGTCATGCGCGGTGCACTCACTTGGGGTTCGGTCGCGAAGATGGTGTCCATATCCGCCTCACCCAGGCCGTAATGGGCCGGCTCAAGCTCAGGCACCTCGGGTCTGGCGTAACGGTTCAGCGGATCGAGGTTGGCATGACGCACACCGAGAAAGCGGTGCGCGTTGATGAGTTGCAGCACCGCCACCTGCTTGCGCGCCACATCGGCGCACTGCGCTGCACCCTGTATGTCAACCGCAGGCAAGGCCGCATAAGCACGCTGGATCCGGCTGTGCGCCACATCATGTGCGCCTTCCGCCATTGCTGGCAGCCCATCGAAATACGCACACCACTCATTCGGTACACTGTTCGGATCAGCAAGATATTGCTCGTACAACTCTTCAATAAAGGGCGCGTTCGCACCGAACAGCAGCGAGCTGTCCTGCATTAACTTGAGAAAGTTAACGGGCATGGCAGTACCCACCCCTGATAATGAAACTCACCATGCCCGTTTCCCTCTCCCCAACCCTCTCCCCAACCCTCTCCCGATGCCCTCTCCTCAATCCTCTCCCGCAAGCGGGCGAGGAAGCAAACGAAAAAAACAATTGTTGATCCCTGCGGGCGAGGGGGCAAACGAATCGCTGCGCGAGTTTCACGTTAACGGGTTCGTTCAACGCCGTTCCATCGGCACATAGTCACGCTTGGTCGCGCCGCGATACAACTGGCGCGGGCGACCGATTTTGTGATCCGTATCTGCGATCATTTCGTTCCATTGTGAAATCCAGCCCACGGTGCGCGCCACGGCAAAAATCACCGTGAACATATTGGTTGGAATACCCAGCGCGCGCAGCACGATTCCGGAATAGAAATCCACATTCGGATACAGCTTGTGCTCGATGAAATACGGGTCGCTCAAGGCGACGCGCTCCAGCTCCATCGCCAGCTCGAACAGCTTGTGGTTTTCCAGCTTGAGTTCCGCCAGCACTTCATAACAAGTCTGGCGCATCACGGCAGCGCGGGGATCCATGTTTTTATAAACGCGATGACCAAAGCCCATCAGGCGGTATTTCTTATCCTTCACGCCCTGCACATATTCCGCCACGCGCGAAATATCGCCGACCTCTTCCAGCATCTTCAACGCAGCCTCGTTCGCGCCGCCGTGCGCCGGCCCCCATAGCGCGGCAATGCCGGAAGCGATGCAGGCAAACGGATTCGCCCCGCTCGAACCCGCCAGGCGCACCGTCGAGGTGGAAGCATTCTGTTCATGGTCAGCGTGCAAAATGAGGATGCGATCCAGTGCGCGCACCAGCACCGGATTGGGCTCATAATCCTCAGTCGGCGTTGCGAACATCATGTACATGAGATTTTCCGCATAGCCATATTTGTTCTTCGGGTACATGAACGGAGCTCCGGTGTGGTATTTATGCGCCATCGCCGCAATGGTCGGCACTTTCGCCAACATGCGTAGCGCCGATATCTCGCGGTGTTCCGGATTATTGATATCCAGCGAATCGTGGTAGAAGGCCGACAGCGCACCCACCACACCGACCATCACCGCCATCGGGTGCGCATCGCGGCGGAAACCGGAAAAGAAACGCACCATCTGGTCGTGCACCATAGTGTGATGCGTAACCTTGTTCTTGAATTCGGCGCCCTGCGCGACATTCGGCAATTCGCCGTTCAGCAGCAAGTAACACACTTCGAGAAAATCGGAATGCTCGGCCAGTTGCTCGATCGGGTAACCCCGGTAATAAAGCAGCCCGGCATCACCGTCAATAAACGTGATCGACGAAGTGCAGCTGGCCGTGGCAAAAAACGCCGGGTCGTAAGTGAACAGTCCAAGCTTGCTGATATTGTGAATATCGAGCACATCCGCCCCAAGCGTGCCTGACAGTATCGGTAATTCGACGCTGCGCCCGTCATCCAGGGTCAGCGTTGCAACACGTTTGTTATCCATGAATTTCCCCTTAATATTATGCGGTGCTAAACCGCCCTGATCTTCTCCAGCAACGCCTGCGGCTCGCTTTGCGTCGCCTCCTGCCTGCCCGCAATCATATCCCAGAGCACCGTGTCGGACATATCCAGCAGCACATCGAATGCGGCCTGCTGCGCCTCATCCAGCCCTGCGTAATGCTGCTCGATGAAACGCCCCAGCACGATGTCCAGCTCCAGCAACCCACGCCGCGCGCGCCAGCGCACGCGTTCCAGGTTTTTCATACCGCGCGTTTCACCATCAGGTTTTTTATTTTTCCGATGGCCTCGGTCGGGTTCAGTTCCTTGGGGCACACATCCACGCAATTCATGATGGTGTGGCAACGGAACAAACGATACGGGTCCTCCAGGTTATCCAGGCGCTCGCTGGTGGCATGGTCGCGGCTGTCTGCGATGAAGCGATAGGCCTGCAACAACCCGGCGGGGCCGACGAATTTATCCGGGTTCCACCAGAATGACGGGCAGGCCGTGGTACAGCACGCGCACAGGATACACTCGTACAGACCATCCAGTTCGGCACGCTGCTTGGGCGATTGCAGGCGCTCGGTTTCCGGCGGCGGGTCATTGTTCACCAGATACGGTTTGATCGAATGGTACTGCTTGAAGAACTGCGTCATATCCACAATCAGGTCGCGGATCACTGGCAAACCGGGCAGCGGGCGCAGCTCGATGGGCTGCTTCAGGCTGGACAGCGGCGTGATGCAGGCCAGGCCATTGCGCCCATTGATGTTCATCGCGTCCGAACCGCACACACCCTCGCGGCAGGATTTGCGCAAACTCAGGCTGTCGTCCTGCTCCTTGATGAGCAGCAGCGCATCCAACAGCATCTTGTCGCCCGCCTCGATGTCCAGCTCGTAATTCTGCATGGCTGGCTGGGCATCGGTTTCCGGGTTGTAGCGGTAAATCCTGAATTTCATGGTCGCACTCCCTATCTCATGCCTCTGTAAGGATGCCCTGTGCAAGCCTGTTCTAACAGGGTGTTGAAACTACTGCGGGGTGATGCTGCTGCGTTGAAAGCCGGCTCAAAATGCTCATTCACTATTTGTAAGCTGCGCTTTTTTGCCGATTTCTGCCTTGCCTAATCGCCCCTCGCTACATTTTTCAACGCCCTGTTAGACCAGAATTTCCACAAGAGTGATGTCGTCGCTAAAATCTGCACTTCCGTGATATTCCTCCAGCAGCGCCAGTAATTCTTCCGGTATTTTTGACCCTGTTGCCATACCAGCCAGAAAATTCTCAACCCTTGCATAACCAAATAACTCGCCTTCCGGGTTGCAAACCTCCGAAACCCCATCAGAAAAAATATACAGCCTATTGCCTTCCTGAACATCGAAAGATTCATGGCCATTTTGGGTATCAACTTGCGCCGTAATACCCAGAGGCGTATTTCGTGAATCGAATTTCCTTTGCACCCTGCCTTCCTGCATGAAAACACATTGCGGCATACCTGCATTCCAGAGTTTGATTTTTTTCCTGTCCGCAGAAATTTCAGCCAGGCAACCGACCATAAAAATATTGACCGGCAATTGCTGGTACAACACAGCGTTGATTTCTTCCAATGTTGCTTCGATGTTTTTGCCTTCCCGCACACGGGTATAAAAAACATGGGAAATCAATGGAGCAGCCACTGCCGCAGGCAACCCGTGCCCGGTGAAGTCGCCGACAAGAACCCATTGCCGCCCGTCCGGTGTGAATGAAGAAAGAAGAATATCCCCGTTGCTCCGGTCTACCGGCGAAATGAGGTAACGCAAAAACCTGTCATCAAATGACTTGGTGGAACGCATGCGGGTAATAATGTCCTCCACCAGTTCCCGCTCATGCAGAAGAATTTGGTTTTGTTCTTCCAGCTTCACTCTTGCCTCACGCAGGGCCAGATGGGTGTGAATCCTCGCCCTGACGATAGGCGGATTGATCGGTTTGGTGATGTAATCAACCGCACCCAGTTCCAGCCCTTTCAGCTCACCCTCCATATCTGAAATGGCCGTAATGAATATCACGGGTATTTCGCGGGTATTTTCATCCGCCTGCAAATGCCGAACAACTTCATAGCCGTCCATCCCCGGCATCATGATATCCAGCAGGATCAAGTCCGGCCTGGGTTCCGCCGTAGCGATCCTTAATGCTACCGCGCCACTCAGCGCCGGGCGGACGATGTAATCGTTTTTCAGCGTTTCTTTCAGGACATCAATGTTCTCCGGCGTGTCATCAACAATGAGGATGGACGGTTTATGCATGGATGGGTTTGGCATGGTCGTGGGATTTATTGATTTTCGTCGCGGAAGGCCTGCATGATTTTTTCCACTTCCGGGCGCATTTCAATAAACAGGAGTCCCAGCGTGGGATCAAGCGCCTCTCCCGACTCCTCTTGAATCCAGTCCAGCGCCTCATCCACACTCCAGGCTTTCTTGTAGGGCCGCACGGAAGTCAGTGCGTCAAAAATATCCGCAATCGCAGTCACTCTTCCCGCAAACGGGATTTCCTCGCCCATCAACCCGTTGGGGTAACCCTTGCCATTCCATTTCTCGTGATGGGTTAATGCAATGGCGCGTGATAATCGCAGCAGCTCGGAATCATGGATTCCGATGATCTCCGCACCCATCTGGGGATGTTCCTTGATAATCTCGAATTCTTCCGGAGTGAGCTTCCCGGGCTTGAGCAGAATATGATCGGGGATGCCGATCTTGCCGACATCGTGCATGATGGAGGCGGACATCATCTGCTCGGCCTCAACATCCGTCAGCCCGGCCTTGCAGGTCAACAGCTTCACATAATGGCCCAGGCGCATTATATGCATGCCGGTTTCGTTGTCACGGTACTCCGCCGCCCGTCCCAGGCACTGGATAATTTCAAGGCGTGTCTTTTCCAGTTCCTGGCTCTTGATTTGCAAGTTCGCTGTCCGCTCCTGAACCAACCCTTCCAGATGGCGGCTGCGGTCATACAGCGCCAGATGGTTCTTGACGCGGGCCAATACAATAGGCGCGCTTACCGGTTTGGCGAGGTAATCTTCCGCCCCGATGGAAAACCCGTAGGCTTCATCTTTCACTTCCGATTTGGCGGTCACAAAAATGACGGGGATATGCTGCGTGCGTTCATCCGCTTTCAACAGGCGGCAAACTTCATAGCCATCCATTTCCGGCATCATCACATCCAGCAGGATCAAATCAGGCGGTTTCTGGGAGAACACCGCCTTGAGCGCCAATCTCCCGCTGGTCGCCACTCTTACGTTGTAATGACTGCTCAGGATGCCCTTCAGGACATCAATGTTTGTCTGGTTATCATCCACCACCAGAATGGATTTACTGCTTGTATCATTCACCCTTGCTATCCTTCACACGAAATACCCACACTCTTTGCATAATCGGTTAACTCGATCAAGCCTTGTTCGTAATTATAGCCGCTTACCAGCCGCCCTATCGCATCCAGCGCCTTCTTCATGGCGGCATCACCGCCCACCATCCGGCGCATACAGGCTACAGTATCTTCCACACTGGAATCGAATTGCTCCAGTTGTGATTTGGCCTGGCAGATCAGGCTGGTCAGTTCTTCCATATTGATTGGGCTGGTCGTATCGATAACCTCGGCATCCGCCCCTTCTTTCGCTGCCCGTAATTGCAGGGCGCGGTCAATGGCAACAAAAAGCTGGGTGAGCTTCGGCTCAATTGCCGGAAGCAATGATTCAACCTGTCCGCTCACCTTGTTCCGGATAAAGGTCTCCAATTCTGCGGCCTTGTCTTTCAGTTTTTCAGCACCCAGCGTGCCCAGCAACCCCTTCAGCGTATGCGCCATACGTTCGGCTTTTTCCCAGTCATTGGCCGTGATGGCTGAACGGATTCCGGCAAGAGTATCTTGCTGCCCATTGCGGAATTTCTCCAGGATGGCGCAATAGCCCGCAACACTGCCGCCCATGCGGCGCACCCCTTCGTCCACTCGCACCCCCGGCAAGTTCGGCAGCGTTTCCCCGCTCTGTGCAACCTCAAGATTCTGCGCCGTTTCCAATACGCGTGTAGTTGGTTGCGCGGGAGTGATCCACTTGGCAAGGGTAGCCACCATCTGGTTCGGGTCAAGCGGCTTGGTGATGTGGTCGTTCATCCCGGCGGCCAGGCACTGTTCACGGTCGCTCGCCAGCACGTTGGCGGTCATGGCGATAATCGGCAAATCGGCAAGCCTGGGGTTTTTGCGGATTTCGCGGGTAGCGGCGATGCCATCCATCACGGGCATCTGCATATCCATCAGCACACCATCGAATTTCTCCTCCCACAACCGGGCAATGGCCTCTTCCCCGTTTTCGACGATAGCCACCGCCACACCAGCCTTTTCCAGCAACTCCCGCGCTACCTGCTGGTTGATTTCGTTGTCTTCCGCCAGCAGCAGATAGGCGCCACTGATTTTTGCAGCGAGATCAGGGTGGAACAGGGCTGTCACCGCACTCCTCTTTCCCTTGGCCTCAGCGCGCCCGAAGATTTCCATGGTTGCATCAAACAGCTCGCTTTGCTGGAATGGTTTGGCCAATATGCCATTAACCACATTATCATCCTCCACATATCTCAGCATTTCGCCTTGGCTATAAGAGGAGACCAGCAATATCTTCGGTATCTTGCTTAACCCGGCCATGGCATGGATTTTCCGCGCCGTTTCAATGCCATCCATTTCCGGCATTTTCCAGTCGAGAATCACAAGCTGGCAAGGCATCCCGTCCCGGTCGGCTTGTTCGATAGCCTGCAGCGCATCAAGGCCATTGGCGGCTTCCGTTACCTTGAAGTCGAAAGATTCCAGGTAGGAATGCAGGATGTGGCGGCAAGTCTCATTATCGTCCACCGCCAGCACGCGCATCCCGCGCAATTCGACATTCGGCAGGTTGCGTTTCCCGGAACGCCGTTCCCCCGCCTTCCCGAAACGCGCGGTAAAAATGAATTCCGACCCCTTGCCGGGCGTACTCTCCACCCAGATTTTCCCGTTCATCAATTCCACGATGCGCCTGCTGATGGACAGCCCCAGGCCGGTGCCGCCGAATTTGCGGGTGGTGGTATTGTCTGCCTGGGTGAAAGCCTGGAACAGCCTGCCGGTTTGCTCCAGCGTCAAGCCGATGCCGGTATCCCTGATCTTGAAGCGCAACACGACGTCATCCGCCGTTTCCTCCTCGACCTCGGTCAGCACCAGCACTTCGCCCTTCTCGGTGAACTTGATCGCATTACCCGCCAGGTTGATCAGCACCTGCCCCAGGCGCAAGGGGTCGCCAATCAGGTGGGGGTAAACATCCAGCGATGTCTCAAACAGGAACTCAAGGCCTTTCTCCTCGGCTTTGGCGGAAACAAACGTCGCCAGGTTGCCCATCACGTCTTCCAGTTCGAAGCGCACCTGCTCCACATCCATTTTGCCGGCCTCGATTTTGGAGAAGTCCAGCACATCGTTGATGATGCCGAGCAATGCCTTGGCGGAGCCATGGACTTTATGCAGGTAATCGCTCTGTTTCGCCGTAAGCTCCGTCTGCATGCACAAATGGCTCAGCCCGATGATGGCGTTCATCGGGGTGCGGATTTCGTGGCTCATGTTGGCGAGGAAATCACCCTTGGCGCGGCTGGCCGCCTCGGCGGCGATCATGGCTTTTTGTAGCTCCTGTTCGGTCTGTTTGCGCTGGGTGATATCCTCCTTGACGGCCACGAAATGGGTGACAACACCATTGTCGTCGCGGATGGGAGAAATAAAGGCGTGCTCCAGGTAAATCTCGCCACTCTTCTTCTTGTTGTATATTTCCCCTTGCCATTCCTTGCCGGCCAGTATGGTTGCCCACATCTCCTTGTAGAATTCCGGTGGCTGAATGCCGGCATTCAGCACCCTCAGATTCTGGCCGACAGCCTCCTCAACAGCATATCCGGTCACTTGGATGAATCTCCGATTGACGTATTCAATCGTACCATCCATGTTGGTGATGACCACGCTGGCCGGGCTGTTTTCCACAGCTTTGGAAAGCTTGAGCAGTTTTTCATTGGCCTGCAAGCGCTCGGTGATGTCCAGGAAAGTGACCACGGCCCCCGTGACTGCACCATCACGTAATTGCGGATGCGACCAGTATTCGACATGAAAAGAAGTGCCATCGGCACGCCAGAACACTTCATCGTCCGCATGCGTGTTTGTCCCTGCCTGAAATGCCAGGTATATCCGGCACTCTTCCACGGGGAAAATTTTCCCATCCGCGTACTTGTGGTGAATCAGCTGATGCATGTTCTTGCCGATTAGTTCGTCCGCATACTGGTAACCCAGCATCTGGAGGCACGAAGTGTTGCAGAAGGTACAGTTCCCATGCATGTCAATCCCGTATATCGCTTCGGCGGCGGAATCCAGCAGCAGACGGAGTTGGACTTCGCTCTGGTGTATCGCCTCCGCTGCCTGCTTGCGCTCGGTGATATCGGTATGCGTGCCGATCATGCGCATCGGCCTGCCGTCTTCGGCGCGGCTCACCACCATGCCGCGGGCCAGCATCCACTTCCAGCCGCCATCCCTGCATAACATGCGGTACTCGACGGTATAGGCTGGCAACTTGCCATCCAGATATGATTCCATATCCACCATCGCGCGCCCCATGTCTTCCGGATTGACGCGGTCTTTCCAGTCACCGAGACTGCTCCAGTTTGTGTCGCCAGAGAAACCCAATATTTCCTTGTAGCGTTTGGAAAACACAATCTTGCCGGTCTGCAAATCCCAATCCCATACCCCGTCGCCGGAACCTTCCAGCGCGAAACTCCAGCGTTCCTCGCTTTCGCGCAGTGATTGTTCTGTTTTTTTGCGCTCGGTAATGTCGCACGCAGAGTTGTATATTACTGGCTGGCCGTCAATTTCCACCCGTGAGGCGCTGACCTCGACAGTGATGATGCTGCCATCGCGGCGGCGGTGCAGGGTTTCAAACACCGCATTGCTCGCCCCCAGCGCATTGACTCGCGCCATCAGCTCTTCCTTCGGCCATTGTGCGTTCCACTGCGCCACGTTCATGGCCAGCAGCTCCCTGAAGGTGTAACCGAGCATGCGGCAGAACGCATCGTTCACCTGCAGCACCTTGCCCTCGAGGTCAAAGATGTAGATGCCGTCGCTGGCCGTGCGCAACAGCATCTCGTTCTTGCGGCTGATGCGCTCCACCACCGCCGCCCCTTGCAGGGCGCGCTCCCGCCCGTGCACCAGCAGCCAGGTGAGCAACACAAACAGCAGGCTGGCAGCAATGCCGGTGTAGGCAATAGTTTTCGGCTTTTCCGTATCCAGCTTGGCATCGAAGGCAGGCAGCGAGCGAACCTGCAACATCCACTTGTGGCCGGCAATACTAATGACCTGGCGGTGGAAGAAGCGTGCTCGCTGACCCGTTTCATCTTCCTTGGCGGAGCCACTGTTGTCCGTGTCGTACATCAGCAAATTGCTCGAGGTTTCCTCGCCATCGTAGATGTCAATGTCCACCTCATCCCTGTGATTGCCGAGGATGCCATCCATCAGGTCATTCATGCGGAATACGGAGCCGATCCAACCGACAAGATTGGTGCGACGCTCGGCGAGCGTGTCGCGCGCGGCATCGTGCCGGTACACCGGCAGGAACATCACGAACCCCGCCTGCTTGTCCTGTTCTTTATCAAACAGCAGCCTGACTTTGCCGGAGATGACTGCATGACCGGAATCGCGCGCCTGCATCATGGCGGCGCGGCGCATTCCCGGCGCCTCTCCGGCTCGCGGATAATCGCGGTCGGAAAGCATGTCATAGCCGAAAACGGCTTTGTTGCGCTCGTCATGCGGCTCGGCGTACATCACCGGTGCATAGAAATCACGTTTGCCTTCGGGATAAATGTTGTAACTGGCAAGGCCTTCCTTACGTACGGTGGCGATGTGCTTGTCTTTTTGCGCCAGCGGCACGAGCGGGGCATAGCGTATGGCCTGGATGCCGGGGTAGTTCTCCTTCAGGCCAAGCCGGTTAATGTAGTCATGGAACTCGCTGCGCTCAACAATGCTGGAGTGTGCAAACAGGCCATCCACCCCGCGTATTACCTGCTCGTAGGTATTCATGCGCACGCTGATATCGTCGGCGGCGTCACGCACGCGGTACTCGAATTCGACTTGCAGCGCCTGTCTGGCATTTTGCCGCGCACCCTGCCACAACTGGTAGGTGACAGCCAGGGAAACGGCAAGCGCCAGCCAGGGCAATATCTGCGCGTGAAGCCGATCCTGTGTGCGTGCGTGGCGCGACCTGGCGAGGTTGGCTGGTTCAGTGGAGTGGGCCATTGATCTTTAGCGGGCGAAACGGTTTTCGATTTAGTGGGCGGACAGGTTCGAATTATGCCGCATAATACGAGCCCACGTAATGCGGGTTTATGCCAAAATGTAGTTATTGAGGGTGAGAGGCCGCAGTCACCTATATTCATCATTCATCCGGCTTGAATCAAGGTGTGCTTTTTCCCATGTAAATCCGTGTTCATCCGTAACAAAGTCAGGCAATCCACTACCCGCCGAAGCGGGTGTGGAATTGATACTGGCTAATAGACGTTTTTAGAATCACACAAAAACTTACATGACCGAAACATCAACGGAACTCACCCGGAAGCTATCCGCAGCCGTGGAAAAAATGCCCGCCTTCCCCAAGAGCGTGCAGCGCATCCTGGAAATTACCCGCGATATCAATTGCCAGCCCAAGGAACTGGTCATGGTCATCGAGAAAGACCCGGTGATGACGATGAAATTGCTGCGTATCCTCAATTCCGCTTACTATAGTTTCCCCACGCCCATCACCTCGGTGAACCAGTCCGTGGTTTATCTGGGAATCAACACCATCAAGAACATGGCGCTGTCTTTTGCCGCCGCCGGGGTACTGCCTTCAACCAACTCCGCCGGATTTGATATTCAGCGTTACCTGATGCACTCCCTCACCACAGCCAGCATCGCCCGCATGCTGTGCCAGAAATTCGGCACGGATGGCACCGACCCAACCGACTGCTATATCGCGGGGCTGTTGCATGATTTCGGCAAGGTAGTATTCGCCCAGTTCATGCCGGAGGAATTCAAGGGAGCGCTTGCCATGAGCGGGGAGCAAGCCACTTCGCTGCATGCCGCCGAGCAGGAAATTATCGGCGTGGATCATTCCCTGGTGGGGGCGATGCTGGTGGAAAAATGGCAATTTCCAAAATCGCTTACCGAGACTATCCGCTATCACCACAGCGTTATTTCACCCGAAAATACGGTGCAAAGCTGCCTGTTTGTGGCCGACCAGATCAGCAAGAAACTATCCATGGGCAACAGCGGCAATCTTCTGGTGGAGGAGTTGCCGCCCGCCCTGATCACCCGTTTTGGCGGCAACATGGATGACATCATCGCGCGCCTGGGTGACCTCTCAAAGATAGCGGAAGAAGCCCAATCCTTCAGCAAAGACAGCAAGGAGTTAATGGCATGAAAGTGAAATTCTGGGGGGTGCGCGGGTCAATTCCTTCCCCCGGCCCGCAAACCGTGCGCTACGGCGGCAATACCACCTGCATTGAAATCCGCACCGACAACAACGAGCTCATCATTCTGGATGGCGGCACCGGCATCTTTCCCCTGTCGCAGACGCTGCTCAAGGAATTGCCTGTCACCGCCAATATTTTCAACACCCACAGCCACTGGGATCACATTCAGGGGCTGCCGTTTTTCATCCCCATTTTCATACCGGGAAACAAGATCAAGCTGCACGGGTCATTCGACCCCATTTCCGGCGAAGGCACGGAGCGGATCATAGCCATCCAGCTACAGTACAGTTATTTCCCGGTGCGCGAGGCGGAAATGAAATCCAGCTTTGAATACGTGAACGTCATGCCCAATGA
>CAITJF010000073.1 GCA_903892645.1 uncultured Nitrosomonadales bacterium | reverse complement strand
CTCGACCACGAAGGCCGGGGCATCGCGCATGACAACGGCAAGGTGATTTTTATCGAGGGGGCGCTGACGGGCGAGCGCGTGACTTATTCCTCGTACCGCAAAAAAAATAACTATGAGCAAGCGCAAGTCGGCGAAATCCTGAAGCAGACTTTTATGCGCGTGCAGCCGAAGTGCGCGCATTTCGGCGTGTGCGGCGGATGCTCCATGCAGCATCTGGAAGAACGCGCGCAAGTCGCCGTCAAGCAGCGCATTCTCGAAGACAATCTATGGCACATCGGCAAGGTCAAAGCCGAAACCATTCTGCCACCGATTTACGGGCAAGTCTGGGGTTACCGCCAGCGTGCGCGGCTCTCGGTGCGGCACGTGTTAAAGAAGGGCAAAACGCTGGTGGGCTTCCGCGAAAAAAACGGCAAGTATGTTTCGGATATGCGGTATTGTGAAATCCTGTCGCCCAAAATTGCGGGCCTGTTGCCCCTGCTGGGGGAGTTGAATGAAAGCTTCACCATCCGTGATGCGCTGCCGCAAATCGAGGTGGCGGTAGGCGAGCATGTGGATGTGCTGGTGCTGCGCATCCTGCAAGCGCTCTCGCCGTCGGATGAAGCGGCGATCAAACAATTTGCCGATACCCACAAAGTGCAGTTCTGGCTGCAAACCAAAGGGCCGGAAACAGTGGTGCCGTTCTATCCGCTGGACGCGCCGCCGCTGACTTACAGCCTGCCTGAATTCGGCATCATCATGCCGTTTGCACCGACCGAATTTACCCAGGTGAATAGCGAGATGAATCGGCTGATGGTCAGTCGTGCCATGCGTCTGTTAACCCCGCAACCCGGCGAACGCATCGCCGATTTCTTTTGCGGTCTGGGCAACTTTACCCTGCCCATCGCAAGAAGCGGCGCGCAGGTGCTGGGCATCGAAGGCAGTGATGCATTGGTGAAGCGCGCCGGGCAGAATGCCGGGTACAACGGCCTTTCCGGCAATACCCAATTTGCGGCAATGAACCTGTTTGAGATGGACGAGGCGGCACTGGTGCGGCTAGGCCGCTTCGATAAATGGCTGGTTGATCCCCCGCGCGATGGCGCGGCTGAACTGATGAAATCCATCAGCGCCGAAACCGCGCCGCGCCGCATTGTCTATGTCTCGTGCAGCCCGTCCACTTTGGCGCGCGATGCGGAAGTCCTGGTGCATGAGAAGGGCTACACGCTGAAAGCGGCGGGAGTGATGAACATGTTTCCGCATACTTCGCATGTGGAATCCATTGCGGTGTTCGACCGATCATGAGCCGTTACGACGATCTTGTTGCCGATGCGCTTACGCGCGTGAAGGAAATCATGCCGTGGGATCTGGGCAAGCGCCTCGCTGCGGGCGATGCGCCCGTGCTGCTCGACGTGCGCGAACCGGTGGAATTTGCCCTGCTGCGCATTTTGGGCTCGATCAACGTGCCGCGCGGTGTGCTGGAGCAATCCTGCGAATGGGATTATGACGAGACTATGCCGCTGCTGGCCGCCGGGCGTAAACAGGAGATTGTGGTGATCTGCCGTTCCGGCAAGCGCTCGGCGCTCGCTGCCGACGTGATGCAGCAGATGGGCTACACCAACGTGGTCTCGCTCAAGACCGGCGTGCGCGGCTGGAACGATTTCGAGCAGCCGCTGGTGGATGAAGCGGGCAACGTGGTGGATGGCGATAGTGCGGAGGAGCAGCTTGCGCCGCATGTGCGCCCGGAACAGCGCAAGCCGAAAGTCTCTTGATTGGCTGTGTAGGGTGGGTTTCGACTATGGCCTCAACCCATTCTGCGAGCTGGAAATTTTCGGCGTGCTGATCGGTTTGATACGCAAGTATCGGAAGAAGCCCCATGCTTAATCCATTCAGGACAACACGAGATTCAACCCATGCGGTTTTCTCGGCAAACAAAAAGCCCGGCACTTTCGTACCGGGCTTTTTTACCAACTCAAGAACCGATTAAGGAGCCTGGATGTTGGATGCTTGCTTGCCCTTGGCGCCTTGCGTTACTTCAAAGGTAACCTTTTGGCCTTCTTTGAGTGTTTTGAAACCGCTCATGCTGATCGCGGAAAAGTGCGCGAACAAATCCTCGCCGCCATCATCTGGAGTGATAAAACCAAAACCTTTCGCGTCGTTGAACCATTTAACTGT
>CAITJF010000072.1 GCA_903892645.1 uncultured Nitrosomonadales bacterium | reverse complement strand
GGACTTCACCACCATTACACAGAAGGAGATTGATACGGCAATGGAACGATTGAACAACCGACCCAGAAAAAGGCTTGAATACAAAACACCCAGTCAGGTATTCTTCAAGTCAGGCGTTGCACTTCAAACTTGAACTCGCGAACTTTTGTAACATGCTGGTTTCTTGGAAAAGGTTGCGCAGCTCACCCCGCAATAATGGCAACCCACAATCCGTATATAATCCGCGCCTCATTCATTCCATGAACCCAATATGAGTATTTTGGCCTGGATCATTGCCGCCAGCATTTGTGGCGGTGCGTTGAGCGTGGTGTGTGCCGCAGCGTTTGCGCTCAACGACCATGCGCAGCGCTACCTCGGCGCAATGGTGAGCTATGCCATCGGTGCGCTACTCGGCGCGGTGTTCCTCGACATCCTGCCCGAGGCGATCAAGCTTACGTCCAATGTGGCCGCCCTGAGCGGCACGGTGCTGTTTGGCATCCTGCTGTTTTTTGTTTTGGAAAAGCTGGTGCTGTGGCGGCACTGCCACCATGAGCATTGCGAGGCGCATGAGCTGCTGACTAGCGAGCATGATCACGACCATGGGCGCAGCGGCATGATGATCATGGTGGGCGATACCTTTCACAACTTCGTGGATGGCGTCATCATCGCGGCGGCTTTTCTCACCAACATACATCTCGGCATCGTCACCGCACTGGCCATTATCGCGCACGAGATTCCGCAGGAAGTCGGCGATTTCGCCATCCTGTTGCATTCCGGTTACAGCAAGTCCAAGGCTTTTCAGTTGAACCTGGTATCCAGTTTTGCCTCTATAGCGGGTGGCGTGCTGGGCTATTTCACTTTGCAGACCATGCAGTCGTGGATCCCATCGTTGCTGGCTCTGGCGGCGGCGAGCATGATTTATGTCGCCGTGGCCGACCTGATACCCGGCCTGCACAAGCGCGCACAGCTGCGCGATACCGTGCAGCAGGTCGGGCTGATTGTGCTGGGTGTGGCAACGGTGGGGGGGCTGTTGGAAATGCTGATGGCGGGATGATGATCGAGGGAACAAAGGATTGGAAATAAAAGTATGAGCAAGCAACACCCTGTGCCGCGTGTCGGCTTTGTCTCGCTGGGCTGCCCCAAGGCGACGGTGGACTCGGAACACATTCTCACGCGCTTGCGCGCTGAGGGTTATCTCATTTCCGGCGATTACCACAATTCCGATCTGGTGGTGATCAATACCTGCGGCTTCATCGACAGCGCGGTGGAAGAGTCGCTGGATGCCATCGGCGAGGCACTGGCCGAAAACGGCAAGGTCATCGTCACCGGCTGCCTCGGGGCGAAGGGTGATGTGGTGCGGCAGGCGCACCCCAAGGTGCTGGCCGTAACCGGCCCGCACGCGACGGATGAGGTAATGGAGGCAATCCACGCGAACCTGCCCAAGCCGCACGATCCTTACGACGACCTGGTGCCGCCGCAAGGCATTCGCCTCACACCCAAACATTACGCTTACGTGAAAATCTCCGAAGGCTGCAACCATCGCTGCACCTTCTGCATCATTCCCAGCCTGCGCG
>CAITJF010000071.1 GCA_903892645.1 uncultured Nitrosomonadales bacterium | reverse complement strand
CAAGCTGCACGGGTCATTCGACCCCATTTCCGGCGAAGGCACGGAGCGGATCATAGCCATCCAGCTACAGTACAGTTATTTCCCGGTGCGCGAGGCGGAAATGAAATCCAGCTTTGAATACGTGAACGTCATGCCCAATGAGCCGATGACAGTGGGCACAGCCACCGTCACCCCCGTCCTGCTCAATCACCCGGTAATCAATCTCGGCTACCGCATAGACTGCAACGGCAAATCCGTATTTTTCACCGGCGACCATGAACCTCACACCAATATCTATAGCCCGGACGATGATGGCTATGCGGAATTCCAGTCCCTGATCGAAGCGCAGCGCCAATCCATCGTGAATGCCATCAAGGGCGTGGACGTGCTCATCGCCGATTCCGCCTACACCCTGGAGGAATACCCGGCAAAAAAAGGCTGGGGGCACGGCACCTTCGATAGCTGCATCCATCTGGCGCAAGCGGCGGGTGCAAAAATTCTTTATTGCACCCACCACGAGCCTACCCGCAGCGACGATGCCCTGGAAAAAGTATTCGCCGAAGCGCTGGCACGCCACCCCGGCGTAGAAGACCAGCTGGATATCCGGCTGGCGCGCGAGGGGGAGGAAATCGTTATTTGACCCAGTCTTGCAATTTCTTCCCATCACTCCAAAAACTTAACTAGCCTGGTTTTCTGCCTCTATTCCGCGCTTGTCCATCTGTCCGAGCTGTTACCGTAACAATGCAGCGTAACGGTAAAACTTGCCTTCAAGAAAAGCTGATTTTTTGCTCAAATTGCTTGCTATGTGAGTTTTGCAGTTGTGTCGGCAGTTCATCCAGGGCAAATGCGCCAACCAGGGAGAGAAAAATGGGAAAGATGGAAATTCTAAATTGTACGCAACACCCGTTGGAAGCCGGGTACACGCAAATATCCACCCGGTTTGATCCGGATTGCGGAGCCTTGTGGACATCGATGGATCCTGACGAGGTGCCTTGCTTCACCCTGAGCTTGCTGAACGAATTACACCACCACCACCAATCCATCGAAAATTGCGGAGGCAATATATTAGTGGCCGGGAAGTTGCATCCAATCCGCTACTCAATCGTCGCCTCCCATACTCCCGGAGTTTTCAACCTGGGCGGGCAGCTTGCGTTGTTCAGCCAACTGATCAGAGACGGGGATCGTCAATCATTGATGCAATATGCGACGAAGTGTATCAATGTGATGATGCCCAGAATAAATCATTTCAATCTGCCCTTATCCACAATTTCGCTGATTCAGGGTGATGCATTGGGCGGGGGGCTTGAGTCCGCACTGACCAGCGATGTCATCATCGCCGAGCGCAGCAGCAAGATGGGATTTCCGGAAATCCTGTTCAACCTGTTTCCCGGCATGGGCGCATACAGTCTGGTGGCCAGAAAAATCGGGGTTGCACAAGCCGAAAAAATGATCTTGAGCGGCCATATCTACAGCGCGGAAGAACTCCATGAGCTTGGGCTGGTTGACGTGCTTGCGGAAGATGGCGAAGGGGAAGACGCCGTTCACGACTATATCAGGAGGCAGGCGCGCTATTCCAATGGATATCTGGCAGTGCAAAGGGCACGGCAACGGTTTAACCCGGTCACCTATCAGGAGTTAATGGATATCACGACCATATGGGCGGATGCGGCATTACTGCTGACCGAAAAGGATCTGAAAGTGATGAATCGCCTGATACGTTCCCAACAAAAACTTTTTGGGCAAGACGATCAAATACAACGCCTATACCCAAAATCGTCCGAAGTGGAGATGGCACTCAAGTTGTGCAACTGGAACGCCCCGCTGATTTGATTCCTCACGGGCGCAACACGCTATGTAAAGAGTTAAATCAGCGGTTTCCCAGGCTCGTCGAATGCTTATCCAGGTATTGGATCAGTGCAAGCCGGGTGGATTTAAAACTGACCAGCGCATTGCTTAACAAGCCGTTGGCAGAAACCTGCAAATCGGCGTGGCCAAGCTGTGAAATTTCTCGGCAAATTTGAAACAGGGTGTCTGCGCCTACATTACCCGCACTCCCTTTGAGGGTGTGAGCCAACTCCTTGAAAGTCCCGTATTCGTGTTCAAGCAACATTGCCCCCATGGCTTCAAGCAATTGCTCGCCTTCTGAAATAAATCCCTGAATCACGGTGTCCACGAAGTCCCCTCCCCCACCCAGCAATTTCAGGCGGTGCAAGGTATTTTCATTAAGCAACAGCACCCCATCCCCTTTCGTTGTCGGTTCGATGAGTGCTGCTGCAAGCTCTGTGGAGCCGGCATTTTTAGGGGTTGCCGTGAGCCGCGCGACAGTATCAAGTAATGTGAGAGCGTCAATGGGTTTCGTAAGGAACGAGTCAATTCTCGCTTCCTCACACTCGCGCCTTGCTTCGATAGTCGCGTTGGCCGTCAAAATAATTATCGGCATATGGGATTCATGGCCGGCGGTAACCCGGTAAATCTTCGCCGCTTCCAATCCGCCCATAATGGGCATGTACATATCCAAAATCGCCAAATCAAATCGTTTGTCTTCCAGCAAATCCAGCGCTTCATCACCGTTTTCCACCAAATCGACCCGGTGCCCTCCGCGCTCCAGTATCTTCGAGATGATCTTGCGGTTCGTCCCATTATCGTCAGCAACCAAAATATCGAGTCCGGATTTCTTCAGGCTGTTTCGCTCATAATGATCCCTGAATGAAATGACATCGGCTGCCGGTCGGGTTGCTATTACTCCATGGAGCGCATTGGACAACAGCGTTTTATCTATTGGTGTATTCAGAAAACAGGAGTATCCCATTTCAAGCAGCTCTTTTTCAGTGTTGCCATGGGAATCCGGGTCAAGCAGGATCAACGACACATTATCTCGAGAAAACTCCGCCCACACCTGTGTGGCAAATTCCTTCGCGTCCATTCCGATGCCCTGCGGTGCGCCAAGAACGACAAGGCTTTGCTGCCGGCGGGCAAGGGGGGAAAAGAATTGGGCCAACGATGCCGCATGGTCGAACCGCCCCCCCCACTCTGCCAGATAACCCGCAATGGCTGTTTGCTCCCCGGCATCTATTCCCACACCCGTTACATGAATCTGACCCAGCGTCGGCAGCGCATCGATAATATGGCTTGGGGGTTGTTTTTCGAACGGAAGCTCAAACCAGAAGACACTTCCCTTATCCACTTCGCTGGTTAATCCAATCTGCCCCCCCATAAACTGGATGAGTTGTTTGGCAATCGTAGTACCCAGCCCGGTGCCGCCATATTTTCTTGTAATGGCCGCATCTGCCTGCGTAAAACTCTCGAAAATGGCCTGCTGAGATTCTTGCGCGATCCCAATGCCGGTGTCGATAACTTCAAACCTGAGATGCGATGTTGCCTCATCCTGGCTTAGCGTGCTCACCCGCAACTCCACCATGCCTTTGTTGGTAAACTTGATCGCATTGCTGACTAAGTTAATGATGATTTGCCGCAAGTGCAAAGAATCTCCACGCAGCAAGAAGGAAGTTTCAGCGGAGAACTGCGTATGCAATCGAAGGCCTTTTTTTTCTGCCTGGGGCGAGAACATATCCATAATGCCGTTGATCAAGCCGTGCAAATCAAAATCTACCGCTTCCGCAACAAGCTTCCCACTTTCAATCTTGGAAAGATCCAGGACATTCTCGATGAGCTTGAGCAGCATCTGCCCCGAGTTTCTCAGGGTCTGGACGAGATCTTTTTGTTCCGCATTCAAAGGGGTTCCCAGGATCAAGTCGCTGGCCCCGATAACACCATTCAGAGGTGTGCGCATTTCGTGGCTCATGTGTGCCAGAAAATAACTTTTTGCCTTACTGGCTTCTTCGGCATGCGTAATTGCCTGATTCAGGCGCTCCAGCAGCTTTAATGTATAAAGAGGGATCAGGATCAGGGTGAGCAGCAAACCCACAGCAAGAGTGCTATGGGTTGACCAGTAATCGTTCATCAGGATCACTCCTGTAAATCCGATCACGCTTAAAACGTGTGATCGGATGAGTGCCCGAGTACCATACCGAATTCCGTTCCCGACAATAACCCAGAGATAGATGCCATAGAAGAGCGTTCCTGTTTCCCTTGTCATTAACATTCCGAATGTGACTGCACTCAGATCGGCTACCATCGCCAGCGACTGCCTCGTTTCGGAAGGGTTCTGGTTGAAAGAAATCGCCCGTTCCAATAACGCCGCATAAACAAACCAGATACCGGAAAAGATGAGAACAGTTTTTTGAGTTGAAGAATTCTTGTCCGGATCAGAAATCAGGAACAGATAAACAAAAATTATCAGCGCAAAAACAACCCGCAGCAGAGCCTGCTCGTGCTCACCATCTATTTCCCGAACTTGCTGAAGCTTTCGGGCTCGTTGAAAAAAAGCGCTTAGCCTTTGGGTCATCCAGCCGCCTGCGCTAATTGCTGTTCAGGAGAATCAAATAGCTGTTGTATGAGAATGACATTGCTGAATTGGAAAACAAATGCATCTACGCAATTCGGGTCGAAATGCGTTCCCTTGTTCGCGATCAAATATGCCAATCCTTCCTCACTTGACCAGGCCTTCTTGTAAGGACGAGGTGACGTAAGCGCATCATAGACATCAGCTACGGCAACTATGCGCGATTCCAGTGAGATCGCATCTCCCTTCAGTCCATCCGGATAACCGCTGCCATCATATTTTTCGTGATGCCCCAATGCTATTTCCGCCCCCAGGCTCAGGTATTTCGACGGGCTATGCTGGAGAATCTGGAAGCCAATTCTGGCGTGGGTTCTCATGACATCGAGTTCCTCAATAGTCAGTTTTTCCGGCTTGAGAAGTACCTGATCGGGTATGCCGACCTTGCCAATATCATGCATGGGCGCCGCGACTTCAATCAAATCGCATCGCTCTTTTGTCAGATCCAACGCTTCCGCTATCAGGCGCGAATATTTGGCCATGCGCACAATATGATTGCCGGTTTCCTTATCGCGATGCTCCCCGGCTTTCGCCAGTTTTAACAAAGTCTCCAGCTCCCTCTGGCGAATCTGCTCTGTTGCGTCCGCAATTTCCTTTTCCAGGAACAGTGACCGGTTCAGGATGATTTTCTGCTGCATGCGAAGTGAAAGCATGTTGCGGCACCGGACGCTGCACTCATAAGGGTCGATTGGCTTTGTGATGAAATCGGTTGCACCAGATTCCAATGCCTGATACCTGACATTCCGGTCTTCCATAGAGGTGACGACTACAATCGGTACGCTTCTGAGAGTTGATATTCGCCGTATATGTTGCACGACTTCCAATCCGGTCATGCCCTTCATTACATAATCAACCATGATCAAATCCGGTTGATTCGCTACGACCCATGCCATGGCAGCAATAGGGTCGGCAAAGGTCTTTACGATGATACTTTTCTGGATATTTTGTACGACTTTCTCGAGTATGGCCCTGCTGGTAAATTCATCATCGATGATCACAACAGTTGGCGCAGAATCTTTCATTAACTCTTGAACGATTACTTCAAACGGCATGGCAATTTCCCTCTGCGCACAAGGCATGGATTCAGGAATGGTCTCGTTCGCTTAGACATAACTCTCCTGCTTCAATATACCCCCAACAACCCAACGATTGCAACAAACAGGGGGTAGGCGCGCCATTTACTTTTTTATCCCCGGTAATTTCACCCTGCGTTCGCTGATCGGCATTCGTTTATCCGTCGGCAAAAGTGGCGTAAGATGCACTTCCAACTGCAAAGCACAGCGGAAGTAACATCAATCATTTTCAGGGAGTGCGAGACATGGCAAAGAAAAATGCATTTTATGCCCAGTCCGGCGGCGTGACGGCAGTCATCAACGCATCGGCCTGCGGGGTAATTGAAACCGCTCGCAAGCACAAGGACAAGATCGGCAAGGTCTATGCTGGGCGCAATGGCATCATCGGCGCGCTGACCGAAGATTTGATCGATACCGGCAAGGATAGCGCCAAGGCCATTGCCGCGCTGCGCCACACGCCGTCCGGTGCATTCGGCTCCTGCCGTTTCAAACTAAAGGGACTGGAAGAAAACAGGTTGCAGTATGAGCGCCTGATCGAGGTATTCAAGGCGCACAACATCGGCTACTTTTTTTACAACGGCGGCGGTGATTCCGCCGATACTTGTTTGAAAGTTTCGCAACTTTCAGAAAAACTCGGCTATCCGCTGCAAGCCATCCATGTGCCCAAGACCGTGGATAATGACTTGCCGATTACCGACTGTTGCCCCGGCTTCGGCTCGGTGGCGAAATACGTCGCCGTATCGGTGCGCGAGGCCAGCTTCGATGTTGCTTCCATGTGCAAGACCTCAACCAAAGTATTTGTGGTCGAGGTGATGGGGCGGCATGCCGGCTGGATTGCTGCTGCTGGCGGGCTGGCATCGGACAATGGTTGCGAGTTGCCCATCGTTATCCTGTTTCCAGAAATCACTTTCGACAAGAAAAAATTTCTCGCCAAGGTTGATGCTATGGTAAAAAAACATGGTTACTGCTCGGTGGTGGTATCGGAAGGTGTACAAGGCGAAGATGGCAAATTCCTCTCCGACCAAGGCGTGCGCGATGCCTTCGGCCATGCCCAATTGGGCGGTGTAGCACCGGTAGTGGCCAATATAGTCAGGGATGCGCTGGGTTACAAATTTCATTGGGCGGTAGCGGATTACTTGCAACGCGCCGCGCGACACATTGCTTCCAGAACCGATGTCGAACAGGCGTATGCACTCGGGAAGTCTGCGGTGGAGCTGGCATTGAAGGGTGGGAACGCCGTCATGCCTACCATTGTCCGTGCCTCCGACAAGCCCTACAAATGGAAAACCGGCGTCGCCCAACTGAAAAACGTGGCCAATGTGGAGAAGATGATGCCGCGCGACTTCATTACCAAGGATGGTTTCGGAATCACCGAAAAATGCCGCGCTTACCTTACCCCGCTGATCAAAGGCGAGGATTACCCACCTTACAAGGACGGCTTGCCGCAGTATGTCCGGCTCAAGAATGCAGCAGTGCCGAAGAAACTGGGAGAATTTAAGATATAATTTAAAGGCTTGATGTTTTCATATTGGTTTAATTTGTCGGCTCTGAACGGTCGGTTTAACTTCAGGAGGGTAATCATGTCAGGTGGCTTGGGATTTGCGTTGTTAAGTGCAATTGCGGCACTCTTGTACGGTGCGGTTTCGATTAAATGGATTCTGGGTAAATCGGCCGGCAGTGCAAGAATGCAGGAAATTGCCGCTGCGGTACAGGAAGGTGCTTCCGCTTACCTGAACCGGCAATACACCACCATCGCCATGGTTGGCGCGGCGCTGTTCGTCGTTATCCTTGCCACATTAGGCTGGCAAACGGCTATCGGCTTCGCAATTGGTGCGGTGCTCTCCGGTGCGGCAGGTTTCATTGGCATGCATGTGTCGGTGCGCGCCAATGTGCGCACCGCCGAAGCGGCCAAGGAAAGCCTGAACGCGGCACTGAACGTATCCTTCAAAGGCGGTGCAATCACCGGTATGTTGGTAGTGGGCTTGGGGCTGTTGGGTGTAGCGGGCTATTACGCTTTCCTGATCACCACTGGCGACACCACTGCGCAAGCAACCCACGCTCTGGTTGGCCTGGCCTTCGGCGGGTCGTTGATCTCCATTTTTGCCCGTCTCGGTGGCGGCATTTTTACCAAGGGTGCGGATGTAGGCGCTGACCTGGTGGGCAAGGTCGAGGCTGGCATTCCCGAGGACGACCCGCGCAACCCGGCGGTGATCGCCGATAACGTCGGCGACAATGTCGGCGATTGTGCCGGTATGGCGGCCGACTTATTCGAAACTTACGCGGTCACCATCATCGCCACCATGCTACTGGGCGGCCTGCTGATGTCGAATGCAGGGCCGAATGCGGTGATTTACCCGCTGGTGCTGGGCGGCTTCTCCATCTTCGCCTCCATTATCGGCACCTTCTTCGTCAATGCACGCGAAGGCGGAAAAATCATGAACGCGCTGTATCGCGGCCTGGCGGTCTCCGCCGTGCTGGCACTGATCGCCTTTTACCCGATTACCACCATGATGCTGGGCGATGGCGTGATGATTGGCGGCAAGATGGTTTCGTCACTGAATCTGTACTTTGCCACCTTGATCGGCTTGGCACTGACCGCTGCCATGGTGTGGATCACCGAGTATTACACCGCAACCGAATTCGCACCGGTGCGCCATATTGCCGAGGCCTCCACCACCGGACATGGCACTAACATCATCGCCGGACTGGGCGTTTCAATGAAGTCAACCGCCGCACCCGTGCTCGTCGTGTGCCTGTCAATCTGGGGAGCCTACCATCTGGCCGGGCTCTACGGCATTGCCGTCGCGGCGACCTCGATGCTGTCCATGGCCGGCATCATCGTGGCACTGGATGCCTATGGCCCGATCACCGACAACGCTGGCGGCATCGCCCAAATGGCTGGCTTGCCGGAGGACGTGCGCGTAATCACCGACGCGCTGGACGCGGTGGGCAACACCACCAAGGCAGTCACCAAAGGCTATGCCATCGGCTCCGCCGGACTGGCTGCGCTGGTGCTGTTCGCCGATTACACCCACGCCTTGGAGGCCAAGCTGGGCGTGGTCACGTCCTTCGACCTGTCGAACCACATGGTTATCATCGGCCTGTTCATCGGCGGCATGGTGCCTTACTTGTTCGCCGCGATGGGCATGGAAGCGGTTGGCCGCGCCGCCGGAACGGTGGTGATCGAAGTGCGCCGTCAGTTCAAGGAAATCCCCGGCATCATGGAAGGCACCGGCAAACCGGAATACGGTACTTGCGTGGACATGCTGACCAAGGCCGCAATCAAGGAAATGATCGTCCCGTCGCTGCTACCCATCGCAGTACCCGTGATCGTCGGGCTGACCCTCGGCGCACAGGCACTCGGCGGCGTGCTGGTCGGCACCATCATCACCGGTATTTTCGTCGCGATCTCCATGACCACCGGCGGTGGCGCATGGGATAACGCCAAGAAATATATCGAGGAAGGCAACTTCGGCGGCAAGGGTTCCGAAGCGCACAAGGCGGCGGTAACGGGCGACACAGTGGGCGATCCCTACAAGGACACCGCTGGCCCTGCAGTGAACCCGCTAATCAAAATTATCAACATCGTAGCGCTGATGATCGTGCCGTTGCTGTAGTCCAAGCCAGACAGTCACACCAAGGGGGCTTGCAGAAGCCCCCTTTTTCACGCCCATCAATGCTAAAATCCGCGCCTTTCTCAACACACCAGAGGCTTCCCGCATAATGAGTTTGAATAAAGTCCCTTCTGGAAAAAGTTTACCCGACGATTTCAATGTGATCATTGAGATTCCCATGCATGGGGAACCGGTTAAATACGAAATAGACAAAGAATCAGGAGCAATCTTTGTTGACCGCTTCATGAACACTTCAATGCACTACCCGTGCAACTACGGCTACATCCCGCATACCCTGTCCGCCGACGGTGACCCAGTTGATGTACTGGTTATCACGCCCGTGCCATTGAACACTGGAGTTGTTGTACGCTGCCGTCCTCTTGCTGTACTCAAGATGGAAGATGAAGCGGGAATGGATGCCAAAGTTCTTGCCGTACCAGTTGATAAACTCTCCACCTTGTACCGTGGCTTGAAAAACTACACCGAATTACCTGAAATCACCCTCAAGCAGATTTCACATTTTTTTGAACATTACAAAGACCTCGAGCCTAACAAGTGGGTGAAAATAGATGGCTGGTATGGCATCGAAGAAGCCCACGCGGAAATCATGGCTGGCGTCAATACCTACCAGAACGCACCGGACAAACCCCAGTTCTGACCCGTTACTGCAACCACCCGACAGGAAGGCGAAATGACAGCGAAAATCATTGATGGCAAGGCCATCGCACAGGAAGTACGCACCGAATGGAAAGTGCGTGCCGACGCACTGAAGGCGCGTGGCATCACGCCGGGACTGGCAGTCATCATCGTCGGTGAGGATGCAGCCTCCAGGATATATGTCGGCAACAAGGTCAAGGCCTGTGCCGAACTGGGGTTGCATTCCGAGCATATCGCCTTGCCTGCCGACACGTCCCAAGCCACGCTGCTGGCGAAAATCGCCGAACTGAATGCCAACCCCGCCATTCATGGCGTTCTGGTGCAATTGCCCCTTCCCAAACACATCGACAGCGACAAGGTGCTGAAGGCTATTGACCCGAACAAGGATGTGGACGGATTCCATCCGATGAATGTCGGCGCACTGGTCACCGGCAATCCCCTGCTTCGGCCCTGCACTCCTTACGGTGCGATGAAGCTGCTGGAAAAAATGGGGGTCGAAATAGAAGGCAAGCATGCCGTGGTGGTTGGGCGCAGCAATATCGTCGGCAAGCCGATGGCGCTGATGCTGTTGCACAAGAATGCCACGGTCACCATCTGCACTTCAAAAACCCGCGACCTCGCACACCACACGCGCGATGCCGACATCCTCGTCGTCGCGACCGGCAAGCCACAGATGATCACCGGCGACATGATCAAGCCCGGTGCCGCAGTGATTGATGTCGGCATCAACCGCCTGCCCAACGGCAAACTGGTCGGTGATGTGGATTTCGACAGCGCAAAGGAAGTGGCAGGTTATCTCACGCCCGTACCGGGCGGTGTCGGCCCCATGACCATTACCATGCTGGTGGCGAATACTGTGGAGGCTGCTGAACGCAACGCTCAAGAAAATGGCCAATAAATTATTTGCCCATTTTTCTGAACCTCAAAGGAAAATGAATTTATTCTAAAACCAACCGGACACTAGTGGTACACGCCTTTGAATTACGTATGCTGATCAACTTACTTGTGCTTCGCCAGCCACTCCTTTGCCAATACCTCAGCTTCCTCAATTTGCTTGGGGGTCAAATTAGATTCAGCCGCTTTCATTCTTAATACGGCGCCACTTTCACCTGAGGCTTCAGCCAACTTGAACCACACATATGCTTGCATCCAGTCTTGCGGTACACCTTGCCCTTTTTCGTACAGCCACCCAAGATTGTTCTGCGCTTCCGATAACCCATGATCGGCTGCCTTGCGAATCCAGGACGCAGCTTCCTCGTAGCTTTGCTTCACACCAAGCCCGTAGTAGTACAAAAACCCAAGGATATCTTGCGCTTCTGGAACTCCACGCTGCGCAGCCTTGCGAGTCAATATTATGGCTTTATTGTAGTCGGGTTTAATACCCAGTCCTTGCATGTACATCCTGCCCAGATAGAACTGGGCCATCGCATCCCCCTTGGCCGCAAGAGACTCAAACTCTTTTAATGCGACCTGGTAGTCGTTTTTCTGGTAAGCGGTGACTCCTCTCTGCAAATCAGGCTTCATCTCCTCTCTAACCACGATTTTCCAGCCGGGGTCTAACTGCGCCTGGGCACCTGCGCTAACTGCGATAAAAACCACAGCCAAAATCAATTTGTATCCATGTCTTATCATTGCGTTGCTCATGAGTTGCCTCCTGAATATATTCAAAAAATTGCGCTGCAAGAAACCTCTTTCAGGATATGAAAACCAGCAAGCTTGCCAATACAGCTGACACAACTGGCGCTATGACCCAACGGCTTTTGCTGGATTCGATAGCTTCTTCGCTTTTCCCCTGCTTGTATCCATCGAGCATGCTTCGTACCAGGTTTTCGTGATGCGCCAAGCTGCTCACAACCACCCCAAGCACGTGAAAACAGACCATGCCCAGCATTGTGTAAGACAGGACATCGTGAGCGTCCTCAACCCATTCGCCGCCAATCTCGGCATAAACCGCAAACCCGCTGACAGTTGTGGCGAGCCCAAGCAATATCAGGATATATATTGCATAACTGCCCGCCGGGTTGTGTCCAACCCAATGGCCCGGCTTGCTCTTCAGCAGCTCGCCGAGGTAGGCAAACACCGAACGTGGAGAAAACAGGAATGATGTGAAACGGGCATATCGTGTTCCTGCCACACCCCAGAAAATCCGGAAGACAATAACGCCTGCCACCGCATACCCCGCTGCCACATGCACCAAGCGCCACGCCTCGCCATCACCTGTCATAAAAGACAAAATAAAAGCGGTGACCAGCAACCAGTGTCCAATGCGTGTGGGCAGATCCCAAACCAGTATTTTTTTCATTGCAGTTAACCCTCCATGAATCTCATGTCAAGCATTAATCCCTATCGCGTTTACCTTATCTATCCTCGCGTCTATAACCACCGCGTTCGGATTGCTCTTCACGTTCTCCCGCCTGCTGGCCTCCTGGCATTTTGATGCCACGTTCCGACCAATCCCCGCGTTCAGCATTTACATGGCAGGCCGTGCAGTTTGCCCGGCTTTTGACAGCCGGATCGGACCAGGTATTAATTGACACTTCACGGTGTTCACGACTGAACCACGGCGTATCGGTGATCCGCAAGCTAGGCGCACTATTCCTTCCTCCACGCCCTGCATAGCGTTGCAGGAAATCAAGAATTTCCTGGTTATCCTTGGGATCCAGCATCGCATTTGCGTCAAAGTGCTTATCCAACCCTCCCATCAAACGCTGCCAATTTTCCCCGGTCAATAATTGTGGTGGGTAGGCGATGTGGCAACTGCCACACTCCTCCTTCCATTTCAAGTTGGCAGGAACGGAAAACTTATTACCTTCCGCGTGCGCCATAGTGCTGCCCAAAACCAAGGCAAATGCTGTAAGCCATTTCATGATTGCTCTCCTTGAATAACAAATTGGATAAAATCCGCCTTCTCGGCAGCCGTACATTCACGCCCAACCACCTCCTTGCAATTGCGCTTGAACCATTTTTCCACTTTCGCGGTACTGGTAAAGCGTTCCGGGTTTGCCGCCGGGGCGAGCGGATCAATGCGCTTGTCGGTAATGACATGTTTCCCGTCAATTTTCAGATTCTTGCCGTGACAAACCGTACAATTCGGCATCTTCTGTGACACGCTCCATTCCTTGATGAAGAAGCTCTGGCCGCGCTTCGCGGAGGGGGTGAATCCGGGCGCCGCCTTGGCAGCTTCCGCAGCATAGCCAGAAACCAGGCTAACGGGAGTTTCCGCAAACGCGGTATTTGCGCTTGCCAGAACCATTAATGCGATACAAATTTTTTTAGCAGCTATCATAATAATATCTCCTTTATGCACGTTAATCGATGCTTGGCGAATTTTAGGATGAAGTGCAATTTTGAGTAACGCAGGTCAGGTGGGCGAGGTGCGATAGCATCCATGCCTTTTGACCGGCAAGTCGAAATTACACAAATGAACTACACACACCTCACCCGAGAAGAACGATACCAGAT
>CAITJF010000070.1 GCA_903892645.1 uncultured Nitrosomonadales bacterium | reverse complement strand
TTCAGTAGCGTATTTTAGCCTTGCAGCTGGTGCACAAGCAGCTGTTGCTGTTGCCCCTGCAATTGGATTGAATGGCTCTGCAGGATTAGAGTTTACTGGTAATGCTGCCGGAACATGGCCAGGTGGTTCAAGTCAAAATACTACTTCTGCTCAAGCATTCAGCTATGCAGATCACGTATCAACTGCAACAACCTGCGATATTAATGTAACTGGTGTTGCCGCACTTTTGGCCAGCCTTCAAATTCAACTTCGCGGACGGGCGGATATGCTTCGGATTCGCGCAGCCATCCTTAATTCAGCCACGCCATGTGACTCTGTTGATGGGCAGTGTGAGCGAATCCTTGCTGGCCGAATAAACATCGCTGGCGCCGGCAAAATTTTGTTCGGAGACGCATATCCGAACAACGTGGAAAGAAACTCCATCACTTCAACAACTAAAAAAAACCGAATACAAACTATGGATACAAATAGCAACGCCAACACTGTTACGCAATTCAATGAACCAGCAATGATTTCAGCTGAACCGAGTCGTACACTGAACGCATCGACTCCATCTGATCCACCCGCCGTCACCCCATCGGACTGTGCTTGCGGGGGCGGCGGCAAGGCTTCCTGCGGTTGTGCGGCTCCGGCAGTTCCACAACTGGCATACGCGCTGGGCAGTCTCGATTTTGATTTCGGCTCTGAAGCAAGACGTGACAGCTTTGTGCAGGCGATGTCTGACGACGGAAACCAAGTCAATCCAGCGGACAAGAAGTTAATGATCGCTCACCTCAAGAAGAACGAGCACGAAGCCACCGCATTGCACTGGACTTTGAAGATTGATGAAACACCGATCTATGTTCTACGTCCAAGCGGACCCTATGCGCATGTCGCTTATGCCAAGCTTGTAGAATTCCTCGAGGCCCAAGAGAAGGGCGTGGAGCGCATTTCGGTGCCGGGAGTCAGTCCAGGCCCTACTGTGCGACTTCTTACAGGCGAGTTGGTGCCCGTGCTCGTTCCTGAAGTCCGCGGGATGTTTGCATGGTCAACTCACGAATTGGTTTCATCGGTTGTTGGGATTCAGCCAGCCGCAACAGAAAGTAAAGACACACAATCTGCCTATACCAAGAAAGCGGAGGGTGTAACAAACTTTCTTGAGCGAGTTTATTATGAACTGCGCAATTTGGGCGTCACAGCGTCCGACCGTGCGATGAATTATGCCGCAACCAATGCATATCAGGTCGAGGAGGTGTTTGAGACGTCGTTAGGCGATGAAATGGAGCTGGAATCTATCGATGTGCAAAAGAGTCCTATCTGTCGCCAACATTCCGATTGCTGGGATGTCAAACTGACGTTTTTTAACCCGAAGAAGCGCTTGGAAATAGCCAAGCGCCTCTACCGTTTTACAGTCGACGTAAGCGATGTAATTCCCGTGACTGTGGGGACAACGCGATCCTGGTCCGTTTATTGACGTGGCGTGCAGGAAAATTGTTTAGAATCTTAACTCGTGGGCCACTTACACAAGAATTTGGGCAGTTGTTTGCCCAAAATGGGAAACGGTGTCACCCTTTAATTGACGCCAATAAAAGTACAAAACAGCACAACTATGAAGTTACCAAAACAAAGCAAACCCATCCAACGTAAGAATTCACGCGGCGTCGTGCGCAAGAGTGTCCGGTCTTCCGGCATCATCTGTGAGACGCTCTGCAACAAGCTTCCAGAACCTGCGCGTAGCATTTGCTTAGCTACTTGCTGAAAGCAAAGTGATTCCACGGAGGACACAGGTGTTAAACCCTGTGTCCTCTCTGCGGCTGACTCTTCCCCTATTCGTGCAGTTGCACCAAGGCTGCTTGCAGTTTGGGAATGAGAATAGTGGGGTTCCGTAAGAGTTGTTCAGCCCAGAAGGTTCTTAAAGGGAGGAAAAACACCACCCTTTCAAATGGTATCAATAACACAACAGATCACAACAAATATGAAACTCCCAAAGCAATCCAAACCAGTCATGCGCCGCTGTTCCGGAAGCCGAGCAACAGTGGAGCTTAACCCGTCAGGGTGCAGTATCCTCAAGAAAATCGCGTGTGCTGGAGCAATAGCAGCATGTGCGGCATCATGTGCTGCTGGACCAGAGGCGTGCATCCCTTGTTTTGCAACACTCGGCGCTGGTTCTTGCATCGATTGCCTCTAACCGACAATCAAATTAGTAACCACGGGGGACACTTCTGGCGGCAAAGCCTGTGTCCTCTTTTTTTGGTTTCATCAACGATTCCAGGGAGCGTGTTTCCTAATGCATCTCTCCTAAGGAGTGGTTGCAGAAAAACGCCGCTGCGGTGGGTAGCCATTGGGTTTGGTGCTGAATTAGGCGGGCGAATGGTGGCAATACTTTTGAATGTTTGCAGGGTTTCCACGGTCCGACCCTGCAACCTTCGTCACCGCTCGCCACTATGCGCCATCGTTTTCAAATCCAGCCCGATCTGGAGTCCTCGTGGTGGTGTCCTGCGCTGCCTCATTGACGATACGCTGGAACATGAAGAGCGTGAGCCGGTGATCCAGATTGACGACAAGGAATTAACCTGGAGCGAATTCGTCGTATTCCTTTTCGACAAATGCGACCACCAAACACTTCCTGGTTATCTGCCGGAATCGGGCGTCTGTGCTGTCCACGAAGTTGTGATAGCTCGGCACTATTTTAGCCTCCGGAATGAACTGCGCGAATCAGGGTTGCGCTGGGCAATGCTTTTGTGACCAACGGGCTGTGACAGAGCACCGTTGGCGCCGGGTTGGGTTTGAATTCCACGCGGCAAACCGGCTCAAGACCATTCAATGCTGGGTCCTGGAAATCGAACCATGTAATAAACCGCTTCCCGTCAATCGTGCTGTATTGATGCCCGAACAATCCGAAGGTCAGTTCGAAGTTCTCAAACGTGCCGGTCATGTGAACGTCCTCTCGCCTTTGTTGAACGTGGGACGTGTCATTGTTTTTGTCATTCGATTCCTTTCTCGTGGAAGAGACAAGCCCGAGTCGCTTCGTGCTAACGGGCTTGCCCTGTGTGTTTGTCGCCAATTTCTCTTCGATGCCGTGCTTGAGCTGTGGGAAGGAGCCCAAATCTTCCAGCCTCCCTCCCCAGTTCTTACGACACCAACTTCCGGAGTTTCTTTTCTTCAGCTCCAGGAGAAGTAGCGAATCTGGCCCTCCCTTTCGCCCACGTCCGCAGCGCCGTGATCTGCTCGGCCATCGTCTTCGACAGCGGAACGAACTCAGTCAGAACCCGGGCGATGTCGAGGTCGGTCGGCTCGGTTTGCCGTTGTGGTTGGGGTGGGCTTCAACCGGGGGTTGAAGGTTGCCGCG
>CAITJF010000069.1 GCA_903892645.1 uncultured Nitrosomonadales bacterium | reverse complement strand
CGCACTCGCGGGCATCGCCGAGGACACGCTGCTGCAATCTTATGTGCTGGAAAGCCACAGGCCGCACGACATGGACAATCTCGCGCTGCGCCATCTCGGCGTGAAAACCATCAGCTATGCCGAAGTGGTGGGCAAAGGCGCGAAGCAGATTTGTTTCGATCAGGTGGATCTCGATACCGCCACGCGCTACGCGGCGGAAGACGCCGACATTACGCTGCAACTGCATCAGACCTTGTCGCCGCAATTGCGCGACAAACTCGCCGAAGTCTATCGCAACATCGAGATGCCAGCGCGGCAAGTGCTGTACATCATGGAGCGCAACGGCGTGCTGATAGACAGCGCCAAGCTGGCAGGGCAGAGCCGTGAGCTGGGCGAAAAAATACTCGCCATCGAAACGCAAGCCTATGCGGTGGCGGGGCAGCCGTTCAACCTCAACTCGCCCAAGCAGATACAGGAAATTTTGTTCGACAAGCTCGGCCTGCCGGTAAAGAAAAAGACGCCGAGCGGCACACCCTCCACCGATGAAGAGGTACTGCAGGAACTGGCGCTGGATTATCCGCTGCCGAAAATTTTGCTTGAGCATCGCGGCATAGCGAAACTCAAATCCACCTACACCGACAAACTGCCGCAGATGGTGGATCGCAAAACCGGGCGCGTGCACACCAGTTACTCGCAGGCGGTGGCGGTGACGGGCAGGTTGGCGTCCAGCGACCCCAACCTGCAAAATATCCCGATCCGTACCCCGGAAGGCCGCCGCATCCGCGAAGCCTTCATCGCACCGCAAGGTTCGCGCATCGTGTCGGCAGATTATTCGCAGATCGAGCTGCGCATCATGGCGCACCTCTCCGGCGATGAAGGGTTGCTGCGCGCATTCGCCAATAACGAGGATATCCACCGCGCCACCGCCGCCGAAGTGTTCGGCGTCGCACCCGATGCGGTGAGCAGCGAGCAGCGCCGCTATGCCAAGGTCATCAACTTCGGCCTGATCTACGGCATGTCCGCCTTCGGTCTGGCGAGCCAGCTCAACATCGAACGCAGCGCCGCGCAGCAATACATAGACCTGTACTTCGCGCGCTATCCCGGCGTAAAGAACTACATGGATAGCACGCGCGAACAGGCCAGGCGGCAGGGCTTTGTCGAGACGGTGTTTGGACGCCGGTTATGGCTGCCCGAGATCAACGGCGCGAACGGCATGCGCAGGCAAGGCGCCGAGCGTGCCGCCATCAATGCACCGATGCAGGGCACGGCGGCGGATTTAATTAAATTAGCGATGGTCGCGGTGCAGAACTGGATAGAAAAAGAAAAACTACACACCCTCCTCATTATGCAAGTGCATGACGAACTCGTGCTCGAAGTGCCGCAGGCGGAGCTGCATCACGTGAAAGAAAAACTGCGCGATCTCATGTGTCATGTCGCGGAATTGAAAGTGCCGCTGGAAGTGGGGCTGGGGGAGGGCGGGAATTGGGATGAGGCGCATTAGAAGTCTACAACGCATAGGGAGATGGTACCGTGATACTAAAAGAAAAAGAATTTACTAATCCATCAGACCCAAGGTTGCGTGCTGGCGAGGAAGCCGAAAAACAAATGGCTTTTTATTTGCAGCGCGCATTTCGCAGGCGAGATGATTGTTTCGTGATTAACGATTTGCGAGTAATTCATGATGGGGATGTTGCCCAGATAGATCATCTTGTAGTGTCTGTTTTTGGGTTTTTCATAATCGAATCTAAAAGTGCACATGTAATAGGTATCGACCAACATGGAGGATGGCAGCGCACATACAACGACGAAATATCAGGAATACCTTCGCCTGTACTTCAGGCGCAAGAGCAGGGGCGAATTCTCAAAGCATTGCTTATTGCGCACAAGGAAAAGCTGCGCGGGAAAGCATTTTTTGGGAAAGTACAGAAAGGTTTTATGGCTTGCCCCGTTGACGTTTATATTGCCATTTCAGACAACGGAATAATTCAGCGCGGAATGGACATACCTGAATTGTTAAAAGCTGACGCAGTGACTGGAGCCATCACGGAAAAATTAGCCCAGTTAAAAAATAAGGCAAACCCACTTTCCCCAAAAAACTTTTTCTCCACGGATTTTGTTTGGGATATGACCCAACAAGAGGCTGAAGCTGCGGCTGAGTTTTTGGTATCTCAACACACTCCTTCTGCTCGGTCGGTTAAAGCCGAACAAACTATAGCTGAGACTTATGCCAAGCCAATATCTATGCAGCAGCCAGAAAAAACTTTTGTGCCGAAGGTGGGAGCACTCTGCCCAGAATGTGGGCAGCAAAAACTAATTCGTAAAAGTATTAATCGTAGTGACGGAACAGAAACTGATTTTCTTGCGTGCCAAGGTTATCCGGGCACATGTAAGGCGCTCTTCCCGCTCGTAGCTGTCGTACCTAAGTCAGCACCTGAAATCAAAGCTGTTGCTATTCCGGAGTTTGCAGAAGGCGCACCTTGTCCGCAATGTGGCAGCGGAACTTTGACCAGGCGCAAAGGAGTAAATGGGCGAACGGATTTTTGGGGATGTACGAACCACCGAAAAATGAAAGGTGATAAATGTCACTTTATGAAGTCTATTGCTTAACCTACCAATCGTTGCCAACGCGCGTGAAAGCCAAGAGCGTGTGCCAGGGTCAGGTCTTGCATCAACACATCAGAGCCTGTACAGGATGCAATACCCGCAAGAGTGGGGCGTAGTTGTCACGCCGCTTTCTTCAACCGCATTTCCAAGCGAATCTCCGCCGCTGCCAGCATGTTGACCAGCGTATCAATGGAGAACACATCCACCTTGCCGCGCATCAGGTCGGAGATGCGCGGCTGGGTGACGCCCAACGTTTTGGCGGCTTCCGCCTGGGTCATGCCGCTGCTGCGGACATATTCGGTGATCGCGCGCATCAGCTCTGCGCGAGCTTTCATGTTGGCCGCCTCGCCGGGGGTATTCTCGATGGCATCCCACACGCTCTTGAATCGTTGCTTGCTCATTTCTCACCTCGTATAAGATCTTCATACCGTTTGCTCGCCAGCGCGATGTCTTGCGCGGAAGTCTTTGGCGTTTTTTTCTGGAAGCAGTGCAGCACATACACCGCATCGTTTAACGTAAAGCTCGCAAAGCGATTCGTTAGCCCCCTCGCCCACCGGGAGAGGGTTGGGGAGAGGGAAACGGGCACAGCGGGTTTGTCATCAAGAGTGACATGTTTGCCATGCCCGTCAGTTTGGCGATATAGACCACCCGAAACGCGCCTGCCTCGTCCTGAATCCTGATTTCCTGCACGCCCACTCCGATAGTTTTCATCGGCTTCCAGTCATCCGGTTCTTCGCCGTGCTGAACCTTGTCAATCTGATAACCGGCTTCACGGCGAGCGGGGAGTGGAAAGTCGCGCAGGCCGTTCAAAGAACTGCCGAGAAATTCAACCGGTTTGGCGCGTGCTTGCATAAATTGATTATACACAATCTTGTATAATCAAGTGTGGTCTGGATGGAATGAAATGGAATTCGGGTTTCACGGTGCGTCCCGGATTCAGCAATGCTTCTCCAAGCCACATGCAATGCTGTTAACTAACCGTTCGTGGTGAGCTTGTCGAACCACCAGCCATTCACCCAAAACCCTTCGATACCTCAGGGCGAACGTGCTACTTAATTCGTGCCGACTTTATAGTCATCGCGCCGCATCCGACGCGGCTCCGGCAGCGAACCAAACCTTGTAGTTCAGCATGACCAGCAACAGCACGAGAAGCGCCGCGCCGCCGTTGTGCAGCACGGCCAGCGCCAGCGGAAAATTCAGGAAGACGGTGGAAGCGCCGGTGGTGAATTGCAGCGCGATGATAGCCAGCAGCCAGCGCGCGGTCTTGCGCAAACCTTCGATCTTGAGCGCCCTGAATCCTACCCAAGCAACCAGCGCAACCACGGCAAAAGCGAAGATGCGGTGCATCCAGTGAATGGCGGTCAGCGCGGGGAAAGGCAGGAATTCACCCTTGGCGGTCATGCCCAGATTGCGCCATAGCGTGAAGCCGTTGGCGAAATCCATAGTCGGCCACAGAGCGCCTTGGCACAGCGGAAAATCCTGGCAGGCCAGTGTCGCATAGTTGGTGCTGACCCAGCCGCCGAGCGCGATTTGCACCAGGAGCAACGCAGCCGCCAGCATCGCCGGTGCGCGCAGCGCGGCAGCCGCTGATTGCGGCACCGGCGCATGGTCGCTCAGGCGCGCGCCGACCCATGCCATAAGCGCCAGCAGTGTCATACCCAGCAGAAGGTGGGTGGTCACGATGACCGGCTGCAATTTCATCGTGACGGTCCATGCGCCGAAAGCCCCCTGCAGGCAAACGAAGGCAAACAGCAACGTTGGAAACAGCGGCGAAAAATTTAGCGCCTTACGGCCCGATTGCAGCCACCTGCGCCACGAGATCACCATCAATGCGATGATCAGTACGCCGATGCCCATGGCCAGGTAGCGGTGGATCATTTCAATCCACGCCTTCATGACGGTCACCGGACCGGTCGGCATCGCAGTTTCGGCGGCACTGATGTTCACATGCGCCTGCAGCGGGTTGGCCTGCCCGTAGCAGCCCGGCCAGTCCGGGCAGCCGAGGCCGGAATCGGTCAGCCGCGTGAATGCGCCGAACATGATCAAGTCAAATGTGAGGAATAACGTGACCCATACCAGCTTGCGGTATTTGTCGGCGTCACTCGATACCCAAACGGTTGCCAGCGGCAACAATGCCGCAAGCATGCCCATGACAGCAAGCTGGATCAGCATGATGAATATCCTGAGCCAGGCGATTGAACACGTCCGTTCATGCGGCATCTCTCCAAAAGGACGCCGTTCTTAGCAACCATTGTGTTTTCTCTCAAGAAATAAGCGGTCAACTAGAAGATATGGATTAGCCCGCACGCAAGATTTTAACCGGCCTTACCCTTGTTTGCTGGTACCTGTTGTCCCGCTTATTTCTTGTTGCGCAGCGACATGCGGGCCATGATGTTGTCCTTCGTCACGAACTGGTGCTTCAGGGCGCCCAGTACATGCACTACCGCCACTGCAATCAGCACATTCACCAATATTTCATGCACGTCATGCGCGGCCACACCTTCGAATTTCTTTGGCAATAAGGACGCATCGCCCGCCATCAGCGCCTTGCCGACTTTGCTGGTCAAGACCTGCATGATGCCGCTCAGCGGCAACACGATCAGCAAGACATAAAGCAAATGGTGGACGCCCTTGGCAACCTTGTCCAGCAGGGTGTCGCCCATCGGCGGCGGAGCGCCGTCCGTGCGGCGGAATGCGATGCGTGTCAAGGTCAGCAGCAACACCGCGCCACCCACCAGGGAGTGCACCATATAGCCCGTGATTGTCGCGCCGCCCTCATGCCGCGCGTCATCTAACGAGTCGCCCAGGAACCAGGCGGCCACCAACAAAGCCAGAGTCAACCAATGAGTGATGATGATGCGATTGCTGTATTTTTCCATTGTTTTTACGTCTCCAGAATTAAACGATTCAAGATGATTGCATCTATCTCTGCGGCGAATTATAGCGAAAGCAGGCAAGCGACAACGAAAATGTTGCCAATGCAAAGCTCAGGAGTGTGCGTATCGGCCAACATACAAGGCACGGAACCCTAACTCAGCCCACTGTGCCTTGTTAATGAGACGCCCCTTGCGGGAAGCTGGTGATGCAACAAATCATCAGGGAGCAGCTGATCATTAAAGTGGATTCGCCATTGATTCTTTTCATTCATCCATCCGCCATATTACGCTATTACATATGCGTGTTTGCCCTGCAAGAATCGGATAAACTCGATCCGGCCATGAGAGAAATCCCCGTCACTTCCCCCCGCCCGCGCTTGCGCACCTACCTTGCCGCAGGCTATGCGCTGCTCATCGTCTACGCCAGTCTGTCGCCGTTCACCGGCTGGCAGGAGCAGGGGCTGGAATTCTCCGCGGTGCTGGCCGCACCGCTGTTGCAGGCTTACACGCTGTCCGATGCGGTGGTCAACCTGCTGGCTTACATACCTTTCGGCCTGCTGCTCGGGCTGGCTCTGCGCGCGCACTTCGGGGCGGGGTTGAGCGCATTGCTTGCCACGCTGGGCGGGGTAGTGCTTTCCGCCACAATGGAATACACGCAGATGTATTTGCCTGTGCGCACCAGTTCCAATCTTGATTTGCTTACCAACAGTATCGGCGCGCTGGCGGGGGTACTGCTGGCGGTGAGCATCGCGCCGCGCGCATGGTTTGCGCTGCATCTGAGGCACTGGCGCATGCGCTTGTTCCACGCCGATGCCAGCATGGATTTCGGCCTAGCGCTGGTGGCGCTGTGGATGTTTGCGCAGGTCAACCCTTCGCTGCCGATGCTGGGTAATGTGTTTATCAGCGAAGTGGCGCGCCCGCCTTTCGCCGTGGTGCAGCCCGAGCCGTTCAACTGGGTGGAGAGCGTGGCAGTGGCGCTCAATTTGATGATGATGGGGATGTTGCTGCTGACCCTGCTGCGCCAGCGCCGCCATGTGGTGAACGTACTGTTGCTGATCCTGTGCGCGGTGGCGCTGACCAAGTTTGTTGCTGCCGCCGTGTTGCTTAAATCATGGGCGTTGCTGCTGTGGCTGAACAGCGAGGCGATATTTGGTACGTTCACCGGTGTGCTGCTGCTGCTCGCCGCAGGCAGGCTGCCGCGCGTGCAATTGTTGTTCTGCGCTGTGTGTGCGGTGCTGGCATACCTCAGTTTGGCGCATGGGTTGCTGGACAGCGGCGCGCCTTCCGCCGCCATGCGGCTGTACCAGTGGCATTACGGCCATCTGCTCACTTACAACGGCTTGTCGCAAACCGTGGCATTGGTGTTTCCTTTTCTCATGCTCGGCTACCTGTGGCGCATAAGAAACCGGTGACAGTGGCAGCGGTATAATTGAGTTCCATTTTTCGTGAGGTCTTTAATATGAGCTCTTTCCACAAACATGTTTTCTTTTGCACCCACCAACGAACAGACGGCTCGGATTGCTGCAACAACCACGGCGCGCAGAAGATGCGCGATTACGCCAAGGACAAGGTGAAAGCGCTGGAGCTTTCCACCGAGAAAAACCGTATCCGCATCAACGCGACAGGCTGCATGGACCACTGCGATGAAGGGCCGGTGCTGGTGGTGTATCCGGAGGGCGTGTGGTACACCTACAGGGACGAGAACGATATTGACGAAATTATCGAGGAACACCTGAAAAACGGGCGAGTAGTGGAGCGCCTGAAAATTTAATGCCTGCGCTGCAGAAATTTTCTGCCATTGGCGGGGCTGGACACCTCGAAGGAATCACGCACATTCCAGGCAGCGCACCGCGCGCCATTGCGGTGGTGGCGCACCCGCTGCCCACCATGGGCGGCACGATGGAAAACAAAGTCGTCACGACATTGGCGAAAGCTTTTGCGGAACTGGGGTTTGTCGCATTGCGCTTCAATTTTCGCGGTGTGGGGGCCAGTGAGGGCGCGTTCGATAGCGGCAACGGCGAGGTGGAGGATGTGCTGGCGGTGGTGCGCCATGCACAGCAGGAATATGGCGATCTGCCGCTGATCCTGTCCGGTTTTTCTTTCGGCGGCTATGTGCAGGCTCGCGCCGCGCAACACTTGCACCCGCATCCGCACAAGATGGTGCTGGTCGCGCCGGCAGTGGGGCACTTTGAGATGCCGCCGGTGCCACACGACACGCTGCTGGTGCATGGCGAGCTGGACGAAGTGGTGCCGCTGGCCGATGTGCTGCACTGGGGGCGCCCGCTGCATTTGCCCATCGTGGTGCTGCCGGGGGCGGAACATTTTTTCCACGGGCGGCTGAACCAGATCAGGCAGATTGTGCTGCAATATTTCACAGGACAAATGTCGTGAGTAAAAGTCTATGGAGTTGCTGCTTTAATTCCCTCTCCCGCTTGCGGGAGAGGGGCTGGGGGAGAGGGTGGCACAAAGGGGAAATGGTTTTATCAATGGTTTGCCCTCTCCCTAACCCTCTCCCGCAAGCGGGAGAGGGGAAAGTGCTGTCGCTATGACCGCCGTGCTTTCCGTACAAAACTTGTACAAGTCCTACGCCGGGCAAACCGTGGTGGACGATGTCAGCCTCACCATCAACAAGGGCGAGTGCTTCGGCCTGCTTGGCCCCAACGGGGCGGGCAAGACCACCACGTTGCGTTTGATGCTCGGCCTGATTGCGCCGGCCAGCGGCGAATTGAGCCTGCTCGGCCATGCCGTGCCGCAGCATGCACGTGAAGCGCGGCTGCGTGTGGGTGTGGTGCCGCAGATGGACAACCTCGATCCGGATTTTTCCGTGGCGGAAAACCTGCTGGTGTATGGCCGCTACTTCGGCATGCAGGATGCCGAGATCGAGGCACGCATTCCCGCGCTGCTGGAATTCGCCAATCTCACGCACAAGCGCGACGTGAAAATTCCCACGCTGTCCGGCGGCATGAAGCGCAGGTTGACGCTGGCACGCGCGCTGGTGAACGACCCGGATGTCATTTTTCTCGACGAGCCGACCACCGGGCTTGATCCGCAGGCGCGGCATCTCATCTGGCAGCGTTTGCGCGAATTGACCGCGCAGGGCAAGACCTTGTTGTTGACCACGCATTTCATGGACGAAGCCGAGCGCCTGTGCCACCGCCTCGCCATTCTCGACCAGGGGCGCATGATTGCACAGGACACGCCGCGCGCCCTGATCGCGCAGCACATCGAGCCGCAGGTGGTGGAAGTATTCGGCGAAGGTGTGGCGCTGTGGGCGCAGGAACATGCGGCGCATTACTCGAAGCGCTTCGAGGTGACTGGCGAAACCGCATTCTGCTATGTGGACGACGCACAACCGCTGCTGGCGCATCTGCAGGGGCATGGCGGGCTGCGCTACTTGTATCGCCCGGCGAATCTGGAGGATGTGTTCCTTAAACTGACCGGGCGGGAGTTGCGGGAATGACGGGCGTTATGTAATGAGCGCACATTATTTTTCTCTGCCGCGCATCAGCCTGCGCTTCATCCCGATCTGGCGGCGCCACTTTCTGGTGT
>CAITJF010000068.1 GCA_903892645.1 uncultured Nitrosomonadales bacterium | reverse complement strand
CGCCATTGATGGCCGGTATGGCGCGCACCAAGTAGCCCCACAGCACATTAGAAAAAACAAGATGGGGAGAGCCGTATGCGGCCAAGCCATAGCCGTGGGCGATCATTGACATGGCTACGTCGTCATTTGTACCCCAGATTGAATCAAACGCAAAACAGAGTACAACGACTAACACTACTGTCAATATGAGGGCGAGAAACGCTGGCTGCCCTTTCAGATTCAGCAATGGTGCAACTTGCCGTATACGGGCAAGGGTGGGTGGAAGATCCATTTTCTTTAGCTTCACTGTGCCGTTTACTTATTAGGTGGGCGTTGATTCCTCGAACTGTTTGGCCTACTTCTATATCTCTGAGCGCAGGCAATACACCAGCAAATCGGTTTGCAACTGCTCCAATGCAGCGCATAGATAAGCTTCTGCTTCAGCAACCTGTCCGGAACCCATCAAGGCAAGATATGGTTTTTTGAAGGTTTGACCACAAATGGATTCCAAGGGGCGTTGTGATTCGGTTGCGATGCGCAAATAAGCTGTTGCAGCTATTTGCAATATTCCTAAACGTTGTATATAGGTGAATTTCATTTGCTCTGAACAGGTGACTATTTTAGCGCGAGCACCAATTGCCAGAGTAGAGCCATGGTTTCTTGGGGTTTACCATTAGCTATGGCATCGGCGGCATAGTTAGTATTGATCAAGCTCGTGATATTTTTTAATAACTCTTGCACGCATTACTCACGCCGCATGCAACACCCCATCTTCCAGCCTTAACTGGCGCTGCATCTTGCTTGCCAGTTCGAGGTCGTGGGTAACCACAATCAAGCTGGTGTTAAGGCGTGCGTTGAGTTCCTGCATCAATTCAAACAGCGCCCGGGCGCTGGCGCGATCCAGGTTGCCGGTGGGTTCGTCGGCCAGCACGCAGGCCGGTTCGGTGACCAGGGCGCGCGCCATGGCGACGCGCTGGCGTTCACCGCCGGAGAGTTCGGCGGGCAGGTGGGGGATGCGTTGCGCCAGCCCCACTTGTTCCAGCATCGCTGCGGCAATCGGCTCGGCCTCTGCGCGTTTCATGCCGCGGATCAGCAGCGGCATGGCGACGTTTTCCAGCGCGGTGAATTCAGGCAGCAGGTGGTGGAACTGGTATACGAAGCCGAGCGAACGGTTGCGCACGTCGCCGCGTTGCGTTTCGTTCATCGCCTGCACGTCCTGGCCGAGGATGACGACACTGCCGCCGCTGGCGTTGTCCAACCCGCCGAGCAGATGGAGCAGGGTGCTCTTGCCGGAGCCGGATGCGCCGACGATGGCGATGCGTTCGCCGCGCGCAATATCCAGATTGACGCCGTTCAGCACCGGCACGTTGAGCTTGCCCTGGGTAAAGGTCTTGCGCAGGTTGCGGCAGCTAATCACTGCTTCAGTCCTTTGGCTATTCATAGCGCAGCGCCTCCGCCGGTTGCGTTTTGGATGCGCGCCAGCTTGGATACAGCGTGGCGAGCAGACTGATGATGAAGGAGAAGCATCCCACGATGAACACATCGCCGCGATGCAGATCGGAAGGCAGTTCGCTGATGTAATACACATCCTTGGCGAGGATGTGCGTGCCGAGCAGGCGCTCGATGAACGGCACCACGGTGTCGATGTTGAGCGCCAGCACTATGCCGCCGCCCACGCCGAGCAGCGAGCCGATGATGCCGATCAGCGCGCCCTGCACGATGAATATTTTCATGATGCTGGCAGGCGATGCGCCCAGCGTGCGCAGGATGGCGATGTCGGCCTGCTTGTCGGTGACCGCCATCACCAGCGTGGAGACGATGTTGAACGCGGCGACCGCGACGATGAGCGAGAGGATGATGAACATCATTTTCTTTTCGATCTGCACTGCACGGAAATAGTTGGCGTGCTGTCGCGTCCAATCGCTGGCAAAGGTGCCGCGCGGCAATTCGCGCCCCAGTTCGAGGGCCACGCGCGGCGCCAGGTCGAGGTCGTGCAGGCGTGCGCTGATGCCGGTTACCGCGCTGCCCATCTGGTAAAGTTTCTGCGCATCGCCCATATGGATCAGCACCAGCGAGTTGTCGTAGGGCGCCATGCCGATCTCGAAAATGCCCACCACGCGGAACTGCTTGAGGCGCGGCATCATGCCGGCCGGGGTGATTTGCCCCTGCGGGGCGATGAGCAGCACCTTGTCGTTCAGGCGTGCGCCCAGCGCGCGTGCCAGGTCGGAACCGAGCACGATGCCGAAACCGCCTTCCTGCAAGGCTTGCAGCGACCCAGCCTTCATCTTGTCGGACAGGTCAACCACCTTGTTTTCGTCTTGCGGCAGGACTCCTCGCACCATCACGCCCTGCACGCTTTCATTTAACGACACCATGCCTTGTCCCGCCACGAAAGGCGCGGCAGCCGCCACTTGCGGATGTTTCGCCGCGAGTTGCAGGGTGGACTGCCAGTCGGTCAGGCGGTTATCGTCGGTGCCGCTGATTTGCAGGTGCGGCGCGACGCCGAGAATGCGCGTGCGGATTTCTTTCTGGAACCCGTTCATCACCGACAGCACTACAATCAGCGCGGCCACGCCCAGAGCCATGCCCAGCATGGAAATCAGCGAGATGAAGGAAATGAAATGGTTGCGCCGCTTGGCACGGGTGTAGCGCAGGCCGATGAGAAGTTCAAAAGGTTGCAAGATGGGCTTTGGATGTGATGGAACAAGTGTAAGTGTGCCATAAGGCGGCGGGTGATGGCATCTTCTTATTGATGCGGCACATCAGCCCGCCCATCCTCTTGCTAAACCTCGCGAAGCGAGAACGCTGGACGGATGGCCCCCTTGCGGGGTCGTCCGCGCCTGCGTTGTAGCTCCCTCTCTCACCCCGGATGAACTACAATAAATAACCGATTCAGCCAACACGAACGGAAGTTGTAGCTCCCTCTCTCACCCCGGATGAACTACAAT
>CAITJF010000067.1 GCA_903892645.1 uncultured Nitrosomonadales bacterium | reverse complement strand
GATGATAGGCTGATCATGTCCCAGCATATCGCCGTTGGCGATGCGGAACAGGGTGGCATAGCCGATTTGACCGGCGGCACCGGTGATGGTGACGCGGATGGGTGCTTTCATGGTGTACTCCTGCACAGTAAACAATGGCGGCATTCTGCCAGTGTTTGCCGGTCAGGCAAAGAGGAAATGTGTGCCTGCTTGCGGGCAGTTCCGGTTAAACGAGAAGTCCGTAAACTGGGTTGACAAACCAGTTAGCGCAACGCCTGCCGGAATTCGTCGTGGAAGTGGTGGAAGGCGCTGTCGAGCAGTTGCACGGCGCCGTTGATGAGGTGGCAGCGGCCACTGTTGGGTAACATGGTGCAGAGGTTTTCCAGGGAAGCGAGGTCGGCCGCTGTGCCGCACCCGGTGTCGATGCGATCCAGAAGGCGGCTCATGGTGGCGGTACCCACCTTGCACGAGTTGCATTGGCCGCAGGAAGAATGGGCGAAGAAGCGTTCATACTCGGCCACACGCTTGACGATGCCCGTGCCCTCCGAGATGACGATCATCGCACCGGTGCCCAGGTTGCTGCCGCGCGTGCGCAGGGAATCAAAATCCAGTGCCACATCGAGATCGGCGGGCGTCAGCAGGGTGCTCGAAGGTCCGCCGGTAAACACCGCCTTGAGTGGCTTGCCCGACAACAGGCCACCGCCGTGGACAAAGATGAGCTCACGCAACGACGTGCCCATGGGGAGTTCAAACACGCCGGGGTGCAGCACGTCGCCGCTCAGGGAATACAGCTTGGTGCCGGTGCCCGGCGCTTTGCCGAGGGCGCGGAACCATGCAGCTCCATGCACTACGATATGTGGCACATTAGCCAGAGTTTCGACATTGTTTATCAGGGTCGGGCAGCCGTGTACGCCAGACTGCGCCGGATAAGGCGGCTTGCCGCGCGGGAAGGGGAAGCGGCCCTCGACCCATTCCATGGACGCCGTCTCTTCGCCGCCGATGTAGTGCCCGGAACCGGGCAGCAGCTCAAGCTGCAGCGGTTTGCCGAGCGCAGTCGAGGCGAGTGCCGGCAGATCCGAGGTGCGCCATTGTTCGAGTGCCGTCCTCATTGCCGCAAGGGAGCGCGCAAGATCGGGATTGATGTAGAACACGACGCGATTGGCGCCGATCGCCAGTGCCGCCACCACGGCACCCTCAATCACTTGATGCGGCGTTTCCTCCAGCAGCAGGCGATCTTTGAAGGTGCCGGGCTCGTCTTCGTTGCCGTTCACCACCAGATACTTGTCCGGTTTGGGCAATTCGGCGGCGACTGCATCCCACTTGCGCCAGGCCGGAAAGCCACTGCCGCCCAAGCCGCGCAGCTCGGCAAGGCGTATTTCCTCACGCACGGCAGCCGGGTCTTGTACGGCACGAGCCAAAGCTTTGCCGCCGCCCGACTGGCGCCAGCGAGCCATATCGGCACCGATGCGCCGGTCTGGATGAAGCAGCACCAGATGTGTTTCGGCCAAGGCCGATTTATGGTTCAGCGATTCCATATGCCCCCCGCCGCATAAGTCGGCAAGACCTGGGGTGCCCGCTGCGTCATGGGCATACCGGCGAGGGTCAGGGCGCGGCGCAGCCGGTTCACATGTTCGAGGGTGACTTTCTTAGGGCCGCGGTCGCGGTTGGCGGTGGCTGCGATACCAGCGCGGCGCCCGAAGCTGATAATCTCGAGCAGGGCGTTGCCCATGATGCGGTTGCTTCCGTGGATGCCTCCCGCCACTTCGCCCACCGCGTACAGGCCGGGCACCGTGGTGGCGCCGTTGACATCGATGACCGCGCCGCCGTTCTGGTAGTGCAGGGTCGGATGAACCAGCAATGGTTCGATGCGCGGATCGATGCCCGAGACGCGGGTGCGCGTCATCAGATTGGGGAATTGTTTTTCCAGCAAGCCAGGGTTGGAGCGTTCCATGCGCGGTGTGTCGAGCCATACCCCGACGCGCTGGTCGTCAATGCGGATGCCGCGCCCCTCGCTGCATTCGCGCAGGATGGCGGCGCATACCACATCGCGCGGCTGAAGTTCATCAATGAAGCGGCGTCCGAGGCCGGTCACCAGCAGAGTGCCTGCCGCACGCACGCCTTCGGTCACCAGCTTGCCGGACAAATGGGAAGGGTGTACCAGACCCGTGGGGTGATACTGGAAAGAATCCAGCTCGCGCAGACGCGCGCCGATGCGGTATGCCAGCACCAGACCGTCGCCCGTTGCGCCGAGGTGGTTGGAGGTCGGAAAGCCATTCAGGTGTAGCCGCCCCAGCCCGCCGGTCGCGAGGATGACAGAGCGGGTGCGGACGATGCGCAACTGGTCATCGAGCAGCGAGGTGAGCACCGCACCGACGCATTTCTGCCCGGTCTCGTTGGACAGCAGCTCGACGGCTGGACTCTGTTCCCACACTTCGATGCTGCGATGCTGGATAACGGCCTCGCGCAGCACGCGCATCATTTCCAGGCCGGTGTAATCGCGGCAATGGACCAGGCGTGCGGTGCTCATGCCGCCCGCACGCCGCGTATGCAGGTCGCCGCTTGGGGTCTGCTCGAACTGCATACCCTGGCGTATCAGCCAGCGCAGCACATCCGGGCCGTCCTCGGCCATGGCGGACACCAGCGCCGGGTCGCCGACATGGTGCCCGCCGCGCAGGGTGTCCTGGATATGCCGCTGGATCGAGTCGTCCGGTTCGATGGCGGCCTGGATACCGCCTTCGGCCATGACCGTGTTGCTGTCGCCGAGACGCAGCTTGGTGGCCAGCAGTACGCGTGCGCCCTTCTCGGCCGCCATCAGCGCCGCCGCGCATCCCGCTCCGCCGCCGCCGATTACCAGCACGTCAATATCCGTCACCGGAGTGCCGGCCAGATCGGCCTCGTCGATGAATGCTTCGGACTGCAGAAATTCGGCCAGTTCGCGCTGGCAACTGTCGCCCGCGTTGGCTCCCACAACCAGCTTGACCACGCTGCCGCGCAAGTGATCCGGGTGGTAGGCGTTGAGCAGCGTGTCCGTGTCGGTCAGCTCGGGTAGCGACCCGATATCCGCATCGGGCCGGTAGCGGGCCAGTGCCTCTGCCAGAGGGATGCCATTACTCATTTTGGTTGGCCATCATTATTTTCATTCCTCGCCATTTTCTTCCTGGGGGGTTCCCAGACGCTCTTTGCGCAACTCCTCCAACCGGTGGATCAGGTTGGGCGGACGCAGGTGAAAATGAGCCGTCACGCGCCGGGTGAAAAGGCCCACATGGGCCGGTGCGATCAGTTCGGGGCAAGCAACGTCGCACAGTTCGCACATGACGCATTCAAAGAACGCCTCTCCCGCATCGCGGTAGCGGCCTGCAGCAGCCAGTGCAACACCGTTCTCGACGGTAATACCCTTGGGGCAGGCGTTGTCGCAGCCGTGGCAATGACGGCAGCGCGACGCCTCGGGAAAAATATCCTGAAAGCGCGCATGGATGTCCCATCCATCCTTGAAATCGCCGATCTCGTAGTGATGTTGCGGCGCCGATGCCGGCGGCATGAATACTACCTCGATGCCGTTCTCGGCGAAGGTCTGGCAGGCGAGGCCTACCGTCACTTCCTTGCCGCGCCGCAGCATGACGCGGCAGGAGCCGCACACGCCCTCCATGCAGCCGACACTCGTCACCCGCGGCACACCGGCGTGCCACGCAGCCTCAACCAGAGTCATGCCCGTATGTGCGCTGATGGCAAGGCCGTTGATGGTCAGCGTAATGTTTGGCTGTTGGTCGCCCTCGTTAACGTGAGACTCGCGCAGCGATTCGTTTGCCCCCTCGCCCGCTTGCGGGATAACCAGCGACTTGGCTGCGGTCGTTTGCAGCCTAGTCGAATGGCTAGTTGTTTCACCCAGAGGGTTGGGGAGAGGGGGGCGGGCATCATCGTTTACCGTGGTAGACATTGCGGTTTTTGCTGTTATGGGCGCGCGAGATCAATGATCTTGCGCAGATCATAATCTTTGTGCCCGCCGACATGTTTCACCAGTTCGGCCATGCGCTGGTCGAGAGTGGGGCGCTCGGTCTTGTAAATCAATCCGGTGGGGATGCGGCCGACTTGTTTTGCCGCATTGACTGCGCACATAGCCGCATTCAGATCGCTTGTGTCGTGACCGTCAGGTACCTGTTCGCAGGCGTCTTTGAAGGCATGGGCGGTGTCAATCTCATTGAAAGACGGGCATTGGGAAAGCAGATTGATAAAGGCAAATCCCTTGTGCTCCATACCATCCTTGATCAGCTGTGATGCCAGCTTGACGTTGCCGGCAAACGCCTGTCCAACATAAGTGGCGCCATAGGTAAGCATGTACAGTATCGGATCCAGGGGTATCTCCACGCCGCCATAAGGTGTGGTGGAGGTTTTCATTTCCGTTCGGGAAGTGGGCGAGCACTGGCCTTTGGTCAAACCGTAAACATGGTTGTCCATCAGGATGTAAGTCATATTGATGTTTTTGCGCGCCATATGCGGCATATGCCCGCCGCCGATGGAGAAGCCGTCGCCATCGCCACCAGTGATCACCACGGCGAGGTCAGGGCGCGCCAGATGGACACCGGTTGCCACCGGACCGGCGCGGCCATGCAGGGTGTGCATCTTGTAGGAGTTGACGAAATAAGGCAGGCGCGAGGAACAGCCGATCCCCGAAACGCTCACCAGATAATTTGGATCGACGCCGATTTCGGAGAGCGCGCGCAGCAGTCCTGTCAGTACGCCATAGTGGCCGCAACCGGCACACCAGAACGAGGTGGTTTCATTCTTGTAATCCTTGGATTTCAGCTCGACACGGTGCAAGTGAGTTTGTGGTTGAAGGTGGGCGTTCATGCCAGTATCTCCCGAACTTTATTGACGATCATCTCAGGCGTGAAGGGCATTCCGCCGCAAATGGTGTAAGACTCCGGGCGCAACGAAGTTTCCGCGCGCACAAAGTGGGCCAGCTGGCCCTGAAAATTGACCTCGGGCAACAACAGCCGTTTGCACGATGCGCCAAAGGCCTCGAACTGCTCTACCGGCAAGGGGTTCAGCAGCTTGGGGTAAAAACCCTTGACCTTGTAGCCTTCGGCGCGCAGGCGTTGCAATGCCTCGCGCACCACGCCGATGGTGCTGCCCCAGGCGATCAAGCCCAAGTCTGCCGTACCCGCGCCTTCTGCAGCATCCACTTCCACCGGATCGACATCGTTGATCACCCCCTTGAGCTTGCGGAAACGTTTGTCCTGCATCGCCTCATGGTTGGCCGATGTGTAGTTGGGCAGGCCGATTTCGTTATGTTCCAGGCCGGTGGCAATGTGTATGCCGCCGGGTGTGCCCGGATCAACCATCGGCGAAATGCCATCCTCGGTCAGTGCGTAGCGCCGGTATTCGCCTTCGCCGTCCCAGCGTTTGCGTTCTACGACGTGATAGTCGTCCGGGTTCGGGTAGGGCACGTTCTGGGTAGAAAACGCCAGCGAGCCGTCGGAAAGCAGCAGCACGGGGCACTGATACTTCTCGGCCAGGTTGAATGCCACCACCGTCAGGTTGATGCAGTCATGAATGCTTTCCACGGATAGCACGATGCGCCCGGCATCGCCGTGGCCACCATGTATCGCCAGAAACAGGTCGGACTGCTCATGCTTGGTCGGCAAGCCTGTGGAGGGGCCGCCACGCTGCACGTCAACCACCACGCAGGGCAGTTCGGCCATGAACGCCATACCCAGCATCTCGCTCATCAACGCCAGGCCCGGGCCTGAAGTGGAGGTCATCGCCTTCTTGCCCGCGTAAGAAGCGCCGAGAACCTGGGAAATGGAAGCGATTTCATCCTCGGCCTGGATCAGTGTGCCGCCGCGTTTGGGCAGATGTTTGGCCACATAGATTGCGACTTCGGTCGCCGGTGTAATGGGGTAGGCAGAAAAGAAATCCAGCCCCGCGATCAGGGCGCCGAGGCCGATGGCGTTGTTGCCAGACATCACGATGACATCTTGTTTACCCTTTGGCGTGCCGAGAGTCCACGGATCGATTTTTTTCAGTGCTGACGCCAGTTCGCGGCCGCGCTCGAATGCGGCGAGATTGCCCTGAACCACGGCTTCTCCCCGGCGCGCAAACTTGGTGGCGATCACTTCGCGCAAGGATTCCACGGGGATATTGAACAGGATGGACATTGCTCCCATCGCCACCATGTTCTTGGCACGCGGGTTGTTCATTTCCTTTGCCGTGTGCGACATGGGGATGGGATAAGCAAACACACCGGGCGGTATCTCAGGATCGAAGTCTCCCGGGCTGTCGTAAACGACAGCGGTGCCCGGCTTCAGGCTGGCGCGGTTCATGTTGTAGGCTTCGCCGTTGAAGGCGCAGAGGACGTCGAAGGTGTCTCCCTGATTGTAGAGCCGTTCGGTGCTGGCACGCACCTGATACATGGCGTACCCGCCCTTGATCTCAGCAGGGAAGGTTTTGAAAGTATAAACATCGAGTCCGGCGTGCGCGCAGGCCTGGGTAATAAAATCACCGACGGAGATAACGCCTTCGCCGCCTTCGCCGCCGATTCGGATGATCAGATCGTTCTTGGTTATACCTTGCATCTAGTAATCCTTATTATTTAATACAGCGTTGAGATTTAACACAGCATTGAGGGCAATACTGTCATCTGCAGGTTCTTCCTGACGGTCACAGGAATGTGAGCGATTATACCAAAAAAAGTTGCCAAAGCGATACATGTTTTGGAGGGTGGGCAGGGCGAAAGCCTTGCTAGACCGTGTTCTCGGAATGGTTAATGCATTTCTGGAACAGCATTATAATCGCTTCCATGCTCTGCACCAAATGCCCCGGAGTGCAGGCAATCCTCACCGACCGCCGGAGCATGTAGCGCGGGGGAATCCAAAAATCCAGTTTCTGGGCGGGCTGGTAGATTGATGGGGTAGCCCGCTTCGTACGCGAACTATGTTTTGGGTGCTCCCGGCAGGCTGTTCAGGTAGTTATTCTTTACTTCCATGTAATGCCCGGCTAAATATCTCAGATGGGCGATTTCTTCAGGCGTCAACGCGCGGATGGCTTTTGCCGGGCTTCCCATATAGAGCATCCCGCTTTCCAGCACTTTACCCGGCGAAACCAGGCTGCCTGCGCCTATCATCACCCGGTCGGGAATAACGGCGTCGTCCATGATGATCGAACCCATCCCGATCATGCACTCATTTCCGATAGTGCAGCCATGGAGGATGACGGAGTGCCCGACAGTCACATAATCCCCGATCACCAAAGGCGACCCATTGGGCTTGCTTGGCGTCTTGTGGGATACATGCCCCATGGTGAGATCCTGCACGTTGCTGCACTGCCCGATCACAATGTGATTTACATCGCCGCGCAAAACCGTGTTGCACCAGACCGAGCTGTCATTGCCAATGCGCACATTCCCGATAATTTGAGAAGAGGCATGCACAAAAACACGTGCACCGAGAATTGGCAGGTTATCGAGATAGGCGGCTAGAGGCATGGAGTAACATTCAAGTTAAGGGGCGCACAGCTTTTGGCGCGTCCCGCTTGAGCGCAGGGTTGGGCTTCTAACTACGAATATGAAGCTATGAACTACAACGGACAGTGTGTCTTGAGTCGGTCTACGCACAACGATGCCCACATCAAACATGTGCGCTTTTGACGTGCAGCGATACACCTAACGCACGCAGCACTTTTAGCAGCGTGTCGTAGCGTGGCTTCGCACCGGGAGCAAGAGCTTTGTAAAGGCTTTCACGCCCAAGCCCGGTATCCTTGGCAAGTTGAGTCATGCCGCGTGCGCGTGCCACATCCTTGACGGCAACAAGAAACATGTCAGGGTTTTCGTCTTCAAGTGCGGCAGTGAGATAAGCGGCAATCGTTTCTTCATTGTCGAGATAATCGGCTGCATCAAAGGGGGTAAATTTAGTCATGGTTCACTCCTTGGGCAAAGTGCGCACCATTTCCTTGGCACGCTTGACATCACGTTTCTGGGTGGATTTATCACCGCCCAGCAACAGAAAATAGACCACATCCCCGCGACGGGTGAAATAGGCACGGTAGCCGGGGCCGTAGTGAATCCGCAGTTCGGAAACCCCTTCGCCTACTGGTTCGCAATCGCCAAAATTCCCAGCTTCGGCACTCCGAATGCGCTTGGTAATAAGCGCCTTGCCGACCTGATCTTTCATGTCAACCAGCCAGCTATTAAATTCGTCCGATTTCAGGAAGGTGTTCATGTCTTGTATCGTATCCGAATAGATACGCTTGTCAAGCGGTTTGCAAATTAAAAAACTTCGATGCCTAACGTTGAATTGAGGGGCTGGCGTAGCCAGTCCCTCTCGAATGTAAGGTTAGGTTTTTTTAAGTTTACTCAGCACCCCAGTAATTTTTACTTACCTTTGTTTGATCGAACCTATTATGTGGTTGACAATTGGTTCGAGAAGTTGGGCTTGGTTCGCTGAATAACCAATCGTTAACTTGAATGACTTAGTGCCAGAAAACATTTGTAACATTTTCACGTTAAAAACTCCTTCACCACTGTCTGGTACGATTCTGGAATAGCCGAATTCAACTAGTAGTACACCGTTGATTTTAACCCTTTTAGGTTGATCCCATGAGAGTAATCTACCCCCTGTTTTTTCCATTGCTTGTGTTAACTGGGCTTGTAACCCATTTCCAGCATTATCAACTTCTGCCTGTGTTAGAGAGCTTAGCTCGGCCTGTGATAATAACGGGATATTTGGTGTGTAAAGTACATGGCGAATTTTAGGATGAAGTGCAATTTTGAGTAACGCAGGTCAGGTGGGCGAGATGCGGTAGTATCCGTGCCTTTTGACCGGCAAGTCGAAATTACACAAATGAACTACACACACCTCACCCGAGAAGAACGATACCAG
>CAITJF010000066.1 GCA_903892645.1 uncultured Nitrosomonadales bacterium | reverse complement strand
CTGGTATGCGATGCCCGGCTTGTCCGGCACGCCACGCACGGTAATCTTGGCTTCGTCGCGGTTGAATGCTATGCCTGAAATAATCGCCTGTTCCATTTTCTCATCTTCCTCAAAAGTAATCAGCGTGCCTTCGCCTTCTTCATCGAAGCTGGAGAGTACACGCAATTTGACCTTGTATTTTCCGGCAAACTCGACCGAGCGGATTTGCAGCACCTTGGAACCCAAGCTGGCCAGCTCCAGCATCTCCTCGAAGGTGACACTTTTCAACCGGCGCGCTTCCGGCACCATGCGCGGGTCGGTGGTATACACACCATCCACATCGGTATATATTTGGCATTCGTCGGCATGCAGCGCCGCCGCAATCGCCACCCCAGTAGTGTCGGAACCGCCGCGCCCAAGGGTGGTGATATTGCCGGCCTCATCCATCCCCTGAAAGCCCGCCACCACCACCACGTTACCTTTGGCCAGGTCGGTGCGGATACTCTGCTCATCAATGCTGAGGATGCGCGCCTTGGTGAAGGCGCTGTCGGTGAGAATCCTGACCTGCGCGCCGGTATAGCTCTTGGCTTTCAGCCCCAGCTCCATCAATGCCATGGACACCAGGCCGATGGTCACCTGCTCGCCGGTGGAAACCACCACATCGAGCTCGCGCGGGTCGGGCTGCGCCTGGATTTCCTTCGCCAGCGCAATCAGGCGATTGGTCTCGCCGCTAATCGCGGAAACCACCACCACCACCTGATGCCCTTGCGCCTTGTATTTCGCTACGCGGCGCGCCACGCTCTTGATGCGTTCCGCGCTGCCGACCGAAGTGCCGCCGTATTTCTGAACAATCAATGCCACGATATCCCTATGCCTGTCTTACGAAACGGGCTGAATTCTACCCCAAACCACTGCAAAAAACGAGGATGCCCAGCCTCTGTTACACTGGCACATCTTGCAATACAGCACCCACAGCATGCCCAAGATCACTCCGCGCAACTATCCGAAAGACGCCGCTCAGCGCCTCGCCGATGCAGGCATCACGCCGCTGCTCGCGCGCATTTACGCGGCACGCGGCATCACCGACAAGACGCAACTGGAAACCGGCTTGGATCGCCTGCTACCCTTCACCCAACTGAAAAATGCACAACAAATGGCTGTGCTGCTGGCCGACGCCATCGCCGCACAACGCAAAATAATGATCGTGGCGGATTACGATGCCGACGGCGCAACGGCTTGTGCCGTGGCCTTGCGCGGCTTGCGCACATTCGGCGCGCAAGTGGATTACATCGTCCCCAACCGCTTTGAATATGGATACGGACTGACACCGGAAATCGTGCAATTGGCCGCGAAATCCAATCCAGATATTTTACTGACGGTGGACAACGGCATCGCCAGCGTGGAAGGCGTGGCAGAGGCCAACCGCCTTGGCATGCAAGTGCTGATCACCGATCACCACCTGCCCGGCGACGCCTTGCCGGATGCGCTTTGCATCGTCAATCCCAATCAGCCTGGTTGCGACTTCCCCAGCAAGCATCTGGCGGGTGTGGGCGTGATGTTCTATGTGCTGCTAGCCTTACGCGCCGAGCTACGTTCCAGAGGACAGATGACAGAAGACAGAGGACGGATACTGGTTGAATTGCTCGATCTGGTTGCTTTGGGAACCGTGG
>CAITJF010000065.1 GCA_903892645.1 uncultured Nitrosomonadales bacterium | reverse complement strand
CGTCTAGCATTGGCATTCTGATCCGCCGCCGATGTAAAGTCAGAATTTGGTATCAATTGTGCAAATAGGGAAAAGCATGACGTTGACGAAAGCTGAGCTCGCAGATTTATTGTTTGAGAAAGTTGGCCTGAACAAGCGTGAAGCCAAAGACATGACGGAATCGTTCTTTGAGGAAATCCGCGTTCAGCTTGAACGAGGTGAAAGCGTCAAGTTATCCGGCTTTGGCAACTTCCAGTTGCGCGACAAGCCTCCACGTCCAGGGCGTAATCCAAAAACTGGCGAGGACATTCCGATTACAGCACGGCGCGTGGTGACTTTCCATCCAAGTCAGAAGCTCAAGAGCATGGTAGAGAAGAGCTATCATGGAAAACCACACGCCTAAAAATCCAGATTTCATCCCACTGATGGAACTACTAGCCATTCCACTAAGGTCGCCAAAAAACGGCGACCAAGTGGCTGGTTATGCTGCGTTGCGGAAAAAATTTCTTGCTTACATATACAACATATGCGGCGCTTCAAAATTTTTTCCGCGCCTTGCATTTGGGCGAACTCTGAATTTTTAGAGGCACTCCAATGGAAAACCACACGCCTAATTCCGAATTGCCCGCGATACCGGCCAAGCGTTACTTCACCATCGGCGAAGTGAGCGAATTGTGCGGGGTGAAGGCGCACGTGCTGCGCTATTGGGAACAGGAATTTACCCAGCTCAAGCCGGTCAAGCGGCGCGGTAACCGGCGCTACTACCAGCACCACGAAGTACTGCTCATTCGCCATATTCGCCAGTTGCTGTACGAGGACGGTTTTACCATCAGCGGCGCGCGCGGTCGTTTGGATAACCTTGCTGCGCAACGTGAAGAAACTGCACAGGCGCAATTGTTGCCGCCACACGCAAATCTCTCCGAATTGCGCCGCGAAATCCGCGAAATTCTTGTGCTGCTGCAAGCTTGAGTATGGCTCGCGCATTTAGTATTTTCCATTAGCTGCTATAGTTTGCTATAATCCGCGTAGTTTTTCAGATGGGCCTCGGCCCGTTTTTTATTTGTGGGTATGGATCATGGATGCGGCAAGGCTTGTGGAAACGACATTGACTGGCTTGGGATACGAGTTGGTTGACTTGGAAGTGTCCGGCAGGGGCCTGATGCGTGTGCTTCTGGACAAGCCGACGGGTATTACGCTGGAAGATTGTGAACGGGTCAGTCACCAGTTGACGCGCCTGTTTGCGGTGGAAGGGGTGGTTTATGACCGCCTTGAAGTCTCTTCCCCGGGGCTGGACAGGCCGCTGAAAAAAGAAGCGGATTTTGTGCGCTTCCGTGGCGAGAAGGTGCAACTTAAATTGCGCATGCCGCTGGCAGGGCGCAAGAACTTTACCGGCGTTCTGGGGGAAGTTCGGAACGGTGTATTGCAGTTGGAGGTGGATGGCAATCAGATACCGATTGAGCTATCCAATTTGGATAAGGCGCGGTTGGTGCCGACATTTTAAGTTTCGTGTGCCGTTTGCTCCCGGAAATTTATCAGGGTGGATAGACTGTTTAGTTGGAGATGGTGATGAGTCGTGAAGTTTTGTTATTAGTGGATGCCTTGGCACGTGAAAAAAACGTGGATAAGGAGATCGTGTTTGGCGCCCTGGAGTCTGCGTTAGCTTCCGCTACCAAGAAGCGCTTTTCCGAGGAAGCCGATGTGCGCGTCAGCATAGATCGCACTACGGGAGAATATGATTCGTTCCGCCGCTGGCAGGTGATGGATGATGAAACTTTCGAAACCCCGGAACTTCATATCAAACTGGGTGAGGCGCAGAAGCGCGATCCAGACATTGAGCTGGAAGAGTTCATCGAAGAACCGCTGGAGTCCATTGATTTCGGGCGCATCGGTGCACAGGCTGCCAAACAGGTGATTTTCCAGAAAATCCGTGATGCCGAACGCGAACAGATACTGAGCGATTTCATGGAACGCAAGGAGCATCTGGTATCCGGCACGGTGAAGCGCATCGAGCGCGGCAGCGCCATCATCGAGTTTGGCAAGATCGAGGCGTTGCTGCCGCGTGACCAGATGATCCCCAAGGAAAATATGCGTGTCGGTGATCGCGTGCGTGCGCATTTGTTGCGCGTGGACCGTTCCGTGCGCGGACCGCAAATCGTTCTGTCGCGCATTACGCCCGAATTTTTGATCAAGCTGTTTGAACTGGAAGTGCCGGAAATCGAGGAAGGTTTGCTCGAAATCGTCAGTGCAGCACGCGATCCCGGTGCGCGCGCCAAGATTGCGGTGCGTTCGCATGATGCGCGGATAGACCCGATCGGCACCTGTGTCGGCATGCGCGGCTCACGGGTGCAGGCAGTGACCAATGAACTGGCGGGGGAGCGCGTCGACATTGTGCTGTGGTCGGCAGATCCCGCCACCAGCGTCATCAATGCGCTGGCTCCGGCTGACGTAACCAGCATCATGGTGGATGAAGACAAGCACAGCATGGATGTCGTGGTCGAGGAAGAAAACTTGGCACAGGCCATTGGCCGTAACGGCCAGAATGTGCGTTTGGCCAGTGAGTTGACCGGGTGGGAACTCAACATCATGACGGTAGCGGAATCCGGTCAGAAGAATGAGCAGGAATTTTCCAAGGTGCGCGACCTGTTCATGGCCAAGCTTGATGTGGATGAAGAAGTGGCGGACATCCTGGTGCAGGAAGGATTTAATACACTGGAAGAAGTGGCTTATGTGCCGCTGGAAGAGATGCTGGAGATTGAATCTTTCGATGAAGCGACAGTGAATGAACTGCGCAGCCGCGCACGCAACGCGCTGTTGACCGCTGCGATCGTGAATGAAGAGCAGGTGGAACACGGTATTGAGGACTTGCTTAAGTTAGAAGGCATGGACGAGGAAACCGCACGTATTCTGGCAGGCAAGGGAATCGGCACGCAAGATCAGCTTGCCGACCTGGATGTGGATGAGCTGGTTGAGTTGACGGCTATGGATGGCGAACGCGCCAACCGGTTGATCATGACTGCGCGCGCACCCTGGTTTGCCTGAGAGTGATCTGTGTGGAGCAAAGTAGCGGTATGGGCGCGATTAATTGCGCCCGTACTTATGAATTCTGCGGTTAAGGGATAAGTAATGGCAAAAATGAATGTAGCGCAGTTTGCTGGCGAGCTCGGCTTGCCGGTTGGGCTGTTGCTGGAACAACTGCAGGCGGCCGGAGTCGCTAAACAGCAGGAGGCGGATACCATATCGGAACAGGATAAGGCGCAACTGCTGGAGCACCTGCGCATCGCACACGGGGCCGGTAGCGCTAAAGGCAAAATCACATTAACCCGGCGCGAAACAACGGAAATCAAAAAGTCTGACAGCACTGGAAGGGCGCGCACCATCCAGGTCGAAGTGCGTAAGAAACGTGTGGTTGCTCCGGTTGCGGTGGAGAAGGTGGAGCAGCCTGTTGCTGTTGTTGTGCCAGAGGTGACGCCGGAACCAGTAGCGAAAAAACCTGCAACAAAGAAGGTGGACGAACAGGAACTTGCCCTGCGTGAGGAAGAAGCACGCAGTCAGGCAGAGCTGTCTCTACGCCAAGCCGCTGAGGTCCAGGTCAAAAAGGAGCGCAGTAAACGCAAGGCGGCTCCGGTTGCCGAGCCTGCAAAACCTGTGGAGCAGCCCGCAGCCCCGGCAGAGATTAAACCGGCTGCGCCAGTTGTTGAGGCAGCACCTGCCGCCAGCCTGGCTGAAGGTACGCTGCACAAGCCAGTGTCCAAACCCGGGGATAAGGTCGCCAGACCAGTCGCCAAGAAGGGTGCAAAAACCGCTCCGGATAAAAGCAGCCCATGGAATGAGGCCGGACACAAGAAACGCATGCCCACCCGTAACGATGTGCGGCCCGGCGGGTGGACGGCGGGACATGGACGTGGCCCGCGCCACCATGATAAGCATGCCAAGCAGGAGGACTCCGCCCAGCACGCCTTCTCCTTGCCGACCGAACCGGTCGTGCATGAAGTGATGGTGCCGGAGACGATCAGCGTTGCCGAGCTGGCGCAGAAGATGTCGATCAAGGCCATCGAAATCATCAAGGCGTTGATGAACCTTGGTTCCATGGTGACCATCAATCAGGTACTGGATCAGGAAACCGCGATGATCGTGGTGGAAGAATTGGGACATATTGCCAAGCCGGCCAAGGCGGACGACCCCGGTGCTTATCTGACGGAATCGGATGAGCATAAGAATGCGCCCATTGAACCGCGCCCCCCGGTGGTGACTGTGATGGGTCACGTTGACCACGGCAAGACCTCATTGCTGGATTACATCCGCCGCACCCGCGTGGCCAGCGGCGAGGCAGGCGGCATCACCCAGCACATCGGTGCCTACCATGTGGATACCCCGCGCGGCATGATCACATTCCTCGATACACCGGGCCACGAGGCATTTACCGCGATGCGGGCGCGCGGCGCGAAAGTGACTGATATCGTAATCCTGGTGGTGGCAGCCGATGACGGCGTGATGCCGCAAACCAAGGAAGCGATCCATCATGCCAAGGCGGCTGGTGTGCCGATTGTGGTGGCGGTGACCAAGATAGACAAACCCGAAGCCAACACCGAGCGCGTCAAGCAGGAGCTGGTTGCGGAACAGGTCGTGCCGGATGATTGGGGTGGTGACACTATGTTCGTTGAAGTGTCCGCCAAGAGCGGGCAAGGTATTGACGCATTGCTGGAAGGGATATTGCTGCAGGCCGAGGTGCTGGAGTTGAAAGCACCCAAGGCATCCAACGCCAAGGGCATCGTGATTGAAGCCAGGCTGGACAAGGGCAAAGGTCCGGTGGCGACCATACTGGTGCAGTCCGGCACCTTGAAGCGTGGCGACACAGTGTTGGTCGGTACCGTATTTGGCCGTGTACGCGCCATGCTGGATGAGAACGGCAAGGTGGTGAAAGAGGCAGGACCTTCGATCCCTGTGGAAATCCAGGGGCTGTCCGAAGTGCCAGTAGCCGGTGAAGACGTGCTGGTGCTGGCGGATGAGAAGAAGGCGCGTGAAATCGCCCTGTTTCGCCAAGGCAAGTTCCGTGACGTAAAACTGGCCAAGCAGCAGGCCGCCAAGCTGGAAAACATGTTCGAGCAGATGGCGGAAGGAGAGGTGCGTAACTTGGCACTGATCGTGAAGGCCGACGTGCAAGGTTCATGCGAAGCCATCGCACAATCCCTGCAAAAGCTGTCCACTGCCGAGGTGAAAGTTAATCTCATTCATAGCGGCGTGGGTGCAATCAGCGAATCCGACATCAATCTGGCGCTGGCTTCCAAGGCCATCGTGATCGGTTTTAATACGCGTGCCGACGTTACTGCGCGCAAGCTGGCGGAAGCCACTGGCGTGGATGTGCGCTACTACAACATCATTTACGAGATGGTGGATGAAATCAAGGCTGCCCTGACCGGCATGCTGGCGCCGGAGAAGAAGGAAAGCATCATGGGTATGGTGGAAATTCGCCAGGTGTTCCACATTTCCAAGATTGGCACCGTGGCCGGTTGCTACGTGACCGACGGCATGATCAAGCGCAGTGCACAGGTGCGTGTGCTGCGCGACAACGTGGTGATTCACACTGGCGAACTGGATTCACTGAAACGCTTCAAGGACGATGTCAAGGAAGTGAAATCGAATTTCGAGTGCGGCCTGTCGTTGCGCAACTTCAATGACCTCCAGGTTGGCGATCAGCTCGAGGCATTCGAAATCGTCGAGGTGGCGCGCGCGCTGTAATGCCCAAGGACTACGCCAGGACAGACCGGGTGGCGGAGCAGATTCAGCGCGAGCTGGCCGAATTGGTGCGCCTGGAAGTGAAAGATCCGCGAGTGCGCATGGTCACCCTGACCGGCGTTGAAGTAACGCGCGATTATGGGCACGCCAAGGTGTTCTATACCACGCTGGAAGGTGCGAGCGACAAGGTGCAGCAAGGATTGGAACGCGCTGCCGGCTTTCTGCGCAGCCAACTCGCACATGCCATGAAGCTGCGCATCACGCCGCAACTGCATTTCGTTTATGACGCCTCGGTCGAACGCGGCATACATTTGTCGCAGCTCATCGAGCAAGCGGTCGCCAGCGACCACCCCTCTCCAAAAAACTGAAAGGCGGCAGTTCATGGCCCGCATAACACGCCCGCTGGACGGGGTTTTGCTGTTCGATAAACCGCTCACCCTCAGTTCCAATATCGCCCTGCAAAAGGTACGCCGCCTGTTTCATGCAGAAAAGGCGGGGCATACCGGCACACTCGATCCGCTGGCTACCGGCTTGCTGCCCGTCTGCTTTGGCGAAGCCACCAAATTCTCCAACGCATTGCTGGACGCAGATAAAACCTATCGAGCGCTGGTCAAGCTTGGGCAGACCACTACCACGGGCGACGCCGAAGGCGAAATCACCAGCACCTGTGCTGTGGCGCTGGACGAGACACAGGTGCGTGCGGCATTGCACAGCTTCAGCGGTGAAATCAGCCAGCTGCCGCCGATGCACAGCGCCATCAAACATCAAGGGAAACCGCTGTACGAGTACATCCGCAAGGGCGAAACCATAGAGCGCGCAAGCCGCAACGTAACCATCCACGAATTGGTATTGGAGCGCTTCGCCAGCGATGAACTGGAAATCACCGTGCGTTGCAGCAAGGGCACTTACATACGCACGCTGGCCGAAGACATCGGCAAAGTCTTGGGGTGCGGCGCGCATTTACAGGGCTTGCGCCGCACGGCCATTGCCAAATTTCATTTAGAAAATGCGTATAGCTGGGATCAGCTTGAAGCGATGACCATGCCGGAGCGAGAGGCCTGCCTGCTACCGCTGGATTGCCTGTTGCAGGATTTACCCATGCTCGAGCTTGATGCAGTGCAGGTAATCCGCATGGCACAAGGACAGCGGCTCGCCGTTGATGCCGGGTTGCCGGACGGCAAAGTCCGCCTGTATGGTGCAGGGCAGTTTATTGGGGTGGCTGATCTGCTGGGGCGGCAGTTGGCGCCAAATAGGCTGTTATCCAGCGTGGCGAAAACTGCGGCCTGCGCCGAACAAACTGTAGTAGTTTCGATTTGACCTGACGCATCGCCTTTAGGCGAGGGACGTTAACGTTCAGGAAAAGAAACGCTGGCGGGCATCGACCGGGATGTTCATTCCCGTTGATTGTGCGCGTTGCAGGAGTTCCCAGTAATAGCGGTAAGAGGCACGGTCATGCAGCTTGCCCTCCTGCTGGATAGGCCCCCAAGCTGCATCCTGGGCTGCAACCAGCAGGTTGGCGGCCTCATTGACCTCCGCGAAATCCGGGCGCATCGCTTCGACGATGGGCAGTATCTGGTTCGGATGAATACTCCACATGCGCAAGAAGCCGAGTTCCTGCCGTGCGTGGCGGGCGTCCTCCCGCACCACATTGGCATCGCGTATTTCGGTAGTGACGTTATGGCTGGGCACGACGCCGTTGCCCAGTGCGGCGGCGGCAATCGCGCACTTGGCGCGCACGACCAGCGCATGGCTGAACTGGCCGGGCGAGCACATGGCAGTGGCGGGAATGGCGCCGTGATGCGCGGAGACGAAGTCCATGAGGCCGAAGTCGAGAGTTTCGACATGGGGCAGGCGGGCGATTTCCCAAGCCTCATGCAGCGCGCCGGGTGTCTCGATCAGCACATGGACAGGAATTTCACGGGCCATACCGTAGCGGTTTCTCAGCTCATCAAGCGCGGTGATCTGCGTCAGGGCATCTTTGGCACTTTCCGGTTTGGGCAGTACGATGTAGGCCACACGCTGCCCGGCCTGGCTAATGATGATCTCCAGTTCGTCGCGCCAGAATGGATGGCTGACATCATGGATGCGGACACCGATACGATCAAAGCGATTTTCGCCGGACAGGATCAGGTCGGCGATCATGGCCGCATGCTCCCGCTCCTTGCCCGCGGGCGCGCCATCCTCGCAGTCGGCGGTGATATCGAAGATGGATCGTTCATTAACCGATAATTCGGCTTGAATCTGGAGCGCCTTTTTCAGCATCTTTTCGCTGCCGGCAAAGTGCTCGCACGCGGCAAGCCGGGGAAACGGGCTGCTGCCCGCGTAGAGTACGTCGGATGGGTGGAGGAGGTCACTCATGTAAGGATACCTCTAAAAATTCAGAGTTCGCCCAAATGCAAGGCGCGAGTAAATTTTTGCGGCGCCGCATATGTATCAATATGTAAGCAAAAAAATTTACGAGCAACGCAGCAGTTGGGATGAAATCTGG
>CAITJF010000064.1 GCA_903892645.1 uncultured Nitrosomonadales bacterium | reverse complement strand
TGCTACAAGCCATATAAATTCTTAAGTGCGCTTATCCAGCACCTTGTCCACCAAACCATATGCAACTGACTCTTCCGCATTGAGAAACTTGTCGCGCTCGCTGTCGCGGGCAATCTCCTCGATGCTGCGACCTGTATGCTGCGCCATCAGGATGTACAGACGTTCACGCAGGCTCAAAATATATTTGGCATGAATCTCGATATCCGTCGCCTGCCCCTGAAAGCCGCCCAGCGGCTGATGGATCATCACCGTGGAATTGGGCAGCACAAAACGCTTGCCCTTCGCGCCTGCCTGCAGCAGAAATGCACCCATGGATGCCGCTATGCCGATACACAGCGTGGATACATCCGGCTTGATAAATTGCATGGTGTCATAAATCGCCATGCCGGCCGAAATGGAGCCGCCGGGCGAGTTGATATAAAGGTGAATCTCCTTGTCCGGATTTTCGGACTCGAGAAACAACAACTGTGCCACCACTACATTAGCAACAGCATCGTTGATCGGGCCAACCAGAAACACCACGCGCTCCTTGAGCAAGCGCGAATAGATGTCATACGCCCGCTCCCCGCGTCCGCTGGTTTCAATGACCATCGGGATCATACCGAGGTTTTGCGGCTCCCTGTTTTCTTGCGGCGAATTGCTATGCGTCATCAATCTTTCCCCATCAACTCATTAAATTCCATCACCTTGTCGGTCACCTTGGCAACACTCGCCACCCACGCCACCACGTTATCTTCCAGCACCATATTCTTCACTTCCTGCAAGCGTGACGGGTCGCTGTAATGCCACTTTATCACCTCTTCCGGATGTTCGAAACTTTGCGCATAATCCTGCACCAGCGCCTTGACCTGCTCAGACTTGGCATCCAGGCCCTGCTGCTTGACCAATTCAGCCAGAATCAGCCCCAGCTTGACGCGTCTCTGCGCGCGCTCGGTAAACAGCTCGGGCGGCAGCGACATGCCCTGCGGTATCTTTACACCGCGCTCCCGCATGTCATGCATGGACTGCTGCATCAGGTTCTGCACCTCTGAATCCACGAGTGCCTTGGGTGCTTCCAATTGGCCGATTTTCAACAACAAGTCCATCGCATTGTTTTTATTGCGCGCCTTGAGGCGGCGCTCGACCTCGCGCACCAGATTGTCGCGGATTTCCGCCTTCAGTTTGGTTATATCACCGTCTTCGACGCCGAGGGACCTGGCAAATTCGGCATCCAGTTCCGGCAGGCGCGGCGCCTCAACCCCGTGCAGGGTGATGGTAAAAGTCACTTGCTTGCCTGCCACATCCTTGCCGTGATAGTCCTTTGGGAAAGTCATGTCGAAAGACTTGGTCTCGCCCGCTTTCATGCCAATGATGGCAGCCTCAAAATCCGGCAACATACGCCCTGTGCCTAGCACCACCGCAAAATTCTTGGCCTCTCCGCCTTCGAATACCGTGCCGTCCAGCTTGCCGCTGAAATCTATACGCACCTGGTCTTCGTTTTGCGCCGCACGGCTAGCCGGCTCGAACACTGTACGCTGCTTGCGCAACGTGGCGATGGTATTGTCGATATCGGCATCACTCAAAACATAAGTTGCGCGCTCCACACTTTCCGCGCCAACATCTCCCAACACAACCTCGGGATAGACTTCAAAAGTTGCGCTGTATTCAATCTGCTCAGCAGCGGGGTCAGCAACCTTAACCTCAAAGTTAGGATAGCCCACCACTTTCAGGCTGTTGGTCTGCGCCGCCTCGGCAAAGGAACGCTGCAAAGCGTCCCCCAGCACCTCCTGATGTACTTGCGCACCATACTGCTGCTGCAAAATTTTAAATGGCACCTTTCCCGGCCTGAAGCCGTGCACCTTGGCAGTACGCCCCAAACGCTTCAGGCGCGCCTCGATCTCACCGCGAAGCTGTTGCTGGGGAATAACTGCATTAAGGCGGCGCTCCAATGCACCCAGGGTTTCCACGCTAGACATTCTGACTTTCCTTGAGGTTTATAAAAATTAAGCTGTGGTGCGAAAGGAGAGACTCGAACTCTCACGCCTTACGGCGCTGGAACCTAAATCCAGTGCGTCTACCAATTCCGCCACTTTCGCGCTGTTTGCTCCAGCTTTGGGGATGGATTATAGCACTAAGAGCCTATTTTATCCCCACCACCGTGCGGCCGCGCAGCTTGCCTTGCAGCAATCGTGGAAACACCTCCGGCAGTTGGATGAACGGCACAGTGTGTGCCACTTGCGCCAACAACTTTGGGCGCAAGCCTGTCCTGATGGAACTACTAGCCAATCGACTAGGCTGGCAAACAACGCCAGCCAAGTCGCTGGTTATGAGCCCAGTCGAAGGGTCGGTTGACAGACGTTGCCAAATTATGCGGCGCAGCGGCATGGCAGTGGCAGCGGAATCAATACCGATAAGACGCACGCCGCGCAGGATGAAGGGCATCACCGTAGTGTGCAGTTCAATACCGCCCGCATTGCCAAAGCTGGCAATCGCGCCGTTCTGCTGCATCGTGCGCGTCAGCCACGCCAGCGTCTCGCCGCCCACCGCATCCAGCGCACCGGCCCATTGCGCTTTTTCCAATGGGCGCATGCCCATCACCAAATCCTTGCGCGACAAAATTTCAGTCGCGCCGAGCGACTTCAGATAAGCGTGTTCGCTGTCTTTTCCGGTTAGCGCCACCACGTGATAACCCAGTTGTGCAAGCATCTGGATGGCGAGGCTCGCCACCCCGCCCGTCGCACCCGTCATGATCACCTTGCCGTTTTCCGGGCGCAATTCGTTTTGCTCCAGCCGATGAATGGACAGCGCGGCGGCGAAACCCGCCGTACCGATAGCCATCGCCTCGAACAGCGTCAACCCTTGCGGCAGCGGCACCACCCAATCGGCGGGAACCCGCACGTATTCGGCAAACCCGCCATCGTGCTCCACGCCCATGCCGTAGCCGGTAACGATCACTGCATCGCCCGCCTTGAAGCGTGCGTCCTCTGAGCTTGCCACCACGCCCGCCGCATCCACCCCGCCGACACAAGGAAAGCGGCGCACCACCTTGCCCGCGCCGGTGGCAGCGAGCGCGTCCTTGTAATTCACGCTGGAGTAATGCGCTTGAATGACGACTTCGCCGGGATCGAGATCATCCAGCGACATCTTGACGAAACGCCCGGCGGATTTTTCGCCTATTTCAAAGATGCGGTAAGCGGAAAATTCATTCATTGGGATTGTTGTTTGCAACTCATGTGTGGCCTGCCATGAAAAAGTAAAACATGAATAACCAAAATCAAAACCGCCGGGGGTTGCCCGGCAGCAAGCCACTTTCTTTTGCTTCGCCAAAATAAAGTAGCCAAAGAAAAGGCGACCCCGGTTTGCCGCCGCTGCGCGGTGCCCTGCGTTGCTCGTCTGGCCAGGCTTCCTCATAAACTCGCACTGCGTGCTCAGACATATTCGTCAGAATTCCCTGACCAGCCTCCGCTACTCGGTGGCGAAACAGGGGAGGTAAAGCGGAAATCCAAAAACAAAAAAGGTGGGCAACAAGTTGCCCACCACACTAAGGAGGATAAGTAAAACAACTCATCTTCGGTACATTGGCACCGTTACATTTTATTTCTTGTATATGTTCTGTTTCAAATCTTGCAGGTACACCATCTCTTCTGGCGAAATTTCACCATCAGCGCTAGCCATTGTTAGTGCAAATTCAAAAAGTAATTGCTTCAATGTCTCAGCATGTTTGGTTCCATTTTCACTGTCATAGGTTTCCAATAAATAAACTGCGCCAAACCTCTGCCGGCCTCTACTAAAGATATCAACCCACTCATCTTCGCTTTTTCCTTCCATAGAGTTAAACCAAGATTCAGGTGATATGGATTGCATACTCGGAAATATTTTACCTAGCAAGGCAATTATTTTAGCCTCTTCAACATCTACAACTCGGTCAGCCCCACACATTGAGATGCCAACATTTAAAAAAGCAGTGGACAGAATTTCAAGTGCATCTAAATTATTTTCTTTAGCGATAGAACACAATGGCTTCAAAAGGTTTTCACGATCCGCATTAAATTTTTCAATAAACTTGTCGAACTCCATAAGCTTTATTCCTTTGATTGACGGAGATGAAGATGCTCCACTTATGTTCTCACCAACACTTGAATTTTCTGATTCTGAATTGTGATATTTAAACCAGTTACAAAAACGTTCCAAAGCTGCACCTAATTGCAATGTCGCATTTAGGTTTGACAATATGTATCTTCTTCAATTATCTCACCAGACGTCAGGCGAAGCTTCCCATAAGCCACTGTAGGTATCTGATAGTTTCCATTGAATCTTTTATCTTGAGAGCCATCTTTATTTGCTTTCTTCCACGTTTGCCCAGTAACAACCGCATCATACGGAACTTTTTCTTCTTCTATAAAATTATATCTACTGGAAATGGCTACAATATTTTGGGGTTCGATGACGGCGAAATTGGTTTCACTCGAAAAAATAAAAAACGCTGGGAATATGTAAATCACAGCCCCTCCAGCATCGTTGATCTGGGGAACAATCTTCCATTTTTCATCAATACTGGCTGGTAGATATGCTGGTCGTCCAAGGGTAAATGAAATCTTTGTCCTCTCGATATTTTTAACGGCAAGCGTTCTCTCACGAAATTGATTTGCCTGTTTTTCCATTGTGACATCCCAAATTACTGAAGATTTGCTCGCCTCCTGAAAAGCCATAACCAAATCATCGTAAATTTGCAAAATGTCAGGCGCTATATTCCAGTCAAGGTTTAGGCCGTATGTATCAAGTAATAGCTTGGCCTCCTCATAAGTATTTCTCTTTTTACAAGCTTCCTCTTTACGATCAAGAAGTTTTTTCTTCAGGAATAGCCGGAAGAAAAAGTTGTCCGACCACCGAGCAAGACGTTCTGCATCTACGGCGGCGACTTCCATATCGCGCACTTCTCTCGCCATTTGTTCGTGATTTTCATACGATTCTTTAATTATTCTTTGTAGTTCTGCATTACCGACCACAGCTAAATCTTCAACAGAAGCACTATTAATTTTCCGCTCCAAATCAGATTGCGGGTGAGCGAACTCGGGTGGAACTGGATATCTCCCATGGTCTACTTGCGGTATTAAGTCAGGGTTAACGTCATGCTGACTTTGATTTATTTGAGGATTCAAAGAGGTTCGGTATGTAATACCTGTGCCAGGAATTCCGAGAGCTAGACGCGCTCCACGTTTGGGGCTGAGATTAACCGTTGCACCTGGGACCCCTAACGAGATACTCACCCCATTTGCAGAAAGATTGAGATGTACTCCTGGAAGTATTTTAATACGTTGACGAAAACCTAAACCCATATCGAATACCTCGCAACTATAAATATCGGAACAAGCACATCAGAAATTATGTGCCAATGTACCGGAGACGAATTGTATTGCCTATCTACTTTTGCATGGTGGGCAACTTGTTGCCCACCTTTATTTTGGTTTTGGGTTTCCGCTTTTTATCCCCTGTGCGCCGCCTCGATCAGCCGCAAGGAAGCGGAGGTTTAGGCGAGCACTGTTCGAGTTCCGCAGGGAGGCACGTTTTGTGTGCCTCACTAGGGCGAGTTGCGCAGCCCCGCTTGCT
>CAITJF010000063.1 GCA_903892645.1 uncultured Nitrosomonadales bacterium | reverse complement strand
TCCGGTTACAGCAAGGCCAGGGCTTTTCAATTGAACTTGGCATCCAGCTTTGCCTCTATAGCAGGAGGTGTGCTGGGCTATTTCACCTTGCAGACCATGCAGTCGTGGATACCCTCGTTGCTGGCTCTGGCGGCGGCGAGCATGATTTACGTCGCCGTGGCCGACCTGATACCCGGCCTGCACAAGCGCGCACAACTGCGCGACACCATGCAACAGGTCGGGCTGATAGTGCTGGGCGTGGGGACGGTCGGGCTGATGATGATGCTGATGGCGCAATGATGGGTAATGGAATAAGAGATTGGAAATAAAAGTATGAGCAAGCAACATCCTGTGCCGCGCGTCGGCTTTGTTTCGCTGGGCTGTCCCAAGGCGACGGTAGATTCAGAACACATTCTTACGCGCCTGCGCGCCGAAGGTTATCTGATTTCCGGCAATTATCAGGATTCCGATCTGGTGGTGGTCAACACCTGCGGCTTCATTGACAGCGCGGTGAAAGAATCGCTGGAAGCCATCGGAGAGGCACTGGCGGAAAACGGCAAGGTGATCGTCACCGGCTGTCTCGGTGCAAAGGGCGATGTGGTGCGGCAGGCGCATCCCAAGGTGCTCGCCGTGACCGGGCCGCATGCCACCGACGAGGTAATGGCAGTGGTGCATCAACACTTGCCCAAACCCCATGACCCTCTCTCCGATCTGGTACCCCCGCAGGGCATCCGCCTCACGCCGAAACATTACGCTTACGTGAAAATTTCCGAGGGCTGCAATCATCGTTGCACCTTCTGCATCATCCCCAGCTTGCGCGGCGATCTGGTCAGTCGCCCGGTGGGTGATGTGATGCAGGAGGCCGAGAGTCTGGTGCGGGCAGGTGTGAAGGAGCTGCTGGTGATCGCGCAGGACACCAGCGCCTACGGTGTGGACGTGAAGTACCGCACCGACTTCTGGGGCGGTAGGCCGATCAAGACGCGCATGACCGAGCTGGCTCGAGCGATGGGCGAATTAGGCAGCTGGGTGCGCCTGCACTATGTGTACCCGTACCCACATGTAAACGAAGTGATTCCGCTGATGGCGGAAGGGAAAATCCTGCCCTACCTAGACGTGCCGTTCCAGCATGCCAACGCGCGCATTCTCAGCCTGATGAAACGCCCGGCCAGCAGCGAAAACGTGTTGGCGCGCATCAAGCAATGGCGCAGCATCTGCCCGGACATCACCTTGCGCAGCACCTTCATCGTCGGCTTCCCCGGCGAAACCGAAGAAGAATTTGAAGAGCTGCTCGACTTCCTCGAAGAAGCCCAACTGGATCGCGTCGGCGCTTTTACCTATTCCCCGGTAGAAGGCGCGGCAGCGAACGCATTGCCGGATCATATTCCGCCCGAGGTGCAAGAACAGCGCCTGTTTCACCTGATGCAGGTGCAGGAAGAAATCAGCGCCGCACGGCTCAAACGCAAAATCGGGAAGACCATCCGTGTGCTGGTGGACGAAGTAGGGAAACAAGGCGTGATTGCGCGCAGCTCCGCCGACGCGCCGGAGATTGACGGAGTGGTGTACATCAGCAATGACCGCTCGTTGAAAGTGGGCGACTTCGTGGACGTGCGCGTGACGGATTCGGATTCGTATGACCTGTGGGCGGAGAAATTGTAGGGGAACCCCCTACCCGAAAAACTTTACCGCCTCGCCCAATTCCCGCGTCCGCCTGAACGGCGGCAAACTCTGCCAGATGCGCTTGCCATAGTGTTTGCCGATCAAACGCGGGTCGCAGATCATCAACACGCCGCGATCTGTCTCGTCGCGAATCAAACGCCCCGCGCCCTGCTTGAGGTTGATCACCGTGCGCGGCAACTGATATTCCATGAAGGCATTGCGTCCCTGTTTGTTGAGTTGCGCGATGCGCGCCGCCAGCACCGGGTCGTCCGGGTGGGCGAACGGCAGCTTGTCGATGATAACCAGCGACAGCGCCTCGCCGCGCACATCCACGCCTTCCCAGAACGACTGGCTGCCCAGCAGCACCGCGTTGCCGTGTTCGCGGAAACGCGACAGCAGCTCGTTGCGCGAGCCTTCGCCTTGCAGCATCAGCGGGTATGTCAGGTTCTTGCGGTCGAACTCGGCGGTCAGAATTTCATGCGCGCGCTGCATGGCGCGCAAACTGGTGAACAGAAAAAACGTGCGCCCCTTGCTGGCCTCGATCAAGGGCAGCGCGGCCTGCACCACCGCCTCGGTGTAGCCGGGGCTGTTCGGCTCCGGCATATCCTGCGGCACATACAGCAGCGCCTGCTCCGGATAATTGAACGGGCTGTCCCAGCAAGCGGTACGCGCCTCCAGCAGCCCCATCTCGGTTTGATAGTGTGAGAAATTTTGCTTCACCGCCAGAGTGGCGGAAGTGAAAATCCAGGCGCGCGGGTGGCCGCTGATCTGTTTGGCAAAAATTTCCGCAATGGACAGCGGCGTGGTGTTGAGCTGCACGGAATGGTGGAATATTTCCAGCCAGCGCACGAAGCCGTCCTGTTCCTTGTCTCCCCACTGTTTTATTTTCAGTAGCAGTTCCACCCCGCGCTGCCAGCACTTCTCCAGCCCCTCACTGCGCTGCGCCTGGTTTTCCAGCAGACCGTTGAGATGCGCAAGCTTGTCGGTGACGGTGCGTAGTGCATCGGTAAATCCTGCGAGATTGTCGGTGGCATTCGCGGGCATGCGCCCCTCCCCCTGCTTGAACACCAGCCGCAAGTCGCGTGCAGCCTTGTCCAGCGCGTCGGTGGCGGTGGGCAATGCGGCAAAATCGTTAGCCGAAGTCGCCGCCTCAAGCCGTGCATCGCGCGCCAGGTCGAGCAATTGCGAAGTGGAAATGCTTTCGCCAAAAAACAGGCTGGCGGTCTCCGGCAACTGGTGCGCCTCATCGAAGACCACCGTGTTGCAGGCGGGCAGCAATTCCGCCACGCCCTCGTCGCGCAGCATCACATCGGCGAAGAACAGGTGATGGTTCACCACCACGATGTCCGCCTCCATCGCCTCCTTGCGCGCCTTGAGCACAAAGCACTCCTTGTGCTGCGGGCACTCCTGCCCCAGGCAACTCTCGCGCGTGGAAGTCACCTGCATCCAGATCGGTGCATTTTCCGGCACGTCGCTCAAGCCGCTCTTATCACCGGATTGCGTCACCTTCGCATACTTCGCAATTTTTCCGAGGTGGCGCACATCCTCGCGCGTGGCGAAGCGCCCGTCGGATTGAGTGCGCTCCAGATGATAGTGGCACACATAGTTCGCGCGCCCCTTCAGCAGCGCGATGGTAACTGGCGCCTTGAGCGCATCGCGCACCGTGGGCAAATCGCGCTGGAACAATTGATCTTGCAGGTTCTTCGTGCCGGTGGAAATGATCACCTTGCCGCCCGCCAGCAGAGCGGGCACCAGATAGGCAAACGTCTTGCCGGTTCCCGTCCCCGCCTCAGCCACCAGAATCGCGTTGTCGCGGATTGCCTCCGCCACAGCCAAAGCCATCTCGCGCTGCTGCGCGCGCGGACGAAATGACGCAACTTCAGAGGCAAGCGGGCTTTGTTCAGAGAAAAAACGTTCGACTTCGGCGGACACGATGAGGGGATGGGGAATTTACAGCCGTTATGTTATCCCAAACCAGCTTGCGCCGCGATTTTGTTGTGCGCTATTGTGCGGGGAACAGTTCAACCTCGCCGATTATAATCACCGTATCAGGAGGCGAGTAATGCAGATTTGGGTGGATGCCGATGCGTGTCCAAAGGTTATCAAGGAAATTCTGTTCCGCGCGGCGGAGAGGCGGCAGATTCAACTGACGCTGGTTGCGAACAAGCTGTTGTATTGCCCGCCTTCACGGGTTATTCGGGCCATACAGGTGCCGGTGGGCTTCGATGTGGCCGATAACAAAATCGCACAACTGGTAGAGCCGGGTGATCTGGTGATTACCGCCGATATTCCACTTGCCGCCGATGTGATCGCGCGGGATGGCCATGCCTTGAATCCGCGCGGGGAGTTTTATACCAAAGACACAATCCAGGAGCGGCTGACCATGCGCAATTTCATGAATGGCCTGCGTGGCAGCGGGGTAGAGACGGGCGGCCCGCCGACGCTCAACCAGAGCGACCGTCAGGCATTTGCGAATCAACTGGACAAGTTTCTGGCCAAGTACGGCAGTTAATTTATTGCCGAACGTCACAAAAATTTGCCAAGGTCGAGTTTTGCAAGCGGGTGCAATTCACGCGGGTTGAATCAGTCAATGAAGGATTCTGCGGGGTGATACTCCAACCCGAATGCCTCGGCAACCTTCTTGTGCGTTACTTTTCCGCCGATGATGTTGAGCCCCTTGAGCAGCGCCGGAGATTCCTTGAGCGCCTGCTGGTATCCCTTGCTCGCCAATTTCAGCACATAGGGCAAGGTTGCGTTGGTCAGCGCCAGTGTCGAGGTGAGCGGCACGCCGCCGGGCATGTTGGCCACGCCGTAGTGAATGATGCCCTCGACGATGAAGGTCGGGTTTTCGTGCGTGGTCGGATGCATCGTCTCGACACAGCCACCCTGGTCGATGGAAACATCCACAATCACCGCGCCCTTGTGCATCGTTTTGAGGTCTTCCCGGCGTATCAATTTGGGCGCGACGGCACCGTGTACCAGTACCGCGCCGATAACCAGATCGGCGTTGGCGATCTGCTTCAGCAGCGTGTGCCGGTCTGAAAATATCAGCTGCACGTTGGCGGGCATCACATCGCTGAGATAGCGCAGCCTCTCCAGCGAGACGTCGAGGAGGATGACATGGGCGCCCAGCCCGGCCGCCATTTTTGCCGCGTTGACGCCGACCACGCCACCGCCGAGTATCACTACCCTGGCGGGCGGCACGCCGGGTACGCCGCCAAGCAAAATGCCGCGCCCGCCGCACAGCTTCTCCAGATACTTGGCACCTTCCTGCACCGCCATGCGCCCGGCCACTTCCGACATGGGCGTCAGCAGCGGCAGTTCACGCGACGGCAACTCGACCGTTTCATAGGCAATGCAAACCGCGCCGGAAGCCATGTGCGCCTTGGTCAACTGCTCGCTGGCGGCGAAATGGAAATAGGTAAAGATGACTTGGCCGTGCCTGATGCGTTTCCATTCCGGCTCGATCGGCTCCTTCACTTTCACGATCAGGTCGGCTTCCGCCCATACCGCATCGGCCTTCCTTGCGATCTGTGCGCCTGCCGCCAGATATAGCGCATCGCTGAACCCGCTGCCCAGACCCGCTCCCTCTTCCACGATGACCGTGTGCCCGGTCGATACCAGAGCCTCCGCCCCCGCCGGAACCAGCGCGACGCGGTTTTCGTTGGTCTTGATTTCTTTTGGAATGCCGATTTTCATTGAAGTCCTCTGTTACTTATGGAACCTGGAAAATTTTCTGCTACAACACCACCGGCCTATCCGGCATTTCATTGGGTTTGCCGCTGCGCGGCGGAAAGTGGCGCGACAGATGCTCTCCCACGGCGTAAATGCCGGCAAGCACACCTGCTTCAAAATGGCCTTCGCGGAACGCTGTTTCCATCTCGCGGCAAATTGCTTCCCATATTTCTGTGCCGAGCCTGACGTGCATGCCGCGATCGGCGACGATCTCTACATCCCGGTCCGCCAGCAACAAATAGATCAGCACGCCGTTGTTGTGTTCGGTATCCCATACGCGCAATTTGGAAAACACTTCAAGGGCGCGCTGCTGCGCCGTCTGGCCCGCAAGCAGCGGCGCCAATTCCAGCGCGGCCTCCACCGCGAAGCGAATTTGCCCGTTGTGTTTTGCCTCGGTTTCACGGATCGCGCGCTCGATCGCATCCAGCGTGCGCGACGGAAAAGCGCGCCGCACCGCCGCTCGGCCAGTAGATAGATGCCGCATCACTCGTTTGATATCCATGGATGCCTCAAAAAATTCAAAATCCTAAGCAAGACAAGGCGCGAGAGAAATTTTAACGCGCAGCATATGCGTTATATGTAAGCGGTAAAATTTCTTGAGCAACGCCGTATTGCGACAGAGTTTGGATTTTTGTCACCATCGCCCCGATGCACCGCCTCCGCCAAACCCGCCGCCCCCGCCGCTGAAACCCCCTCCCCCACCATAGCTTCCGCCACCAAACCCACCGCCGCCATAACCGCCGAAGCCGCGCCCTGAGCCACCCAGCAGCACGAACACGAATGCCATCAACCCAACCAGCAGCGCAATCAGCATCGGCGCGACTGTCAACCAGGCCAGCATCCCCAGCCCTCCGCCCATCAGCACGGCGGCGGGGAAACGCCCGAGCATCGCGCGCAACATGCCGCCCACAACAACAACCAAGCCGAAGGCGATGAACAGCAACGACTCGACATCGAATTTTCCGCTTGCCGCGGCTCGCCGTGGCGGCGGCAGGGGTTCGCCATTGACTACCTGCATCATCGCCGTTGTGCCGGACTCGATGCCTGAAAAAAACTCGCCGCGTTTGAAATGCGGCACGATGATTTCATCCACAATGCGATGCGCAGTGGCATCGTTCAGCACGCCTTCCAAGCCATATCCCACCTCGATGCGCAGGGTGCGATCATCCTTGGCAACGAGCAGCAGCGCACCGTCGTCCACGCCCTTGCGCCCCAGCTTCCACACCTCGACGACGCGGATGCCGAATTGCTCGATGCTCTCCGGTTGCGTGGTCGGCACGATTAGCACCGCAAGCTGCGCGCCTTTTTTCGCCTCAAAGGCGGCGAGACGAGATTCCAGCGTTTGGATTTGTTGTGCATCCAGCGTGGCAGTGAGGTCGGTGACGCGATGTGCGAGCGGCGGCACGGCAACTTCTGCCTGCGCCACTCCACTTAGCAGCAGCGCAAGCAGAACAACTCGCGCCCATGTTGTTTTCATCCCGGATTGCCCATTAGACAGAAAACAGCGTCATTCCCGCGAAGGCGGGAATCCAGCGAAACAAACACTCCGCGAAGCTGACAACATCTCGGTTCTGTCCCGCTACGCGGGAATTGTTCAACCAACTGGATTCCCGCCTTCGCGGGAATGACGAAGTTAATGAATTATTTTGGCTCATGTCATTTCGCCGGAGCAACTGCCTTGGGCACGGCAAAATCCACCGTCGGCGGGCGGGAAATTTCCTTCTCGTTTTCCACCGTGAAAGACGGCTTCACGCTGTAGCCAAACAGCATCGCGGTCAGGTTGCTCGGGAAGGAACGCACCGTGATGTTGTATTCCTGCACTGCCTTGATGTAGCGATTGCGCGCCACGGTGATGCGGTTTTCCGTGCCTTCGAGCTGCGCCTGCAAGTCGCGGAAGTTCGCATCGGATTTCAGTTGCGGGTAATTTTCCGCCACCACCAGCAAACGGCTCAATGCCGAGGTCAGCTGGCTCTGTGCGGCCTGGAATTTGGCGAAGGCCTGTGCATCGTTGATCAGCTCTGGTGTGGCCTGAATGCTGCCCACCCTGGCGCGTGCTTCGGTCACACCCAGCAGCACAGCCTGCTCCTGCGCGGCATAGCCCTTGACGGTGTTCACCAGATTTGGGATCAGGTCGGCACGACGTTGATACTGGTTCAGCACTTCCGCCCAGCTCGCCTTGATCTGCTCATCAGTGGCTTGAAATGTGTTGTAACCGCAGCCACTCAACAGCAAGGTCAGCAAAAATATCTTTAAGACTCGCATCGTTAGTCCCTCCGGCAAGTAGTGACTTTGCACATGTATCATCGTGCTTAGTCAATACTTAGTTGTCTCATCAGTTGAATGTCAAAAAACACACGGAAACTATAGCACTAAACAGCCTGTCCGGCGGCATACCCGGACGACCACGCCCACTGGAAGTTATACCCCCCAAGCTGGCCGGTGACATCCATCACTTCACCGATGAAATACAGGCCGGGCGCATCGTTGCATTCCATGGTTTTCGACGACAATACACGGGTATCCACCCCGCCGCAGGTCACTTCGGCCTTGGCGTAGCCGAGTGTGCCGCTCGGTGTGATCTGCCAATCGTGCAGCCTCGCGGCAAGCGCTACCAGTTCCTTATCCGCATACTGGTTGAGCGGTTTGCTTTCGGCGAGCGTATCCTCTGCCAGCTGCGCACACCAGATTTCGGCAAAACGCTTGGGCAGATATTGCGCCAGAAAATTGCTGAGAAGCATGCGGCTGCCGCGCTGCTGTGCAAACAATTCCGCCATGTCGCTTTCCGGCAGCAGGTTGATGTGCAGCGGCTGGCCCGGCTCCCAATAGGATGAGATTTGCAGGATGGCCGGACCACTTAAACCGCGATGCGTCAACAATAGATTTTCTCTGAATGAACGTTTCCCGCATCTCACCACCACATCGAGCGAAACACCAGTCAGATCGGCATAGGGCTTCCAGTCGTTCGGCGCGAAACTCAGCGGCACCAGGCCGGGTTTGAGGCTGGTCATGGGAATGCCGAATTGTTCTGCAATGTGGTAACCGAAGGGGGTTGCGCCGACCTTGGGAATGGACAGGCCGCCGGTGGCGACCACCAGTGACTCGGCATCGAATTCGCCACGCGAAGTGCTAACGTGGAACCTTACCCTCTCCCCCCACCCCTCACCCGCATGCGGGAGAGGGGAGTATTTGATTTCGCCGACCTTGCACGGCACGCACCAGCGCACCCCCGCCGTATCGCATTCACTCTTCAGCATTCCGATAATCGCTTCCGACCCGTCATTGCAGAACAATTGCCCCAGCATTTTTTCGTGGTAGCCAATGTTGTGCTGTTGCAGCAGCGCGATGAAATGTTGCGGCGTGTAGCGCGCCAATGCGGAACGGCAAAAATGCGGATTGTGGGACAGGTAGTTTTCCGGTTTGGTGTTCAGGTTGGTGAAATTGCAGCGCCCACCACCGGAGATGCGAATTTTCTCCGCCAGATTTTTTGCATGGTCGAGCATCAGCACGGAACGGCCACGGCGCGCAGCCTCGATGGCGCACATCATGCCGGCTGCACCGGCACCGATAATCAGCACATCCACATTCGATGCGATGGTTCGCTGGCTATCTTGTTCCGGCACCGGTCGCCTCAATGCGCATATTTCTGCACAAACGCATTCAAGGTATCGCGGTATTCCACCCACACGATCCCGCCGTTGTTGCTGTGCTCGCCGCCTTCGATGAGTTGCAGAAACTTGGGTTGCGGCGCCTTGTCGAAAAGCTGCTGGCTCATCTGATAGGGCACTTTCTTGTCCCAGGTGCCGTGGATGAACAGCACCGGAATTTTCAGCTTGCCAACTTTATCCAGTGAGTCGAAGCGCTGGCTCAGTATCCATTCCACCGGCAGATAGCTGTAGTCGCGCTTGCCCATGGCAGGCATGGAAGTGAAACCGCTCTCGGCAATCACGCCTGCCGCTTCGGGATGGCGCACAGCCAGATCAATACCTATCGCCGCGCCCAGTGAATGGCCGTAAATGAAAGTTTGTTGCGGCACCATGGCGCGTTGCTTGATGAGGTAATTCCATGCAGCCTCGGCATCCTCATACACCTTGGCCTCGGTCGGTTCACCGCCGCTACTTTTGCCATAACCGCGATAATCCACCAGCAGTACGTTGAATCCCAGTTTATGCAGCCGCACGGCCTGCTCGATGTTGTAGCTGATATTGCGGAAATTGCCGTGCAGGTAGAGTAGCGTAGGTGCACGAGCCTGAACTGCCGCTATCCACCAGCCATACAATTCGCCGCGCTCAGCACCATTGCCGGATGGAATACGCACTTCTTCGTAACGCATGCCGTTCCTGTCCGGCGTGGTTTGCAGCAACGGTTCCGGCTCGAAAATATGTTGCCGTTGCGTACTCCACATGCGAACGCAGACGAACAGGTACAGCAGCGGAATAACACTCACCAACAGCAGAAGTCGCTTTGCTACTTTGGACACTATGCTTGCGACTCCATTTGCTTCCACAGGCAGGCACCCTTGCTGGCCTTGTCGATGTCCACCAACTGCTGCGCGTGTTGCGCCAGTTCCTCCTCCGTCGCAAGCAGCACACGCACAGCCAAGCGCGGCATATCGCTAAGTAACGCAGCAGCCTGCTCTTCCCGTTCATCGCACCCGTCGCCCAGCAGGCTCTCTTGTCCGCGCGTCATGGCCAAGTAAACTTCCGCCAGCAGTTCGGTATCGAGCAGCGCGCCGTGCATGGTGCGGTGCGAGTTGTCTATCTGGTAGCGGTCACACAACGCATTCAGGTTGTTTTTCTTGCCCGGATGCAGGTCTTTCGCAAGCTTCAGGGTATCAATTATGCTGGGGCAATGGTCGCCCAATGCAGGCAGTCCGGCCAGTTCCAGCTCCTTATTCAGGAAGCCGACATCGAACGGCGCGTTGTGGATGATGAGTTCCGCGCCGCTGATGAATTCGAGCAGCGCCGGTGCGATTTCCACAAATCGGGGTTCATCCTGCAGGCGCTCCAGCGTCAGGCCATGCACCTCCGCCGCACCCGCGTCAATCTCGCGCTCCGGGTTAAGGTAGCGGTGAAAGCGCCGCTCGGAAACCTTGCGATTGCACAACTCGATGGCAGCCAGCTCGATAATGCGGTGTCCTTGCTTGGAATCAAGTCCGGTAGTTTCAGTGTCCAGTACGATTTGTCTCATGTCGCGCCCCCGCTCAATAGTTTTTCTATCCCGCGGTTAGCCAATTGATCCGCGCGCTCGTTGCCATCATGCCCGGCATGCCCCTTTATCCACACCCACTGCACATGGTGCTTGCTTGCCAGTTCGTCGAGCCTGCGCCACAGGTCTTCATTTTTCACCGGCTTCTTGTCGGTAGTCTTCCAGCCGCGCAGTTTCCAGTTGTGCACCCACACGCTGATGCCCTGCTGTACATATTTCGAGTCGGTATGCAGAATCACCCGGCAGGGGCGCTTCAGCGCCTCCAGTGCGCAGATTGCGCCCATCAGCTCCATGCGGTTATTGGTGGTATGCGCCTCGCCGCCGCACAACTCGCGTTCCTTGCCCATGGTTTGCAACAGCGCACCCCAGCCGCCTACACCGGGGTTGCCCTTGCATGCCCCGTCAGTAAATATTTCCACCACGTCTTCGCTCATTGGCTATCCCGGCACTGCATAAACCCAAACAAATTTTAACAGATACACAGTTGCTACATCCTTATGGATTAAAATGTAACCATTACCACCCAGCCTGCATTCAACAAACAAAATGCCTCACAGTATGTCAGCGCATAATCAAGTTCACCCGCAAATGACCCCGGCATGCTGGTCGCACTAGTGCTGACGGCGATGGCGGGCTTCGCCGCCGCCTTTATCTTGCCTTGGGCATTTCCGCTGCCTTCAGCTGCCCATATCCATCTCGCCCTCGCGATAGGCATCATGCCGCTGATCCTTGGGGCGATGACCCATTTCGTGCCGGTGCTAACGCGTAGCGCCGCTCCTCAGGCTGGCGTGCGGGCCATTCCGGTGCTTATGCTGGCGGCAGGTGCATTGGCGGTTTTTTCCTTCGCCGCGGCAAACCAAGTTTATTATCTTGCCGCTTTTGTTGCGCTCGTCGCGGCTGCAATTTTTTTCTACTGGATCACAAGCCGCGCATCGGGCCCTTTAAACAAGCCTCACCCCTGCCTGCACTGGTATCTCGCCGCAATTGCGTGCCTGATGCTGGCGCTGGCTGCGGTGGCGGCGATGGCGCTGTGGCCTGAGCAGCGCCTTGCGCTAAAGCGCCTGCATTTGCACCTCAACGTGCTGGGGTTCGTCGGCCTGACTGCCATTGCCACGCTACAAGTGCTGCTACCCACTGCAGTCGGCCGTTTCGACCCGCAGGCCGCAGCCCGATTGCGCCAAGACCTGAAATGGGCTCTCGGCGGCACGCTGCTGATCGCAGCCGGCGCCGCCTGGCTCAAGCCGCTTGCCTGGCTGGGTGCGATGATGTGGACGGTTCCGCTGCTTCGCCTAGGCAAGACCTGGCTCGCCCTCTATGCCGGTGAAATTCGGCATTTGCACGGCGCCGTGCCTTCGCTCGCCGTGGCGCTAACCGGGTTCGCTGCCACCTTGCTGTTCGGCACGCTGCATGCGGGCGGCATTCTAAGTGCTACCGGCACCGCCCATGCTTTCATTCTCGCCTTCCTTTTTCCGCTGGTTACCGGCGCAGCAAGCCAATTATTGCCGGTATGGGCCCGGCCCGGCCCGCAAACCGCATGGCACGCACAAACCCGGCAAAAACTGGGGCTGGCCGGCGGCATCCGTGGCATGCTGTTTCTCGCTGGCGGCGTCCTGCTTGGTTTGGGTTGGCGTGGCGGGCTGTTGCTGGCGATGGCAGCACTCATCGTATTCCTGATCCAACTCACGCTTGCAGCCAGGAAAATGCCTGACCGCAATGGCGAGTTGAAATAAATTCAGCTTATGCCGCCTTGGCTCTCACTGGGATTCCGTTTTCGTTCGCTGCGATACTTCCCGGTTCAGCTTGGGTGCCGCAGGCAGCAGTTTGCCGACCAGCCCTTCGTTCCATTTGGGCTTGATCAGGCGCATGCCGGGCACGCGTTTGATCGCCTGTAAACAATAGGCTCCACCGCATACCGCCCACCAGCGGTCACCCGCCGGTTCCATGAAGTAAAAACGATTTAACAAGCCTGGATTAGTGAGCGGCGGTGCGTAGCAGGCAAAGCGACCCGCCACCACCTCGAATCCGAGCAGCGCCAGCCAGTCTTTCAGGCGCGTCAAAGCAATAAAATTGCCGCACCAGGGGTAGCCCATCTGCGAACCTATTGCACGGCGTATGCCCCACAAACTGCGCGGGTTAAATCCGCTGATAATGAGATGGCCTTCCGGCAGCAGCACCCGTTCCACTTCGCGTAAAACCTGGTGCGGGTGCGCATTGAATTCCAGCACATGCGGCAGCAGCACCAGATCGAGACTGCCGCATTCGAATGGCAGCTCGCCTGCCTCCAGCCGCACTTGCACCCCCGCTTCTTTACCCGCCATTACATGCAACGGCATGCGGTTATTGCGCAGAAAATCATGTTCCGGCAATCCCAATTGTAGTGCATTGAAGCCGAAAACATCGGCCACACTGTGGTCTAAAAAAGCCTGCTCGCGCGCCAGCAGATATTGCCCCTGCGGCGTGGCAAACCAATCGTTTAGTGTATTAGCGATTGACATGCAGTACCGTTTCACTCAAATATAGCCCCATGCTCGACATCGTTCCCATTCCCGCCTTTCAGGATAACTACATCTGGACGCTGCACGACCGGCAACATGCCGTAGTGGTCGATCCGGGTGACGCCGCACCGGTGTGTACCTATCTCGATACACACAAACTGAAACTCGCCGCCATCCTGTGCACCCACCATCACCATGACCACGTCGGCGGCGTCGGCGAACTGGCGCAAGTATACAACGTGCCGGTGTATGGGCCACAGCATGAAAACATTCCCTGCATCAGCCATCCAGTCGGCGAAGGTGATGCGGTCACAATTGCGGAATTGGGTATCAGGCTTGAGGTGCTCGACATTCCCGGCCATACGCGCGGGCATATCGCCTATCTGGGCATGGGGGCCGTGTTTTGCGGTGACACGTTGTTCGGCTGCGGCTGCGGCAGGCTGTTCGAGGGCACAGCGGCGCAACTGCACCATTCACTGCAACGCCTGGCGCACCTGCCCGGTGACACACGCATGTATTGCGCGCATGAATACACCGAAGCCAACATCCGTTTCGCCCTGGCCTGCGAACCGGGCAATGCCCTGCTCAAACAACGCCAAGCGGATGCACGCGCGCTACGTGCCGCAGGACAGCCTACCCTACCCTCAACCATCGCGCTGGAAAGAGCCACCAACCCCTTTCTGCGCTGTACTGAAGCAGAAGTCATTCGTAACGTGGAGCGCCAGACTGGCCTCAAACTCGTATCAGAAAATGAGACGGCAGTGTTTACCGTACTACGCGAGTGGAAAAACCATTTCAGTTGATGCTGCGCGGTTGCGGCAAACCCCTTTCTGGTTTATCCTGCGCGCCCTTCCGGAGAGGTGGATGAGCGGTTTAAGTCGCACGCCTGGAAAGCGTGTTCAGGATAATATCCTGACGGGGGTTCGAATCCCCCCCTCTCCGCCAACAACAAAATAAAAAACCGTGCAGCTCAATGCACGGGTTTTTGTTTTTCAAATGCCTGGATAGCGTGGCATGGTTGCTTCAAAAATAATGTGAAGCTGAGCTACCCCATTTAGTTAAAGCAAGCTTGAAGTTCTGTGTCCTGACTGGCTGGTGCGCCAGAAGAGATGAATCTGAGCACCGGGAAGCAATACTTACCCTTCCTTAACACCGCGCTATAACTACCTCAGGTGAACTTCGGATTGAGAAGAACGAG
>CAITJF010000062.1 GCA_903892645.1 uncultured Nitrosomonadales bacterium | reverse complement strand
TTTGGGGGTCATCAAACCATCAATCGAAAGGCGTTCGTCGATTGTAGAGCGTTCTATGAGGCCAGTGTTTTTCAAGCGGTGATTTTTGAGCTGCAAAAATAGTTTTTCAACAGAATAGGCACATTGCTGCTAGTCGCAATAGACATCTATTCATGCGTGAAGAATCAGATTTAACGGCGGCCTTGAGCTTGTTGCAAATACAGCTGCTCCACTTTCTTGCGCGCCCACGGTGTTCTGCGTAAAAATTTCAGGCTGGATTTGATGCTGGGGTCGTGTGTGAAGCAGCGCACTGGCACGGCGGCAGCCATCGCTTCCCAGCCCATGCTCTCGGATAGGTGAGTGACGATGGCTTCAAGGGTGATGCCGTCCAGATTGGGCGGGCTTGCGGGTTTTTTAATGGTGTCCACGCCTTCATTTTACAGGGGATAGCCACCCTTGAGCGTTTACAATGCGCCCCTTGTTTCCAGAATGCCCTTGTCATGACTGCTCCCGTTCGTCTCGCAAAATGTCTCGCCGAATTAGTCTCCTGCTCACGCCGGGAGGCTGAGCTTTATATCGCAGGTGGCTGGGTAACGGTGGATGAGCAGGTGGTGGAAGAGCCGCAGTTCATGGTGTTGCAGCAGAAGGTCGAGCTCCATCCCGAAGCCAGCCTGATACCTGTTGAGCCGGTGACCATGTTGTTTCACCTGCCGCCGGGCATGGATGCCAACGCCGCGCAGCAACTGATTTGCGCCGATACGCGGGCGGCTGATGACCATTCCGGCATCCACCTGCTCAAGCAACATTTTGTTCGACTGACGCAGGGCATGCCGCTGGAGAGAAATGCGAGCGGCTTGCTGGTGTTTACCCAGGACTTTCGCGTGGCGCGCAAGTTGAAGGACGATGCCGCCACGCTTGAGCAGGAGTATGTGGTGGAGGTCGCGGGTGAATTGCCACCCGATGGACTCAAGCTGCTCAACCACGGGCTCAGTTTTAATGGCAAGCCACTGCCCCCGATCAAGGTCAGCTGGCAAAACGAAACCCGGCTGCGCTTTGCCCTCAAGGGGGTGCGACCCGGCCAGATTGCGCATGTGTGCAAGAGTGTCGGGCTACAGGTACTGTCCATGAAACGGCTCCGCATCGGGCGCGTGTCGATGGCCAAATTGCCGCCGGGGCAATGGCGTTATTTGATGCCGCATGAGCAGTTTTAGCCATCCATGAAGACCCCGAAAAGAATTGAACCGCTGATCCAGGATGGCCTTGTCGATGAGGTCATCCGTCAGCTGATGAGCGGCAAGGAGGCTATGGTTTACGTGGTGCGCTGCGGAGAGGAGATACGCTGCGCGAAGGTTTACAAAGAGGCCAATAAACGTAGTTTTCGCCAGAGCGTGGATTACACCGAAGGCCGCAAAGTGAAAAATAGCCGCCGTGCCCGCGCCATGGAAAAAGGCACCAGCTATGGGCGCAAGGCGCAGGAAGAATCCTGGCAAAATGCCGAGGTGAACGCCTTGTACCTACTCGCCGCCGCCGGTGTGCGTGTGCCCAAGCCGTTTAACTTTCATGAGGGCGTACTGCTGATGGAGCTGGTGACAGACAGCGAGGGCAACGCCGCCCCGAGGCTCAACGATCTGGTGCTTACGGAGGAGCTGTCCCGCGAGTACCACCGCATCTTGATCACGCAGGTGGTGCGCATGCTGTGCGCCGGGATCATCCACGGCGATCTGTCCGAATACAATGTGCTGGTCGACTGCACAGGGCCCGTCATCATAGATCTGCCTCAAGCCATCGACGCGGCCGCCAACAACCAGGCCTGCAAAATGCTGCTGCGGGATGTCGAGAATCTGGCCACTTATTTCGGCCAATTTTCGCCCGAGCTGCTGTCCACCGACTATGGCATGGAGATATGGTCGCTCTACCAGAGCAGCCAGCTACACCCGGAAAGCCAGCTGACCGGGTGCTTTGAGCGTGTCGAGAAACCGGTCGACCTGAACAGCGTCATGCGCGAAATCAACGACACGCTCAAGGAAGCAGCAGCGAGGAAACTTTTCTTGTCGTGACGGGCCAAGTTTCAACACAAATATTCATCAACGTAATTCCTTATCCGCGCCTGCCAGGACGAAAGTGAGCGGTGTTGTCGTAATACGCTGCACTTTTTGCGCTTGGTGCTTGAAACCGCCCGGTAAAACAAAAAACAAGCATCTAAAAATGCCGTTAATCCAGCGATGGGCAAAACTGATTTGTGGCAGTCTGGTAACAGCATACGTGCTGTGTCGCCAGTTTTAGCAGATACCAGACCAGTAGATAACCACAGGGGTAAGCCACATGAATATCTCATCCGCTTCCATCTCGCTCATGCAATCGCAGATGCTCAGTTCGCTGATGAGTTCGCCCGCTGGCGCCAAGCGTGACGATTCGTGGGCAACCATATTTTCGCTTCTGGCTTCAAACAGCGCCCAGTATGACCAATTAGCACCCGGCCAATTATCTTCAGACCCGTTATTCCTGCTTACCCAGAGCAGCACCATAAACCAGAGCAGCAACATAAAAGGCCTCTCCCCTGCAGGCCGCAATATGGCGCTGAGCGATCCGGAATCGGCCTATAAGATGATGACCGTCATCAATAAAGATGATGTTTCCTACAAAGCCCAATTCTCGGAACTGAGCCAGATGAAATCCTATGTTTTCCAGATGAAGGATGCAGGCCAAAGCTTGGGCAGCATTGCGTTATCCACCGGCAATGACAGCATAAAGTCCCAGTTGCATGGCTTCGCGGGCGAATACAACAGCTGGATTCAGCGGTTTAATCCAGACATTCAGCAAGGCGGACTGCTGGCTGACACGCAGGTAGCGCGGGCTTCCCAATTCGAGCTGGAGCAGAACGTTAACAACCATTTCTTTGGAATCAAGGATGGTGTGCATGGCCTGAGTGATCTGGGCATCACTATTGACTCCAATACCCGGCTGGCCTCTCTGGACATCACCAAACTGGACTCGCTGCTGGCGACCAACAAGCAGGGCGTCGTGGATACGGTGCAGGAGTTCAGCGCGAATTTTACCAAGTCGGCAAGCTTGCTCAATTCGGACGGCAACTTTATCTTGAAGCAGCTCGACAATCTGAATCGCGCCATCCATTTCATTGCGGATAACAAGGACTCATTGCAGAAAGAGTTCGGCACCGGCAACGCAGCCAAGCCTACGGGGCAGGTAGCTCAGGCGCTGGCTGCTTATAACCAGACCTATAGTGCTTAACAGAGGGTCGCCCCAAATCAATTCGCCGTATTCGAAGTGAAGCATCGCAAATCGGACAGGGCCAAAGCCATGAGAGCCTTTCAAAAGGAGGTAATTAGCTCATGGCGCTTCACACATGCAAAATTATCAACCTAACTTTGTTATAATGCCTCGCTTTGCAGAGGGCGTTTACCATGCGTATTACCCAAAAGGCGCTAACCTTTGATGATGTCCTGCTGGTTCCGGCGTATTCCAACGTGCTGCCGCGTGACGTCAGCCTGCGCACCCAGCTTACCCGCAACATCACCCTGAACATTCCCATATTGTCCGCAGCGATGGATACCGTTACCGAGGCGCGCCTGGCGATTGCCTTGGCGCAGGAGGGCGGCATCGGCATTGTGCACAAGAATATGGCCGCCAAGGCGCAGGCGCTGGAGGTTTCCAAGACCAAGCGTTTTGAAAGCGGGGTAGTGAAAGACCCCATCACCGTTACGCCCGAAATGACGGTGCGCGATGTATTTAACCTCACCCGTCAGCACAAGATTTCCGGCTTGCCGGTGGTGCAGGGCAAGCAGTTGGTCGGCATTGTCACCAACCGCGATTTGCGTTTTGAAAGCAATCTCGATCAGCCGATCCAGAACATCATGACGCCGCGCGAGCGGTTAATTACGGTCAAGGAAAATGCCAGCCGTGAAGAGGCACGGAGCCTGATGCACCGGCACCGCATCGAACGTGTGCTGGTGGTGAACGATGCATTCGAGTTACGCGGCCTGATTACCGTGAAGGATATTCTCAAGTCGAGTGAGCATCCGCAGGCATGCAAGGACGAGCTCGGGCGTTTGCGTGTGGGAGCCGCGATTGGCGTGGGCGAAGGAACGGACGAGCGCACCGCGCTGCTGGTGGAAGCCGGCGTTGACGTGTTGATCGTGGATACTGCGCACGGCCACTCACAAGGCGTGCTGGATCGGGTCAAATGGGTCAAGAGAAATTTTCCGCAGGTCGAAGTGATCGGTGGCAACATCGCCACCGGTGCGGCGGCCAAGGCGCTGCTGGATCATGGCGCGGATGGCGTCAAAGTGGGTATCGGCCCCGGTTCCATTTGTACCACACGCATCGTCGCGGGGGTGGGGGTGCCGCAAATCAGCGCCATCCAGAATGTGGCCGAGGCATTGCAGGGTTCCGGTGTGCCACTGATCGCAGACGGCGGGGTACGCTACTCCGGCGATATTTCCAAGGCACTTGCGGCGGGTGCGCACGTGGTGATGCTGGGAGGCCTGTTTGCCGGTACGGAAGAAGCGCCCGGCGAAGTGGAATTGTTCCAAGGCCGTTCTTACAAGTCTTATCGCGGCATGGGCAGCATAGGCGCGATGCAGCAGGGCTCCAGCGACCGTTATTTCCAGGACAATGAGGGTAATCAGGACAAGCTGGTGCCGGAGGGGGTGGAAGGGCGCGTGCCTTACAAGGGCAGTGCGCTGGCGGTGATTCACCAATTAATGGGCGGTTTGCGCGCCAGCATGGGCTATCTGGGTTGCCCGGATATTGCCACCATGCACACCAAAGCCGAGTTCGTCCAGATCACCGCCGCCGGTATCCGCGAATCGCATGTGCACGATGTGCAGATCACCAAGGAAGCGCCGAATTATCATATTGACTAGTTGGTAGTCGTTAGACGTTAGTTGCTAGTTAAACCAACCCGTCTCTGCAAGATGCTCAAAGGCCTGCAAAAATCCATCAACACCAACTAACGTCTAGCGACTAATGACTGCTCATAAAAAAATCCTCATCCTCGACTTCGGCTCGCAATATACCCAGCTCATTGCCCGCCGCGTGCGCGAATCCCATGTGTATTGCGAGCTGCACCCGTTCGATGTAGGCGATGAATTCATCCGCGAATTCAAGCCGACCGGGATTATTCTTTCCGGCGGGCCGAACTCGGTCTACGAAGACGAACCCCCGAAAGCACCGAAAGCGGTGTTCGAACTCGGTGTGCCGGTACTGGGTATCTGTTATGGCATGCAGACCATGGCCGCACAACTGGGCGGCGCAGTGGAAAGCGGCAAGGTGCGCGAATTCGGTTATGCGGAAATCCGCGCACGCGGCCACTCGAAGCTGTTTGATGGCATACAGGATAAAACCAACGGACAAGGCCATGGCCTGCTGGATGTATGGATGAGCCACGGCGACAAGGTGACCGCACTGCCGCCGGGCTTTGCCGTGATTGCTTCCAATGAGGCGACACCGATCACCGCAATGGCGGATGAGGCGCGCCGCTTCTATGCGCTGCAATTCCATCCGGAAGTCACCCACACCCATCAGGGCAAGGTGCTGCTCAACCGTTTCGTGCATGACATTTGTGGCTGCAGGCAGGATTGGAATATGCCGGACTACATCCCTGAAGCTGTGGAAAAAATCCGTGCCCAGGTCGGCAGCGATGAGGTTATTCTTGGGTTGTCCGGCGGAGTAGATTCTTCGGTGGCGGCGGCATTGATTCATCGCGCCATCGGCGATCAACTCACTTGCGTATTTGTGGACAACGGCCTGCTGCGCCTCAACGAAGGTGTACAGGTGATGGAGACTTTCGCCAATCACCTGCATATGAAGGTGATTCACGTGGACGCCAGCACGGAGTTTTTGCATCATCTGACGGGTGTATCCGACCCCGAGAAAAAGCGCAAAATCATCGGGCGCGAGTTCGTCGAAGTATTCCAGCGCGAAGCCAAGAAATTACCGCAAGCCAAGTGGCTGGCGCAGGG